>JAHDIS010000042.1 GCA_020630695.1 Paracoccaceae bacterium | reverse complement strand
GATGAAGTCTTTGATTTCATTGGTCACATGCGGGATCACCTGAATGGTTTTGCCCAGGTAATCGCCGCGGCGCTCTTTTTCGAGCACGTTGGTGTAGATGCGGCCAGAAGAAATGGAATCGGTCATCCGTGCAGGCACGCCGGTAAAACGTTCGTAGTGGCCAAGGTCGAGATCGGTTTCGGCGCCATCATCGGTCACAAAGACTTCGCCATGTTCAAAGGGCGACATCGTGCCGGGGTCGACGTTCAGATAGGGATCCAGTTTTCGCAGGCGTACGGAAAACCCACGGGCCTGCAACAGGGCACCCAACGCGGCAGAGGCGAGACCTTTGCCCAGACTCGAAACCACACCACCGGTGATAAAGATAAAGCGTGCCATAGTGCTGAGTGTCCCCGTGTTTTCAGCTGGTTGGTTCCAGCTGTGTCAGCTTGCGAATCTGATCACCCGTCACCTGAGTTGGGCGACAGCATCACGGGATTTGACCAGTAGTGGATTCGGAATGATTTGTCCAGTCGGCCCCCAAGATGCTGTTGGGGCCGGCGGGCGATTGTCTAAGTGTAGTGTGGGTTGGTGCGTTTAGTCTGCGCGCGGAACCAAGGGTGCGTCTTCTTCCGCTGTGGGCGGAGGCAGAAGCGCGTCGGTGTCGATCTCGCCGTCACTCTGCGCCGCGGCAGGTGCGGCAGCACCGCCGATGCGGTCCATCACAGAGGTGCCTTCGGCATTGCGGGCGGAAATGATTGTCAACGAAAGGGACACCGCCATGAAGGCCACGCCAAAGATCCATGTCAGCTTGGTCATGGCTGTGGCCGCCGAGCGTTCGCTCATGGCGCCGCCACCACCGCCGCCCATGCCAAGGCCGCCGCCTTCGGAGCGCTGAAGCAGCACTACGCCAATCAGCGCAAGCGCCAGAAGCAGAAGGACGATCAGTAGGACATTTTCCATGGAGCAGCGCCTGTCGTGTTGAACCGCGTGTTTCGTATCGTGCTCATGTAGGCGAACCGGGCTTTGCGTGCAACCCGGGACTTGCGCGATGAGCGGGCAGGCGTCATCCTTTGTGCATGCCACATGACCACCACGACCACGACGATGATCACGCCCTGCTGCCGCCAGACCCGGCGCTGCGGGTCAAGGCTCTGGAAACCCTGCTGACGCGCAAAGGGTTGATTGATCCGGCTGCGCTGGATGAGATCATTGAAACCTACGCTCACAAGGTGGGCCCCAGAAACGGTGCGCAGGTTGTGGCCAAGGCCTGGTCTGATCCGGCATTCAAAGAGCGGTTGCTTGATGACGCCACTTCGGTGTGTGCGGATCTGGGCTTTTACGGCCGGCAGGGCGAACATCTGGTGGCCGTCGAAAACACGGCTGAGCAACACAACATCGTCGTGTGTACCTTGTGTTCGTGCTATCCTTGGCCGCTCTTGGGCATTCCGCCGGGCTGGTACAAATCCGATGCATACCGCGCCCGCGTCGTGCGAGAGCCGCGGGCGGTTCTGGCCGATTTCGGGGTGCAGTTGCCGGATGGGCAGGCCGTGCGCGTCTGGGACAGCACAGCCGAGATTCGCTATCTGGTCATTCCGCAAAGACCTGAAGGAACCGATGGCCTTGATGAAGCGGCGCTGGCTGATCTGGTCACACGCGATAGTATGATTGGCTGCGGATTGGCGAATACCCCATGAGCCGTGTGCATGACATGGGGGGACGATACGGTGATGGTCGCGTCAAACCCGATCCGGAAGATGGCCCGGTGTTCGAAAAGGACTGGCACGCTCGCGCTTTGGCCGTCACGCTTGCCGCCGGTGCGCTGGGGCAATGGTCGCTCGATACATCGCGGCATGCCCGCGAAAGACTGAGCCCCAAGGACTACACCCGGTTTTCATACTATGAAAAATGGATGGCCGGTTTGGCCAACCTGCTGGTGGCGAATGGTGTTGTCAGCCGGGCTGAATTGGCTGGCGGGCCACCTGAGCCGTCGCCACTGTCCGCCCGCCGACTGCCAGCAGACCGCGTGGCCGGTGTTCTGGCCTCGGGTGGGCCCAGCCTGCGCGAAGGCCCGGAGCCACGGTTTCACCCCGGTGCGCGGGTCCGCACCCGCAAGCCTGCCGGAAATGCGCAGGTTCCGGGCGGACACACACGGCTGCCCGGCTATGCGGCCGGTGCCGTTGGTACGGTCATTTTGCGCCATGGCTGTCACGTCTTGCCGGATGCCAATGCACATGGCTTTGGCGAACAGCCTGAACCGCTCTACACGGTTGTGTTCGATGCTGCTGATCTGTGGAGCCAGCCCGAGCGGGCCGGGGACGAAGTGACCTGCGATTTGTGGGAAAGCTATCTGGAGCCCGCATCATGACCCAAGCCCCTCAGCCTGTCTTTGAGGCACCATGGCATGCGCAAGCCTTTGCCTTGGCTGTTCATCTGAACGAAAAAGGCGCCTTTGCCTGGCCGGACTGGGCCGAGGTCTTCGGTGTTGTCTTGGCAGAACATGGGCTGACCAAAGAGCTGGACGGTGGCGATGACTACTTTTTGGCGTGGATCGACGCGCTTGAACGGATCTGCACCCGCAAAAACCTTGCCGAGGCTGAGGCGCTTGCGGGTTTGAAGGCGCAGTGGGAACGCGCGTATTTGAACACGCCCCATGGCGATCCGGTTCGGATCGACGCTGGCTAAACGCGACGGGCCAGACGGTTGCGGCTATTCCTCGACGTCGTCCATATCGACCTGTCCGGACAGCTTGCGCCGCACGATGGACCAGCTGAGGCCGATCCCCAAAACGATCGATAGCGCAAAGATACCGATCCAGGTGGTCAGTCTGGGGTTGCTCAGATCGAGCCAGCCAAAGTCAAAAGCGACCCAGAGAATCGCGCCGACCAGAGCAAGCACCAGCACCATGCCGAAAACGCCGATCGAACGCAGGGTGGCACGCAAATAGATGATGTAACCAACCAGCAAAACCAGACCGAACAGAACGGTCAGCGGCAATTGCGTGTCCGCATTCTCCGTGGCCCACCGAACAAAATTGAACCGAGTCGGATTGTATGTTGCGGCGAGAAGGATGAAGGCAAACAGCCAGCGCAGTAAAAAACTCATGTCTTGGGTCTCCGGTCTTTCGTCCTTGCTGCCTGCAAAATTCGCCCCTGTCCAGCATGGTTCCCGCGCCCTGCGGTCATTTAGCAGTTTCGCGCAGGCGCAGGCATCGCTATACGGGCGCGGGTTTACTTTCAGACAAAGGCTATCAGCATGGCAAATGTGGTCGTCGTGGGCGCTCAGTGGGGCGATGAAGGCAAAGGCAAGATCGTGGACTGGCTGTCCAGCCGCGCCGATGTGATCTGCCGCTTTCAGGGCGGGCATAATGCTGGCCACACGCTTGTGGTGGATGGCAAGGTCTACAAGCTGCACGCGCTGCCGTCAGGTGTTGTGCGCAGCGGCAAGCTTTCGGTGATCGGCAACGGTGTTGTGCTGGACCCCTGGCATCTTGTGAAAGAGATCGAAACGGTTTCTGCGCAGGGCGTTCAGATCAATCCGGAAACGCTGATGGTTGCGGAAAACACACCGCTGATCCTGCCGATCCACGGCGAATTGGATCGCGCGCGCGAAGAAGCGGCCAGCAAGGGCACCAAGATCGGAACAACCGGTCGCGGGATCGGCCCGGCCTATGAGGACAAAGTTGGCCGGCGTTCGGTACGCGTGGCAGATCTGGCGGACGATGCGACCTTGGTTGCGCGTGTTGATCGCGCGTTGCAGCACCACGATCCTCTGCGCAAAGGTTTGGGAATCGAGCCGGTTGACCGCGAAGCGCTGCTCGCAAATCTGCAAGAGATCGCGCCCAAGATCCTGCCTTATGCCGCGCCGGTTTGGAAAGTTCTGAACGAACGCCGCAAGCAGGGGCAACGCATCCTGTTTGAAGGCGCGCAAGGCGCTCTGCTCGACATCGACTTTGGCACCTATCCCTTTGTCACGTCGTCAAACGTCATTGCGGGTCAGGCTGCGACTGGTGTTGGCATGGGGCCGGGATCGGTCGACTACGTGCTGGGCATTGTCAAAGCATATACCACGCGCGTCGGCGAAGGCCCTTTCCCGACCGAGTTGGAAGATGCCGATGGGCAGCGTCTGGGTGAGCGCGGACATGAATTTGGCACCACCACGGGTCGCAAGCGCCGCTGTGGCTGGTTCGATGCCGCGCTGGTCCGCCAGACCTGCGCCACATCCGGTGTGAATGGCATTTCGCTGACCAAGCTGGACGTTCTGGACGGTTTTGAAACGCTGAAAATCTGCGTTGGCTATGAGTTGGATGGCGAACGTCTTGACTATCTGCCGACCGCGTCTGATCAGCAGGCTCGTTGCACGCCGATCTACGAAGAGATGGCGGGCTGGAGTGAGAGCACAGAAGGTGCGCGCAGCTGGGCAGAGTTGCCCGGAAATGCTGTAAAATACGTGCGCCGTGTCGAGGAGTTGATTGGCTGCCCGGTGGCTTTGCTGTCCACCTCGCCGGAACGGGACGACACCATCCTTGTCACCGACCCCTTCGCGGACTAACTGGCAGGCATGGCATTGCGTTATAAAACCCGGCGGCGGCTGTCGCTTTTGATCCTTCTGGTTGGACTACCGCTTTATATCATGGCGGCAGTGACAGTTATGAACTGGCTGGACCGGCCACCGATCTGGCTCGAATTTCTGGTCTATGTCGCTCTTGGCATCGTTTGGGCTCTGCCGTTCAAGTTCGTCTTCAAAGGGGTTGGTCAGGCTGATCCGGACGCGCCGCCCGAGGACTGACGGGACCGTTGGATGGCGCTCCTGCGCGCTGCGCAGATCGCCCCACCCGCCGTCCCATCGGGCAGTGTTTGAAAGCACAACGAAAAAGGCGGGCCAAAAGCCCGCCTTTCGTCTGTCAGTCTTGGAGGTGTTCAGCCTGCTTTGCGCGGCTTGAAGCTGATCCGGTCGGATGCGGTGTAGCGTCCGCCTGATGTCTTTTCGATCTTACCTTCGCGCAGCAACTGTCCAAAGCTGCGCAGGCGATCTTCGCGGCTGCTCTCGGCCCCTTCTGCCTGGCGCAGGATTGTCATCAACTGAGGGCGCGAGAATTGATCGCGTCCTTCCACGAAGGACATGTAGGCAGCGGCCGCTTCCAGCAATTCTGGCAGCTCACGGGCGCCAACACCTTCGGCGTAGTCCGAAAAACCGCCACTTGCCGCTGCCGCTTCAACAGCGGCCGGAGCAGCCTCGATGCGGCGCGAGACGCGGCGTGGGCGTACAGGCGCGGCCGGTTCTGCGGGCTGTTCCGGGATACGCTGTTCGGCAACCAGTTTCAGGGGGGCAGGGCGCGCATCCGAGGCACTGCGTTCACCGGTTGCCTGCGGACGGCGGGGCCGCACGACATTGGCAAGGTCTTCGCGGTAGGGCTCGGCCTGTTGTTCTGCGTCGGGCTTGCGTCCCAGCAGCCGGTCAGCCTTGGTCGCGGCGACTGCGGCCCGCAGATGTGCGATGGCGCTGCGGCGGCGGTTGCCTTCTGGCTCGTCCAGTTCTTCGTTGGTCTGATCGAGAATCCGCGAGGTATCGTTGTCTTCGACGTTTTGCTCGGTCAGCATGGCGCGTGCCGGGCTGGCCATCTTGACCGCTTTGCGCGCGCTTTCCAATGCGGAATCCTCAAGCGTTTCGGCGTCGGTCTGAAGCGCTTCGACGGCGGCTGCCTTGGCATCCAGTGCGTCGAAATCAGTGTCCCATTCGCGGTCTGTCGTTACCGGATTGTCGAGGCGAAGAGGCGCGCTGGCTTCGGCCATTGCATCATCTTCTTCATCGTCCTCGTCCCAGTCGTCATCCCAATCGGAAGACGCGGCCTCTGCAATGGGTGCTTCGATCTCAGGCGCTGCAGCAAAGGCGTCGCCTTCTTCGTCTTCATCATCCCAATCGCCAAAATCCCCGGCCAGTTCAGCCTTGACCGCTTCGAGTTCACGGGCAAGTTCTGCTTCATCTTCGTTGGTCAGCGAGGTCTCACTGGCCTGGCTTGCAGCGGGCGCTTCATCTTCGACTTCTTCAAGCTGGCCTTCGGCAACCGCCTTTTCGAACTCGGCCCGTTTGACCTTGATGACGCGGGCGCGCACCGGGCCTTTTACTGTGGCTGGCACAACTTCGGGTTCAGGTTCCGGGTCAGCGACGGCCTCGGCATCGGATGTCAGTTCTTCGTCATCCTGCCAGTCCGCGTCAGAGAATGCGTCCCATTCATCTTCTGCCGATGCATCGACTTCCGAGGTATCTGTTGCTGTGGACACCATCGGATCGTCGCCAGCGTCAAATTCGGAATCATCTTCGTCGTCGAACAGGGTGTCGAGATCAGACACGTCGTCTTCGGCATCCAGCGCTGCATCTTCGGAAGCCATCAAGCCGGCGACGGTATCCGTGAACATGTTGGTGTCTTCGACCTCTGTCACTTCGGCAGCAACTTCGGCTTCGGCAATGTCGAACACATCTTCGGCCTGATCCTTTTCGAGATCATCGAGGATCGACGAAAGCGCGCCTTCGTCGAATTCGGCTTCCTCTTCGCGGTCGCTGTCTTCTGCAACATCCGAACCGGGGTCTAGATCGTCTGCATTGTCGGACACGACAGCGCGGATACGGCTGAGCTTCTCAGCCATGGATTCCTGCGTGGCGGAAAGCGGAGCAGGCGCTTCCTCGGCCACGGGCTCATCCTCGGCTGCCAGTACAGAGCCAAGGTAGAAGTCTTCTGTTTCAATTGCGTCTACGGCAGCGTCGTCAAAGGCCGCGGTCTCGCCGTGATCGGCATCATCTGCTTGCTCGACCAGTTCAGCGGCGATGGCGGCCGCCTCAATGGTGTCGTCGTCTGGCAGGTCTTCTGCGGCAGGCGCGCGGGACGGACCGGCGGCGAGGGCTGCGCTGAGGGCACCAGCCGAGGCAGCAGCGGCAGCGCCACCAAGCGCGGGGCGCAGCGTGATTTTGCCTTCTGCAGATTCGGTTTCGATCTGCTGGGCCAGCAGCGCGCTGGCCATTTCCGGATCGTACTGAGGCGGTTCAGCCCCAAAGAATCGGTCTTCGCTGACCACACGGCGGAAAAAGTGTGTGGTGTCCTTCATGGTCTCCAGCGGATCCTCGAACCCTTCCACCGTGCAGGAGAAGGTGCCATAGGAGACTGTAAGAATTTTGCTCGAACTCGCCATCGGGTGCTCACTTTCTGTCGTAACGCAACACGGTGTTTACCATGACCTCCAAGACCAAAGCTGATCGAATCTGTGCCCTGCAGGGTATCATTTCGTGACTTGATTGTGATCTGTTTCGCAAAAGGCCATTAATTCGACATGAAATCCACGATTGTTCACAGTTCTGGGCCAGTTGTTCTGGTGGGCGGCGGAGATTGTCAGGAAAACCTGCTGAAATCGGCGCTTGAGCGCGCGGATTGTATCGTAGCCGCGGATGGTGGTGCCGAAATAGTCCTTGGTTTGGGCATGATCCCCCATGCGGTGTTCGGAGACATGGATTCGCTTGCGCCAAATCTTCAGGCTCAATTGCCCGGTGGTGTGCTGCGCCGGATCGCGGAACAGGACAGTACCGATTTCGACAAGGCTTTGCGCCATATCGAGGCGCCATTGGTGTTGGCTCATGGATTTCTGGGCAAGCGACTGGACCACACACTGGCCGCGTTGACCGTTCTGGCGCGGCGTGCTGATCGTCTGTGTGTTCTGATTGGCCGCGATGATATCGCCGTGATCTGCCCGCCACAGCTGCATCTCGATCTGCCCAAGGGCACACGCCTGTCCCTTTTTCCGATGGGCCCGGTTCGCGGCCAAAGCCTTGGGCTGCGCTGGCCGATTGACGGGATCGACTTTGCCCCTTCGGGAACGGTGGGCACCTCGAACGAGGTCACGGATGCTGTTAGTCTGACGATGGAGGCGCCCGAGATGGTGCTTATTCTGCCGCAGAGCGGTCTGGATGCGCTGCTGTCCGGGCTGGATCAGGCCCCGCGGTGGCCCGCTCGCGCATGACGATGTAGACGCCTGCCGCCATGGTAATGGCAATGCCGAGGCTGGCCAGCGGACCGGGCAGGTCGGAAAAGAGAATGTATCCGACCAGCGCGGCCATCGGGATTTCAAGATATTGCATCGGGGCCAATGTGCTGGCCGGCGCGTAGCGCAGCGACCAGCTCATCAACAAGTGCCCGACCGTGCCGCACAGACCCATGGTCGCGATCAGCCACCAGCTTTTGGCATCAGGGGGCGCCCAGTCCAGCGCGGGCAGGGTGCCTTGTGGAACAATGCTCATGATCGGCACGAGGACCACAAGGGCGATCACGCCAGACAATGCCTGCACGCCTATCGGGTCCGTGGCTTGGGCGATCTTGCGTGTCACCAGCATGTAGGCCGCAAAGATAAAGGCTACGATCAAGGGCAGGATGGCGGGCCAGCCAACGTCAGCAAAGGCAGGTTGCAGCACCAGCAGGGTTCCGACAAAGCCGACGACACAGGCACCGATGCGGCGCCAGCCAACTTCCTCACCCAGAAACCAGTGGCCAAGCAGCAGCATGATAAAGGGCATGACATAGGCGATCGCAATCGCATCCGCGAGCGGCAGATACAAAAGAGCGGTGAAAATCGTCCCGATCCCGGCGATGTGCAAAAGCGTGCGAAAAACAACCAGCCATAAGACAGGCCCACGCAGGCGCATTACCCGCCCTGTTGCCATGGCCAAGGGAACGAGGATCAGCACCTGAAATGCAAACCGCAGCGTGACCAACTGACCAACACCCATCGATGGGCCAAGTAATTTGGCCAGCGCATCGGCAAAAGGCGCCAGCACGCAAAAGCCCAGCATCAGGGCGATGCCCAGAAGGGGGCGATCTTGTACCATGCCGCCACGCTAGAGCAGAAGCGCCGAGGGTGGAAACCGGTTTTGCCTAAAAGCGTTTGATAGGAAACGAAACGGGCGCCCCAAGAGGGACGCCCGCCAATATTCGTCTTGCGCTGCTCTGCCGGGTCAGGTCGGCAGTTTGGCTTTGCGCAGGTAGGGCAGCACTGTTTCGATTGCGCCGTATTTTGCGATCGCATCCTCGTCCGAGACGGCAACCGGTACAATCACGTCCTGTCCTACGGTCCAGTTCGCGGGCAAAGCCACGTTTTCACGGGCCGAGGTTTGCAGCGCGTCCAGCGCGCGTAGCACTTCGGCAAAGTTCCGGCCAACCGTCATGGGGTAGGTCATCGACAGCTTCAATTTCTTGTCCGGACCAATGATAAAGACGACGCGGACTGTCGCGGAATCTGCCGGGGTGCGGCCATCAGGCAAGACATACTCGGCTGGAAGCATGTCAAAGGCTTTGGCCACGGTCAGGTCTTCGTCGGCGATAATCGGGAAACCGGCCTTGGCTCCCGAAGTTTTTTCGATGTCACCCTTCCAGCCTTTGTGCTCTTCGACGCCATCGACAGAGATGCCCATCACCTTGGTGCCGCGCTTTTCCCATTCGTCAGCCAGTTGCGCCACGGCGCCGAATTCCGTCGTGCAGACAGGTGTGTAGTCCTTTGGGTGCGAGAACAGGATCGCCCAGCTGTCACCGATCCAGTCATGCAGGCTCAGTTCGCCGTGATCCGTGGTTACGGTCAGGTTCGGGATTTCATCATTGATACGCAGGCCCATCGGTCTCTCCTTGGGGGTTGGTCTTGTCTACCCAAGTAAGCGCGGCACAGGCCGAGTTAAAGGCCATCTTGCGGGCGCGGGGGCAGAGTGACAGAGTGTCGCGAGCACATCGCAATGCCTGAGCAAGAGGGAACTCTGATGATCGAACGCAAACAGTTTTATATCAATGGGCAGTGGACCGATCCGATTGCCGGTTCTGATCACGCAGTGATTGACCCTTCGACAGAAGAACCCTGTGCGGTGATTTCGCTGGGCGGTCAGGCTGACACCGATGCCGCGGTGGCCGCGGCCAAGGCCGCTCTGCCGGGTTGGATGGCAACCCCGCCCGAAGATCGCATTGCCGCGCTTGAGCGCATCTACACGGCCTACAAGGCACGGGTGTCTGATCTGGCTGACGCCATGAGCCTTGAAATGGGTGCGCCGATCGAAATGTCCCGGACGCAACAGGTGGGCGCGGGGCTTTGGCATCTCAAGGGCTTTATCAATGCGGCGAAGGCCTTCGAATGGGAAGCGCCGCTGGGCGATCACGCCCCGAGCGACCGCATCATCCACGAAGCCGTGGGCGTTTGTGCGCTGATCACGCCGTGGAACTGGCCGATGAACCAGGTCACGCTCAAGGTTGGCGCCGCGCTGGTTGCAGGCAATACCATGGTTCTCAAACCATCCGAGGAAAGCCCGCTGGATGCGATGATCTTTGCCGAGATCATGGATGCAGCGGACATACCCGCAGGGGTCTTTAATCTGGTCAATGGTGATGGTGTGGGTGTCGGCAGTCAGCTTTCGGCCCATCCGGATGTGGATATGGTCAGCTTCACAGGCTCGACCCGCGCGGGCAAGCTGATCTCCAAGGCGGCGGCCGATACGCTCAAGCGGGTTCATCTGGAACTGGGCGGCAAAGGCGCCAACCTCGTGTTCGCCGACGCCGATGAAAAGGCCGTGAAACGCGGCGTCCTTCATATGATGAACAACACGGGCCAGTCGTGCAATGCGCCGAGCCGGATGATGGTCGAGGCATCGCGCTATGATGCAGCGGTCGAAGAAGCCGGAGCCGTCGCTGCCAAGGTCACAGTCGGGCCGGCATCCGAAGAAGGCCGCCACATGGGACCGGTCGTCAACGCGGTGCAATGGGGCAAGATCCAGGATCTCATTCAAAAGGGGATCGACGAAGGCGCGCGTCTGGTGACGGGCGGGCCCGGCCGGCCTGACGGACTGAACAAAGGCTTCTATGTCCGGCCAACGGTCTTTGCCGATGTCACGCCCGACATGACCATCGCGCGCGAGGAAATCTTTGGCCCGGTTCTGTCGATCATGAAGTTCGAGTCCGAAGAACAGGCCGTCGAGATGGCCAACGACACGCCGTATGGCCTTACCAACTATGTGCAATCCTCAGATGGCGCCCGGCGCAACCGTCTGGCCCGGGTTCTGCGCTCTGGCATGGTCGAGATGAACGGTGAAAGCCGCGCAGCCGGCTCACCCTTTGGGGGGATGAAGCAATCGGGCAACGGGCGTGAAGGCGGCAGCTGGGGGATCCACGACTTTGTCGAGGTCAAGGCGGTCAGCGGCTGGTCCGCAGACTAAAGCCCGGGGTCCGGTCTATGGCGGGGGCGGCGGCCTGTCGGTCTTTCGCCCCAGATCACGCTCTCTTGCGAACAGGAACAGCCCCGAAGCCACAATGATTGCGATTCCAAGCCACGTCAGCGGCTTGGGAAAATCATTGAAGGCAATGTAGCCCACGGCTGTCGCACCGACGATCTCGAGGTATTGCAGAGGCGCGACGGTCGATGCCGGGGCAAAGCGCAGGGCATAGGTGATGCACAGGTGCGAAACTGTCGCGATCAGCCCAACACCCAAGAGCGTCCAGATCGCCAACCCGGTCGGCCAGACCGGATCGAAATAACGCGATCCGCTGCCATCCATCGCAATCAGCGGCGGGAACACGATAAGACAGGCCGCCAGTGCCGTGTGGGCCTGAAGCGTCAATGGATGCAGCCTTTGTGACATGCTGCGGGTCAGCAGCATGTAAACTGCAAAGAAAAACGCTGTGCTGAGCGGAAGCAAGGCAACCGCTCCGAGGCCGGTAAAACTGGGCCGGATGACCAGCAATGCCCCGCCAAAGCCGACAAGGCAGGCGCTTACTCGGCGCCACCCCACGGTTTCCTTCAGAAATACGGCGCCCAGTAGTGTGGTCACGAAGGGAGAAACGAAAAAGATCGCAATCGCGTTTGCGATCGGCATGTATCGCACCGCAGTGAAAAAGCAGGCGGTGGCAGCCAATAGGGCAGCGCCGCGTGCAAGATGCAGGCTGATGTCTCGCCCGGTGGGGCGTGCGGCCAACTGCAGTGCAAGGGCCAAGGGCACAAGGATCATGACCTGAATGCCAAATCGCGCCGCGAGGATCTGGGCGACCGGCACATGTTCGGGCGTTGCCTTGGCAAAGGCATCCATAACCGGAGCGATGATGCAAAAAGCAACCATGAACAAAACGCCAAGCATGGTTCTGTTCTGATCGGGCAAACTCATGGCAGCACCGCCAGCCAAAGCCATGCGGTCACAACCGACAGGGCCGTAGCAATCAGCACGCCAGAGGCCGCAACGCGCCGCGCTCTGCCGTACATGTTGGCAAATACATACGTGTTTATACCGGGCGCCATGGCCGCCGTCAGAACGGCAGAGCGGAACGCCTGCTTTGGCAGATCGAACAAGGTTCCCAGCGTCCAGGTGATTGTCGGGTGCAACACCAGTGAAACGACGCAGATATAGGCTATGACCCGCAAATCGCCTTGGGGCTTGTAGCGATAGAGGACCCCGCCCATCCCGAACAAGGCAGCGGGCAGTGCCGCGCGGATCATCATGTCCAGTGCATCAGTAACCGGCAGAGGGATCTGAAGTTGCATGAGGTTGGCCGCCAAACCCAGCGCAATCCCGATCACCAGCGCATTGCGGAACATGGCGCGCAGGACGGTGCGGGGCAAATGGCGCGCGGGCGTGCCCCGGGCACGCAGGATTTCCATCGCCGTGATCCCGATGCCGTAGCAAAACGGTGAATGCAGCGCCACGATCACGTAGTTCGCTTCAAGTGCATCGCTGCCATAGGCCCGTTCGGTCAGAGCCAGTCCAATCATGACCGAATTGGCAAACAGGCAGCAGAACCCGATTGCCACGGCATCTTCCCACTCACGGTTGAACAGATACCGCGCACCCAAAAGCCCGGCGGTGAAACCCGTGGCCGATCCGGTGTAGAAACTGACCAGCAGCAAAGGATCGAAATTCGGCCCGATGTCGAGCGTCCAGAGCGCGCGGAACAGCAGGCAGGGAATGGCGAAATTCTGGGTGAAGGCCATCAGGCCATCAACCGCGCTGTCGCTGAACCAGCCACGCCAGACAGCCGCATAGCCCGCACCAATCACCAAGAAGACCGGTAAAATCACATCCAGCAACGCCTGCATGTCAGCGCTGCCCGGTCATGGCGCCACCAGCACCGCTGCATTGCCGTCGGATTTGCGTATTTGGAAAAAGAAGAAGGTTCTGGGATCTTTTCGGATCCGCCGCCCGTTCACCGGGCCTTAACCATGCTGCGACATTGTGAGCCTGCGGTACAGGCTGGCGAGCCGATGACCGCAAAAGGAGAAGCCCTGCCGTTTGCCTTTGGGATGCCCTGAGGGGCCGGGCTGTCGGCAGGGCGGTTCCCTGTGCTTCTTCTTTTTGAAAAATACGCAATCCGGCGCTGGCCAAGGTTTGTACAGTCGGACTACAGCGCATAACGGATCACCATGCCGTCATAGGCCGGGGTCACATTATCGGGCGTTTCGGCTCTTACGGTTTCGTAGTCCAGATCAATATGCATGTTTGTCAGCACCGCGCGGCGCGGCGAAACATGCGCAATCCACTCCAATGCCAGATCAAGATGGGCGTGGGTGGGGTGGGGTGTTCGTCTGAGCGCATCCAGGATCCAGCAGTCCAGATTCTGCAAAATTGCAAAGGCATCTTCATTCATCTCTGCCACATCTGGCAAATACGCAAGATCCCCGATGCGAAAGCCGAGCGAGTCGATGCTGCCATGGTTGACCTCGAACGGTGTCAGCGTGATCGGGCCACCAGCGCCATCAATGGTCACTGGGCCGTCGATCGTATGCATGTCCAGAATGGGCGGATAGGGCGAGCCCTTGGGCTGGACAAAGGCATAGCCAAATCGCGAAAAGAGATCGTTCTGCGTATGGCCGTCGGCCCAGCATTTCAGCCGTTCGCGCATATTGAAAACGATCATGCGCAGATCATCCACACCATGGGTGTGGTCGGCGTGGGAATGCGTCCAAACGACGCCGTCGAGCGCGCCGACACCGGCCTGCAGCAGTTGGTTGCGCAAATCCGGTGATGTGTCGATCAGAACGCGTGTCACCCCGTTGGGTGTTTCCCGCTCCACCAGCATCGAGCAGCGTTGGCGGCGGTTCTTGGGGTTTTCGGGATCACAATCCCCCCAGTGCCCGCCGAGGCGCGGCACACCGCCGGACGATCCGCAGCCCAAAATGGTAAATCGCAGTTCGCCCTTGCTCATGCGGCGGCTTTCCATTGGGCGGCTTTGGAAAAGAGCCGGTCAAAGTTCGCCTCGGTGGCTTTGGCAAAGTCCTCGTAGCTGAGGTCAAAGGTTTCCGCAGCGCGCCGCCCGGTGTGGGCCACATAGGCCGGTTCGTTGCGTTTGCCGCGGTGGGGCGGCGGGGCAAGATACGGGCTGTCGGTCTCCACTAGAATGCGATCCAGCGGTGCCGCGGCAAAGATGTCGCGCAGATCGCCGCTTTTGGGAAAGGCGGTGATGCCGGACATCGACAGGTAAAACCCCAGATCCAAGGCCGCGCGGGCCAGTTCCGGCGAGGAAGAAAAACAGTGCATTACACAGGAATAGGGGCGCTGCCGATAGCCTTCGGTCAGGATGCGCGCCATGTCGTCATCGGCATCACGGGCGTGGATGATCAGTGGCAGACCGGTTTCCTGTGCTGCCTCAATGTGGATCTTCAGGCTTTGTTTCTGAATATCCGCGCTGTCGGCGGTGTAGTGATAGTCCAGCCCGCTTTCGCCGATGCCGACGAACTTGGGGTGCTGGGCTAGCGCGACCAGTTCTTTCAATGTTGCCAAAGGTTCATCTGCAGCGCTCATCGGGTGGGTTCCCGCCGCGTAGAAGACTGGCGCGTGGGTTTCGGCAATGGCCCGCACCTGCGGTTCGTGCCGCAGACGGGTGCAGATGGTCACCATGCGGTGGACACCGGCCTGCAGCGCGTTTTCGATGACCTGCGCCCGATCGTCGTCAAAGCTGTCAAAGTCGAGATGGCAATGGCTGTCGGTGATCAAGGTCATGGCGGGTCCTGTGCTCTTCCTTCGGGAGGTATCGGTCGGACTAAGCCGGGTCAAGGGATGGGGTGCCTTGAGGGGATCAGCGCGAGAACCGCAGCGAAACCGAAAAGCTGTAGCTGGATTGGTTCAGCCCGCCCGGGGCGCGGGGGAAGCGGGCGCGTCTGATGGCCTGCAGGGCTGCTTTGTCCACGGCGCTGCTGCCAGAGGAGCGGCTGATCGAAACTGATTGCAATCTGCCCGACGGAGACAGCGCAAAGCGCACTGACGCTGTCCCTGATGCACCGCCACGCGGAGCGCGCTGGGCCCGGGCTGCGGCACGTGACACTTGTGCCGCCCATTTTGCCTTCAGTTTGTTTTGCTGGGCCTTGCTGGGACCCTTGCGAACGGTTGCCTTGGGTTTGGCGGCCGGTTTGGCCGCTTTTGCGCCGCCGCCGGATCCAGCGGCGCGCTGGGCCGGACGGGCCTTGGCGGCAGGCTTTTTCTTGGACGGTTGCGCTACGCGTTTCGGCGGATTGGGCGCAGGCGGCGGTTTAAGCCCGTCCGGGCGCAATGCCGGGCGGCGCGACGTTGCCGGGGCCAGTGGCGAGGTGGCCGTTGCAACATCCACATTTGGCAGCTTTGGTGCTTCGGGAGAAGCAAAGGGCTGCGGCGGTCTGGGCGCTGCCGGTCGGTTTGGCGAAATGACTGGTTCCAGATCGGCTTCGTCGGTGGGTGCTTCGACCACTGGCATTTCGGGTGGTTCTGGCGGTGCAAGGCGGGGTTGAGCCGGAAGCCGTGTGTCTATTTGCGGTCTTTCGTCCAACGGGGCAGTGCGCAGTGCCGGGGCGGGCAGCGCAACCCGCGTCACCGTCTGGTCTGGTTGCGGCGTTGTTTGTTGTAGTACGGTTTCCGGTGCCAAGTCTGCGGTATCGGGTTCAGACAGGGTTGGGATGTCGGGCATCGCGAGCCTTGGCTGGGCAGGCAGGCGTGGATCCAAAAGTGGCATGGTTTCCGATTGCGGTGCCAAAAGGGCCGTGCGTACATCCAAAGTGCCGGGCGGATTTGGCCGGGGGTTTATCAGCGCAGGCGGCGCCGGGTTCGCAGAGGCGGCTGCGGGCTGCATCTGGTCGGGTAAGGCGGGCAATTCGGGTGGTTTGACCCACTGTGCCACAAGCTCTTGCAGATCGCCGGGCGCAGCACGCAAAGTCACTTCGGACCGCCCGCCCGCGCCGCCTGCCATTTGCGATCCCGTGGCGTCGCTCAGGGAAAAGGCGGCAATGTGCAATGCGCCCGCCAGAGCCAAAAAGGCCGAGCCTTCCAGAAACCTCATTGCTGCGGCTCCTGTGTAACAAGCGTGATGTCGATGGCGCCCATGGCCACCAGATCAGACAGCGCCCGCGCCAAGCTTTGGGCGTCTGCTTGGGCGTGTGCCTGCAGGATCACGGGCCCAGCAGCGGCGGCCGCGGCCAGTGCGTCTGCGCCGCGTGCCTCTCCATGCGCCAACAGGCCGTCACGCGACAAAAACAGCGGAAGCGCCACTGACTCGGTGGGCTGGCCCTCTGCTTCGGGCAACGCCATTTCAAACGGTTCCGGCGGCGCGATCTGCGCGGTCATCAGGAAAAAGATCAACAGCAGGAATACGACGTTGATCATCGGTACGATGGGTTCGGCCTGCCTGCGGCGGCTGGAAGTGGAGGTAAACCGCATGGCCTATTCCACTACGGCAGCGCCGGTGTAACCGGCGGCGCGCAAGTCAGACAGCACGGTGATCAAACGTTGAACCGTTACGTTATCGCCGGCGCGAAGCGCGATCACATCGGATGGATCTGCAACAAGAGGCTGCAAGGCGCCTGCGAGGTTGGCAACCTCAATGCCATTCAGCAGCACACGATCTGGCAGAACTGTGACCAACCGTGGGGCACCGGTATAGCCCGCGCCTTGGCCACCAAGCTCGACCGGCTGTGAAACAGGCGCGCCAAATCGGGCCGCGAGCATAAAGAACACAAGCAGCAAGAAGACCACGTCGATCATCGGCGTCAGGCTGGGGCGGCGCCTGCGCGGGTTATGATCGGCGAGGTTCAGCATCATTCAGCAGGCCCGTTCGGCATCGGCGCGGTGAAGAGCCGCGTTGCAAGGTCTTCGAGGTCATGGGCAAGGCCATCGGCCAGCCCGTCGAACCATGACAGCGCGATCGAGGCCGGAATTGCGACACCCATGCCTGCCGCAGTGGTCAGCAGCGCCTCCCATATGCCACCGGCAAGCGCAGCTGCATCGGCGCGGTTCCCCGAGGCCTGAAGCGCCTGAAACGCTTCGATCATCCCCAGTACGGTCCCCAAAAGCCCGATCAGAGGCGCAATCGTGACAACCAGATCAAGCGGGCGTAGACCCGCGCGGGTTTCGGTCAGGGCCGCTCGGGCAAGACGGGCCGTTTCCTCTCGCGCGTCGGCTTCGGGCAGGTTGACCCGGGCCTGCATAGCGCCACGCAGCACACGGGCGCGCAAACCGGGTCGATATTCCAGATGGGCGATGGCCTCTTCCGGCTGTCCCGATGTCCAGGTTTGCAAGGCCTCTTCCGCGCGGGCCGTGCGCCACAGGCCCATGCGTGACAGGGAAAACACCTTCCACAGGATCAAGGCCAGCGCCCCGACCGAAATTGCGGCAATGGCCCAGAGCGCGGGGCCACCCAGAGACAGGAACTCAAAAATGGGCGTTAACATACCGTTTCCTTTTGCCGGTTTGCGACAGGGTCGATGACCCGGACCAAGGCTTCAAGCCCTTCGGTGAGCGCTGCCGGGCCCGGCGCCAGCAGCAAAGGGGATTTGATCTCGTAGACGCGCTCATTTTGGACAGCAGGAATACTGCCCCACCCTTGGCGCGCCATGATGCGTTCCGGGCGTACCTTCTTGCCGCACCATGATCCGATGATGATGTCTGGTTGCGCCTCAATGATCTGCGCTTCGCTGACAATCCGGCTTTGTGCGTCCTGTTTGCGCGCCAGCGGTGCAAAGACATCTTCGCCCCCCGCAATTGCAATCAGTTCCGATACCCATCCGATGGCCGAAATCAGCGGCTCGTCCCATTCCTCGAACCAAACCCGCGGTCGAGCCTGCAAAGTGCGGGTCTCAAGCGCGGTGCGGCGGGCATCGAAACGGTCAATGATGGCCTGCGCGTCTGCAGCGCTGCCTGTCAGGGCGCCCAGCGTTTCGATCATGTCGAGAATGCCTGCAACGCTGCGCTGGTTGAAGGCCAGAACGGACAGCCCCGACCGGATCAGTTCGGCGGCTATGTCAGCCTGCAGGTCCGAAAAGGTCAGCACCAGATCAGGGTTCAGCGCCTGAATCTTGGGCACATCCGCAGTGGTAAAGGCGCCAACCCTCGGCTTTTCCTGCCGCACCTGGGGCGGGCGCACGGCGTAGCCTGTTACACCGACAATGCGATCCTGCTGGCCCAGCAGATAGAGCGTCTCGACCGTTTCTTCGGTCAGGCAGACGATGCGCTGAGGCCCTTTCACGACAGGGGGGGTCATCGCGTTGTCTCCAGCGGTTGGACGATTGGCCCTTCGGGCGTTTCGTGAATGCGCGCCCGCAAATGGAATGTCTTGGCGAGGTTGGGCTGTGTGAGCACCTCGACAGGTGGCCCGTCTGCAACCTTGCGTCCTTGATCCAGCATGATCAGGCGTGAACAGAACCGGGCAGCAAGGCTGAGATCGTGCAATGACAAAAGCACCGCGCGCCCCTCTCGCGACAAATCCCGCAAGACGGTCAGCGTGGACAATTGCGCGGCGGGATCCAGCCCGGCGATAGGTTCGTCGGCCATCAGCAAGGGCGTGTCCTGTGCCAGTGTTCGCGCGATCAGAACACGCGCCTGTTCCCCGCCGGAAAGCTGCGTCGCCGGACGATCGGCAAAGGTCTCGAGCCCCATTCTTGCCATGGCGGCTTGAATGGCTTCCTCGTCAGCGGGGCCGGATTTGCGCCCATGCGGCAAACGACCCAAGGCAACCAGATCACGCACGGGAACGGGCCAGGCAATTTCGCGTGACTGCGGCAACCAAGCGGCCTGGGCGGCACGATCACGCGGCGCCATCTGAGCGAGGCTCGACTGGCCCTCGTGCGGCAGCAATCCAAGTGCAGCACGCAGCAGGGTCGTTTTGCCTGCGCCATTCGGACCGATCAAGCCGACGCACTCACCCGGCGCGATCTTCAGCGAGACATCATCCACAACCGGACAGCCATCGCGGCGCACTGTGAGATGGTCGAGATGCAGAAGGCCCGTCATGCGTCCAGCCTCCGGGTCTTGTAGATCAAGTGCAGAAACAATGGCGCGCCGACGATCGCCATTAGCACGCCAAGTTTGAGATCCCGATCCGGCAAAATCAGGCGCGTGGCGATGTCTGCCGCCAGAACCATCGCTGCACCGCCCAAAGCCGAGGCCCACAACAAGCGTGATGGGCGCGCGCGGCAAAAGGGTCTCAGGATGTGCGGTACGATCAATCCGACAAAGCCGACAGCGCCAGCCACCGCTGTTGCCGCACCGACGGCAGCCGCAGTGCCCAGCAACAGCCTCAGGCGCAGGCTGCGCAGGGAAACCCCAAGGCTTTCGGCAGCGTCTTCACCCAGCGTCAGGGCATCCAGACCGCGCGCCAGCGTCGCAAGAAGCACAAACCCCAAGGCCATGACTGGCGCGGCCAGCCAGACATGCTGCATGGAACGATCGGCTACGGATCCCATCATCCAGAACACGATCTCGGAAGCAGCATAGGGGTTGGGTGACAGGTTCAGCACGAGCGATGTCAAAGCACCGGCAAGAGCGGAGATGGCAATGCCTGCCAGAATAAGGGTCAATGAGCCACCACGCGGGCCAGCCAGCGCGAGGATCAATGCAACGGCCAGCAGCGCAAAGGTCAGGGCGGTCAATGGCAAGGCCAGCGCAAAGGTTGCGGCAAACCCGGTTTGCAGGGCTATGACGGCGCCCAAGGCGGCGGATCCTGACACGCCGATCAGGCCGGGTTCGGCCAGCGGATTGCGCAGGTAGCCCTGCATGGCCGCGCCTGACAAACCCAGCGCTGCACCGATCATGGAAGCCAAAAGTGCGCGGGGCAGGCGGATCTCATGCATCACCATCTGGTGCAGCGGCTCTCCGGTGCCGATCAGCCCGGTCAGGGCAGCGCCAAGGGGCAAGGTGCTGTGCCCAATCATGAGCGAGGCCAGAAACAAGACGACGGTCAGCGTGGCCAATACCAAACCCAGTTTCATTGGCTGGTCTCCCACTGGCGCCGTAAGGCGATCAGCTCCTGCACAGCATCCAGTAGATGCGGCAACTCGCAGGTCCAGCTTGGGCCTGTTTCAATCTCGTGCAGTGCGCCGGATCTGTGTAGGGCGGGATGTGTCAGCAACTCAGTCGCGCGCGCATGGCCGCCGTAGGGCTGACCGATCAATACAAGGTCCGGGTCTTCCAGCAAAAGGCTTTCGAGCGGCAGTCGGCCGCCAAAGGGCAAGCCACGCTCTTCGGCGATGTTGGACATGCCCGCGGCATCCAGCAGATCGCCCGGCATGGTTTCCCGTCCTGCGGTGTTCCCCAGCGCATAGTAAAGCGCTACGCGAGGTGATTGGCCGGATTGCGCGCGCAGGGCCTCAAGCTTGCTGTCGAAGTCAGCGATCAATTGCTCGGCCTTCTGGGTTTGGCCCAACAAAACGCCCATACGCCGGATCGTTTCGCGCACATCGGACAGTGCATTGGCCGGAGCAAAGAGCTCGACCCGGTAGCCCAGCCTTTCCAGCATTTGAACCGTTGACCGTGTCGTCCAAGTTCCTGCAATCACGAGATCGGGTTGCAGCAGGACAACCGCTTCGGCGCTGCCATCGTTTGAAGGGATGGCGCGGGCCTGCTCGGCCAGAACTGCGGTTCGGGCGTCATGGGCCAGCCGCGAGACCGAAACCAGTTGGCCGGGCTGCGCAAGAAGCAGGGCAAGCTGATCGGTGCAGACGTTCAGCGAAACAACGCGTGCCGGGACTGGCGCTGCAGTCTGTGTTTGCGCCGTGGCCGGGAAAGCCGCCGCACTGCAAATAAGCAGCGCGGCGGCCTTTATGGTCTTAGAAAGAAGCATTGACCCCAAAGTACACCGAGCGGCCCGCCCGGTTGTAGTCAGGGATGCGTGCATTGTCGGCATCCAGCAGGTTTTCGACGCGCACATAGGCTTCGATTCCGTTGTCGAACTCATAGCCGATGCGGGCATCGACTGTGGTGAAGTCATCCACGGAAACCGGCGAGAAGCCGACACCGAACGTGTCAGGGAAATCCACCTGATGCTGCACGCTCAACATACCGGTCAGACGGTCTGTCAGTTGGCTTTCGACGGCCAGAGACAGGTCATAGCGCGGAACGCGTTGCTGCGGGTCACCATTGGAGTCGCGCGAGTCGGTGTATGTAAAGCTGCCCATCAATTGCGTGCGATCGCCCAGCGGCATCATGCCCGACAGTTCCAGACCTTTTGTGACGCTCTCGCCGGGAACCTGCGCATATCCACCGGGGATCGGGCCAAGAAAGCCGTCCGGATCGAAATAGGCGATCAGGTTGTCGATCTCGGTGTAGAACAGTGTGCCGCGAATGCTGCCGCCATTGGCAAACAGACGCTCCGCACCCAGCTCGGCGCTGCGGCTTTTTTCGGGCTCAAGGTTCGGGTTGCCGTAGAATGGGTTGTAAAGCTCATCCAAAGCGGGAGCGCGGAAGCCGTTGGACAACACGGCCCGGATTGTCCAGTCCGGGGTGGCCTGCCACGCGACCGTCGCACGGCCCGACGTGAAGTCGCCAAACGCGGAATGATTGTCCTGCCGCAACGAGAATGACAGATCCAGCGTGTCGTTCGGGCTCCAGTGCGCTTCGACAAATGCGCCCCGGTTCGTCACCGCTTCTGGCGCGGCGGCTGCGTCTTCACGCTTCCAATCCAGACCGTAGATCAGTGTATAGGCTTCGGAGGCATCCCAGATGCCCTTGTAGCTGGCCGCATCACGCTCGCCTGCGAAGGTGTTGACCGGGCCGGAGAAGAAGCTGCCCGAGTTGGTCAGCGTTCTGTCGATCCGGTACTGGCTGATGTCAAAGCTGTGCTGGATCGCGCCAGTTGTCAGTTCCGCATAGGCGCGCAGACCGCGACTGTCGGTTTCCGACAGACCGCTTGCCGGGATTGTGGCGCCGGGGCTGTCGTAGCCCGCGCTGGAGCGCAGAACAAAGCCGGTCAGACCAAGACGCAGGTCAGGCGTCACGTCCACATAGCTGTCAAAAGACAATTGCGTCCCGCTGTATCCGTCATCGTCATCATAGAGCGGACCATCGACCGCGCTGAACCCATCTGTCGCAACCGAAGCGATGGAAAGCGCAAACCCTGCGTTGTCAGTCGAGAAGCCCATCGAAAGGTTTCCGCGGCGTGTGTTGTAGCTGCCGTACTCAAGGCCATAGGACAGCAGGCTGTCGCCACCTTCGGGTGCTTGGGCGCTGTTCATGGCGATCGTGCCGGCAACGGCGCCTGCACCAAACCGGGCCGACTGAGAGCCGCGCAGAACTTCGACACGGTCAATTGCGCCGGGCAGGGCGTTGGCGAAATCGAACTGGGTGTAGACGCCAGAGGGATCTGCGACTTCGATGCCATTGTAATAGACAGGTGTGTAACGTTCGGGCAGGCCGCGCACGCGCAGTGCAGTGGAAGCGCCGATGCCGCCATTTGATGTCAGTGAAACGCCGGGAACGGAATCCAGCGCATCGCCAAGGGTGAGGGCGTTATTCACGACCTCAGCTTCGAGCACATCAACGGTCGTGCCTGTGCGCTCAAGTTCAAAGTCCGATTGCAGGGCGTAGAGAGTCAAAGTGCCAAGATCGATCACATCGTCCTGCGCCTGAGCGGCGCTTGCCATGGCGAGTGTCGATGCGGTCAGCCAAAACGTTCGGCCAAAACGAGTCATAATACGGATCCTTTCCAGATCACTTATGCGCCCAAACAAGGGCACAAGGGGTATTGTCATGTTGCTTTTGGAAAGGCGAACAGCCCTCCGCAAACGGTGAAAGAATGCCACCACGCCGGAGAACCGTTCCAACAAGTGCGCCCCGCACCCCTGGATGGGTGATCACCTCGGCAGGTCTCCTGACTTGCGGGTCGACACGATGTCTGGGCCTTCCCGGGATATCCCAGTGGCGAATGCCAGACACGCTCTCCGCTTACAGTTGCGGGGGCAGTCGCGGATTTTCACCGCGTTCCCTTTTCACCGGACAATGCCCGGACCGAAGCAATCCTTGCGTAGCGTTACACCCGCCGAGTCGCAAGCGCGCAAAGCGACGCTGTCTGATATAGCGACGACATAGCCTTATGGTTGGCGGCAAAAGGTGTCCGTGGGAATTTATGGGACAGCTATGGGAGGGCAGGGCCCAATACATGGGAAATCCTGTGATTCGAATCAGTTTTCGGCGCTGTTTGGGGTGAAATGCTTCTGATTTCCACGGATTTTCGTGCTCTTGTGGCGCATTCTCACGAAACTTTCCGAAAAAATTGGGAGATTATGGGAAATCATCTGGTCTGTCGCGGTAATCAACATGTTGTGTTTGATTTTGGGTAAAACCACCATTTGTGCTGACGGATTGCCCAAAATGGGCACAAGATGTTGTTTCGCAAGGGGTGCGAGAACAAGATGCTGTGCCGATTTCCCATAAAAAACTGTTGCGTACCATGTATTCCCATGGCATCCCTAGTTCACACGATGAGGAACGGACACGGGGCGACAAAGACCCCACCGACCAAATCAAAAAAATAAAAGAGCAGGTTTCATACAGGCTTCGCTTTTCATCGTGACAAAAGAATCCGGCGCGCGGGCGAGCAGACATCCCCCCAGGTGGCGCGCGCAGTCGGAGTTACCCGCCAATGCGGGTCAGCGGCGGGTTGATCAGTGGCAGCAGATCAACCCGCCCATTTCATTTTCAGGCCCCACGATCCGGATGTGAGGCCAGGGACAGAAAGGGCCAGGCAGTGAGCCGCAGGCTGAGATTCAGAGGCGAGAGTCGACACAAGGTCGACACGAAGGGGCGGGTGTCTATCCCAGCCTCTTTTCGCCGTGTTCTCGAAGCGGGTGATCCTGACTGGACCGAAGGGCTTAATCCGAATTTTGTCGTCGTCTACGGCGATCACCGCCGCAAATTCCTCGAATGCTACACGGTCGAGGAAATGGAAAACGTGGAATCCAAGATCGAACGGATGCCGCGCGGGTCGCAAAAGCGCAAACTGCTAGAGCGCCTCTATTCCACGCAGTCCTTGATTACATCTGTGGATGATACGGGCCGTATCGTTCTGCCTGCCAAGTTGCGGGAAAAGATCGGGATCAAGGCCGAGGCCTATTTTGCATCCAACCTCAACACCTTCCAGATCTGGGAGCCGGGCACCTTTGAGGCCGAAGAGCTGGCCAAGATGGAAGAAGAGTTGGACGATTTGCCAGACGATTTTGATCCGGCGCAATTCCTGGATGAAGAGGAGGTCTAAATGGCCTCCGTGGTCAGCGCCTCCGACGTTCCCCACATTCCCGTTCTTTTGCGGCCGCTTCTCGAGGCGGTTTCGCCTGTTGAAGGGCATTGGATTGATGGGACGCTTGGGGCTGGCGGGTATACGCGGGGCTTGCTGGACGCAGGCGCGGCGCGCGTGATTGGCATTGACCGTGATCCTTTGGCCTTGTCCATGGCGTCGGAATGGGGGCGGGCCTACGGGGATCGTTTGCAACTGGTGCAGAGCAATTTTGCACAGATGGACGAAGCCGCCGAAGCGGTTGATGGCGTTGTGCTGGACCTTGGCGTTTCATCCATGCAGTTGGATCAGGCCGACCGCGGGTTTTCATTCCTGCGCGATGGGCCATTGGATATGCGTATGGGTCAGGAAGGCCGTAGTGCTTCTGACTTCGTGAATGAAGCCAGCGAAGAAGACTTGGCTGATATCCTCTATTTTTTTGGAGAGGAGCGCGCCTCGCGCCGGATCGCAAAGGCCATCATGCGTGAGCGCGAAGCCGGGCCCATCACCCGCACGTTGCAACTGGCGGATTTGATCGAGGCCACCATCGGCCGAAGCAAGAAGGGCCAGAGCCATTCCGCGACGCGCAGCTTTCAGGCACTCCGGATTGCGGTGAATGCCGAATATGACTCGCTCTGGCAGGGATTGATGGCCGCCGAGCGCGTGTTGGCCCCCGATGGCTGGCTTGCGATCGTGACGTTCCATTCTGTCGAAGATCGCATGGTGAAACGCTTTTTGCAGGCCCATGGGGCCAAAAAGGTGCGTCAGAACCGATATGGCGCCGCACCTGAAGCCCCGAGCGAGCCATTTGTCATTGTCACCCGCAAGGCCATCGGCCCCGATGCCGAAGAGCTGGCACAAAACCCACGTGCACGGTCCGCAAAGTTGCGAGTTGCACGGCGCACGGCTGCGCCAGCCCGCGACGTTGATGCCGATGCGCTGGATATGCCCATTTTAAAGAGGAGCGTCTAAGGTCATGAGAACGCTTTTGTTTCTTCTAGCGGCCATGGCCGTTATCGGTTCTGGTTTCTGGGCCTATCACGAAAACTACAAGACGCAGGCTGAACTGGATCATGCTGACGATCTGCGCCGCGACATCACGCAGGCGCGCGAAAGACTGGCCATTCTTCGAGCAGAATGGGCCTATCTGAACCGTCCGGATCGCTTGCGGGATCTGGCTGATCTGAACTTTGAACGGCTGGGCCTTTTGCCCCTGCGTCCGGACCAGTTCGGGATGGTCGATCAGGTGATTTTCCCGGAGCCGCCAAAACTCGACATTACAATGCCCATCGAGGTGACCAGCGCCGGGGCAGATCAAGCCGGAGCAGACCGATGATCCGCACACCGCTGCGCCCCTTGGCGCGTATTCTCGAAGCACGCCAGAACGGCGAAAACCCCGACGCGATCGAACGGGAAAACCTACGCATCCGGCACGAACAGATGCGCGACAAATCCCGGGTGCGAGCCGAGGGCCGGTTGCTGGTGCTTGGAATTGCGTTCTTTTGTGCATTCAGTGTGATCGGCGCGCGGATGGGTATGCTGGCTGCATCCGAGCCAGCCGAACCGCGGGCGCAGGTGTCCGGCCACTCCATTATTGCCAGCCGCGCAGACATTGTTGATCGTCACGGGCGAGTTCTGGCGACCAATATGTCCACGCACAGTTTATATGCGCATCCCCAGCAGATGATTGAACCTGATCGGGCCGCCAATGCACTTGCGGGAATTTTTCCCGATATAGACCCCGACCGGCTTGCGGCACGATTTAAGGACCCGAAGCGCAAGTTTCTGTGGGTAAAGAGAAAAATCAGCCCCGAACAAATGCAGGCTGTCCATGACATTGGAGAGCCGGGCTTGCTTTTTGGTCCGCGCGAAATGCGTTTGTACCCAAATGGTGCGCTCGCCGCGCATGTTTTGGGCGGGGCCTCTTACGGGGCCGAGGATGTCCATGCGGCCGAAGTGATCGGTACCGCAGGTATCGAAAAGTTTCTGGATGAAGAGTTGCGTGACCCGTCGCGCGCGGGCGCACCTTTGGAATTGTCCATCGATATGACCGTTCAGGCCGCCGCCGAAGAGGTGCTGGATGCGGGAATGAAGCTGATGAATGCCAAGGGGGCAGCGTCTGTCTTGATGGATGTTCGCACCGGCGAAGTGATCAGTATCGTTTCCCTTCCTGATTTTGACCCCAACGACCGTCCAAATCCGCTGGTCGAGGGCAATCCTTCCGACAGCCCTCTGTTTAATCGCGCCGTACAGGGCGTTTATGAACTGGGCTCCACTTACAAGATCTTTGCGGCGGCTCAGGCCATCGACATTGGTTTGGTCAACAAAAACACGGTTATCGACACCAAGCCGCCCTTTGAAGTCAGCGGCTTCAAGATCGGCGAGTTCGCAAACAAGAACTATGGCGAGCTGAGTGTTGAGAAGATCATCGTGAAAAGTTCGAACCGGGGTACCGGCAAGCTTGCGCTTGCGATCGGGCCAAAGCGTCAAAAGGAATTCCTCAAGACGCTGGGGCAGCTCGATGCAACCCCGCTGGAAATCGTTGAGGCCAAAGGTGGCGCTCCTCTGTTTCCCAAGCGCTGGACTGATCTGTCTGCGGTCACGATTTCCTACGGCCACGGCATTTCCACATCTCCCCTGCATCTGGCAGCAGGTTATGCGGCGTTGGCCAATGGCGGCATCTACGTCAATCCTACCTTGCTCAAACGGAATGAGCCGGCGACCGGCACGCGCGTCATGAGCGAACAGGCTGCCGCAACGGCGCGGGGTATCCTGCGCAAAGTGGTCACCGAAGGCACCGCAAGCTTTGCCGAAGTTCCTGGTTATCATGTCGGTGGCAAGACTGGCACGGCGGACAAACCCAAGGAACGCGGGGGCGGCTACTATGATGACAAGGTCATCGCGACCTTCGCCTCTATCTTTCCCGCGCATGATCCGCGCTATGTGCTGATCGTCACACTGGATGAGCCGGTCGAGACGTCGGGCAAGAAGCCGCGCCGCACAGCCGGTTGGACTGCAGTTCCGGTAGCTGCCGAGATGACCGGACGCATTGCGCCGCTTTTGGGGCTGCGCCCTGATTTTGGAGAGCCGGGGCTGGAAAAGATTTTCAGCACCTCACGCTAGGCGCCATCTGGTACAGCCCTATGGATTTGCGTATGTCATTCGCCAATGCAGTCAAACAGGGGCGGGCGACATGAGCGGTCCGAAAACTCTTTCACAACTGGGGCTGACCGCCCGCGGCGGACGCGAGGCGAAGGTCACCGGGCTGGCGGTGGACAGCCGCGAGGTCAAAGAGGGCTTTCTCTTTGCTGCGCTTCCGGGAACGCAGGTTCATGGCGGTGAGTTCATCCAATATGCGCTGCGTATGGGTGCGGCTGCAATTTTGACCGACGCAGAAGGCGCGCGGATTGCGCAAGCTGAACTGGACGCCTCCGACGCAGCTTTGGTCGTAGCGGCTGATCCGCGGCAAACGCTGGCCTTTACTGCGGCGCTGTGGTTCGGAATGCAGCCTGATTGCGTCGTTGCAGTAACGGGCACCAACGGAAAGACATCGGTGGCCGCGTTCACCCGGCAGCTTTGGCAGGAACTGGGGTTTCGGGCGATCAATCTGGGCACAACGGGTGTTGAGGGGGATTGGCAGGCACCGCTGGCACATACAACACCAGAGCCGATCACATTGCATCGTGCACTCGGCGGCGCAGCGCAGGCCGGGGTGACGCATGCCGCAATGGAGGCCTCCAGTCACGGGCTTGAACAGCGACGGCTCGACGGTGTGCAGCTGGTTGCGGCTGGGTTTACGAACTTCACCCAGGATCATCTGGATTACCACGCCACCTTCGAAGACTATTTCGCCGCCAAGGCTGGCCTCTTTGCACGTGTGTTGCCAGAAGACGGGACAGCCGTGATCAATATCGATGACGCGCGCGGTGTGGATATGCTGGCAATCGCCAAGGCCCGCGGGCAGGACGTGATCACCGTCGGGCGCGATGCGGCGGATCTGTGTCTGGAAAACCAACGCTTTGACGCGACTGGACAGGACCTGCGTCTGTCTTGGAAAGGCGGCGTGCGGCAGGAGCGTCTGAACCTGATCGGCGGCTTTCAGGCTGAGAACGTTCTGGTGGCGGCCGGGCTGGTGATTGCGGCGGGCTGCGATCCTGATGATGTCTTTGACATGCTGCCAATGCTGGGCACAGTGCGCGGACGCATGCAACTGGCGGCAACCCGCGACAATGGCGCGACGGTGTTTGTCGACTACGCCCATACACCGGACGCGGTCGAAACGGCGATCCGTGCTCTGCGGCCGCATGTGATGGGCCGTTTGGTGGCCATCGTGGGTGCGGGCGGTGATCGGGACAGCTCCAAACGGCCTTTGATGGGGCAGGCGGCACAGGAAAACGCGGATCTGGTGATCGTGACGGACGATAACCCCCGCTCCGAGGACCCCTCGGTCATTCGGGCGGCGGTCATGGCCGGAGCGCCTGATGCAACCGAAGTGGGTGACCGGGCCGAAGCGATCCTGCGCGGCGTGGATGCGCTAGGACCCGGCGATGCCTTG
Source organism: Paracoccaceae bacterium (assembly GCA_020630695.1). GTDB lineage: Bacteria > Pseudomonadota > Alphaproteobacteria > Rhodobacterales > Rhodobacteraceae > Thalassococcus_A > Thalassococcus_A lentus. Next base: position 8,543 of record JAHDIS010000042.1, on the reverse strand, counting down.
CTGATTTGCGGCAAGGGTCATGAAACCGGCCAGATCGTCGGCGACACGGTCTATCCCTTTGACGATGCCGAACAAGCCAGCGTTGCCGTGGCCGCATTGGATGGGAGAGGGCTATGAGCGCTTTGTGGACTGCCGCCGAAGCGGCCGAGGCAACAGGCGGGCGGGCCATCGGGGACTGGTCGGTCAATGGTGTTTCCATCGACACACGCACCATTGAGCAGGGCGAGATGTTCGTGGCGCTCAAGGCAGCAAGGGATGGTCACGACTTTGTCGCCGCCGCTTTGGAAAAAGGCGCAGGGGCTGCTTTGGTCAGCCGAATTCCCGATGGTGTTTCTGAAGATGCGCCATTGCTTTTGGTTGATGATGTGCAAACCGGGCTTGAAAATCTGGGTGTTGCGTCACGGGCGCGGTTCAAAGGCCGCGTGGTTGCGGTCACCGGCAGCGTGGGCAAGACCTCGACCAAGGAAATGCTGCGTACTGTTCTTGGGGCGCATGGCAGCGTGCATGCTGCCGAAAAGAGCTACAACAATCATTGGGGCGTTCCGCTGACCTTAGCGCGCATGCCGCGCGATCGCGATTTTGCCGTGATCGAAATCGGGATGAACCATCCCGGCGAAATCGCACCTCTGGCCTGCATGGCCCGTCCTCATGTGGCCATGGTGACCATCGTGGCGCCAGCGCATCTGGCGGCCTTTGAAAGTCTCGAAGGCATCGCGCGCGAAAAAGGCGCGATCTATGACGGGCTGGAACCGGGCGGCACGGCGATCTTCAACGGAGATCTGGACGTCAGCCCGATCCTTGCCGATCTGGCGCAGGCCGCAGGGCATCCGGTGGCGTTCGGCGAAAAAGCCGGGCATCCGTTTCATCTGGCCAAAGTGACCGTAGGCGACGCGACAACTGTGGCGCAGGCCGAAATTCACGGCGCACCGGTGTTGTACAAGGTGCAGGTGCCCGGACGGCATTATGCACAGAATGCAATAGGGGTGCTGGCGGTCTGTGACGCCTTGCAGCTGGATCTGGCGCTCTCGGTGACGGCTATCGGCAACTGGTCTCCGGGTGCGGGGCGCGGGGCGCGTGAAGTCATTACATTGGATGCTGTGGAAACGCAGATGACGGTCGAGCTGATCGACGACAGTTACAACGCCAACCCGGCGTCGCTTGGCGCAGCCCTTGAGGTGTTGGCCGCAGCCGAGCCGCAACATGACATCGGCCGCGTGTCCAAGGGTCGGCGGATTGCCTATCTGGGGGATATGAAGGAACTGGGCAGCACTGAAGCGCAATTGCATGCAGGGATCGCGGCGCTGCCATCGATGGCGCGCATCGACAAAGTGCACTGCGTTGGACCTTTGATGCGCCACCTGTGGGAGGCACTGCCCGAAGAAAAACGCGGGCGGTGGTGCGAGCAAAGTGCGGATATGGCCGCCGGGGTCATGCGTGATCTGGATGCCGGGGATGTGGTTTTGGCCAAAGGGTCGTTGTCCATGGGGCTGGCCCGTGTGGTTGACGCGATCCGCAAAATGGGCCAATCCCCCGCGGGCGGTGAAGGGTAAAGGGGCAGCAGTATGCTATTTTGGTTGACAGAACTCAGCGACGGCGGGGATTTTTTCAACCTGTTCCGCTACATCACGTTTCGGGCCGGGGGCGCGTTTCTGACCGCGCTGATCTTTGGTTTCCTGTTTGGAAAGCCGCTGATCAACGTTCTGCGGAAACGTCAGGGCAAGGGGCAGCCGATCCGTGACGATGGCCCCGAAGGTCATTTCGTAAAAGCCGGAACGCCCACAATGGGCGGGTTGTTGATCATCGGTGCCTTGGTGACGTCGACCTTGCTCTGGGCGCGATGGGACAATCCCTTTGTCTGGATGGTGCTGTTTGTCACGATCAGTTACGCCGCCATCGGATTTGCGGATGACTATGCCAAGGTGAAAAAGCAAAATACCGCTGGTGTGTCTGGTAAGGTGCGGCTTTTGCTGGGCTTTCTGATCGCAGCGATTGCCGGTTGGTGGGCGGCTCAGTACCACCCCGAGGCGCTTTCGGGCCGACTGGCGCTGCCGATTTTCAAAGATACCCTGATCAATCTTGGCTATTTGTTCGTGCCGTTTGCTGTCGTCGTGATCGTCGGCGCGGCCAATGCCGTCAATCTGACGGATGGGCTGGACGGGCTGGCCATCATGCCGGTCATGATCGCAACTTCGACGCTGGGTGTCATCGCTTATGCCGTGGGCCGGGTCGATTTCACAGAATATCTGGATGTGCACTATGTGCCGGGGACTGGCGAGATCCTGATCTTCGCGGCAGGTGTTGTCGGCGGGGGGCTTGGCTTTTTGTGGTACAACGCGCCTCCGGCGGCCGTCTTCATGGGCGATACTGGATCGTTGGCGCTGGGCGGGGCTTTGGGCGCAATCGCGGTTGCTACCAAGCACGAATTGGTTCTGGCGATCGTTGGCGGGCTCTTTGTGGTTGAGGCGCTCAGCGTGATCATTCAGGTGCTCTACTTCAAACGCACGGGCAAGCGTGTGTTCCTGATGGCACCGATCCATCACCACTATGAAAAGAAGGGCTGGGCCGAACCGCAGATCGTGATCCGGTTCTGGATCATTTCGCTGATCCTCGCCATCATCGGTCTGGCAACCCTCAAAGTACGCTGATCGCAACACATTGACCGCGGTATTGATCTAGCGGGGCGGCTTTGCCGCGCCGCTTGGTATGCGTTCAGGCCACGCAGGCCTTGGGGGCGATGCCCCCAAACCCCAAAGACATTTTCCAACCGGGCAAGAACAGACTCGCTTCACCGCGCAGTGTCAACTATAGTTGACACATTCGGATTGACAGGAGGCGAGCGATGGATGGTGGGCAAACTGGGCTCAGGGTTCCCAATATCGGTGGCGCGCCCAGAGCCGGGCTATGCACCGACTGCGGCATCAGCCGGATGGGGGATGGCCGCGCCTGTGGGCGTGCCTGTCAATTCATTGCGCCGGACTATCCGGCCCTGGAACGGTCGGTCCATGGGCGGGTTGCCGAAACCGGCGACGAAGCGTTCTTTGGTGTATTTCAAACCATGCACCGTGCGCGGTTGGAGCCAGCGGCCGAAGGTGCGCAGTGGACGGGCCTGACCACGGCTCTTGCGGCGGAGTTGCTGCGTGCCGGCGCGGTGGATGCCGTTCTGGCCACCGCGCCCGATCCGCATGACCGATGGAAGCCGATGCCTGTCATTGTCACCGAGGCGCAGGATATGGCGCAGTGCCGCGGTATGCGCATGGGGTACGGACCCTTGCTTGCTTTGCTGGAACCGGCTGCCGCGGCGGGCCACCGCCGGATCGCCGTGGTCGGGGTGCCTTGTCAGGTCTACGCGCTGCGCGCTCTCGAAGCGGAACTGGGCTTTGACGAAATCACCGTCATCGGAACGCCGTGCAGTGACAACACCACAACCGCCCGGTTTCACACGTTTCTGGGTCTTTTGGATGATCGCCCCGAAACGGTGAGCTACCTCGAATTTCGCGCCGACTACAGTGTCGAGCTACGCTTTGATGATGGGCGCAAGCCGCGCTTCATTCCCTTTTTGAAGCTGCCGATTTCGGATCTGCCCGCAGATTTCTTTCCCATGACCTGCAAGACCTGTGTGGATTACACCAACCGGCTGGCCGATATCACAGTTGGCTACATGGGCGGCGATGGTGAGCAATGGCTGATCGTGCGCAATGCGCGCGGCGCCAAGGTTCTGGAGCGGTTGCAGGGTCGGGCGGTTTTGTCGGAGTTGACGGACAACGGCAAACGGGAAGCCGCGGTTCGGGGGTTTGTGACCAATACGGAACGGGCGGCTGGTGGTCTGCCGTTGCGGCGTATGCCCAATTGGGTGCGGCCGATCGTGGCGTGGCTGCAACCCCGCACCGGGCCCCGGGGGCTGGAATTTGCCCGCGCGCGTGTCGAGATGAAGGCCGCCGAGACCGTTCTGCATCTGCGCAGGGCCCATCCGGCTAAGATGAAAAACATGATCCCGGATCACGTCTGGCATCTGGCAGAGCGCTATGGGCTGATAGCGGAGCCCGGCGAGCGGAGGGACCGGTAAGAGCCAATTCCGTATTTTTGTGCAGCCGAGCCAGAGGCAGGGCTTTCGCGTTTTGATCGTTTGCGGTAGCGCTGGTGTCGCAGAATATAGCGGCGACGGCGGAGGCAGCGATGATCCCGGTGCAGGGTTTTGAAGGGCAGGGGGTGGCCGTGCTTGGTCTGGGGCGGTCCGGGCTGTCAGCGGCGCGGGCGCTGCGGGAAGGCGGCGCGCAGGTCGTCGTCTGGGACGACAACCCCAAAGCGCGGGATAAGGCAAAGGCAGAAGGCTTTGCAGTTCGCGATCTGACACGGTCGGAAGCCTTTGAAGATCTGGCCTGTTTGGTTGTCAGTCCGGGCATCCCTCATTTGTATCCCACACTCAACCCGGTCATTGCAGCGGCACTGGATGCCGGTGTCCCTGTAGACAATGACATCGGTTTGTTTTTCCGGTCGCTCGGGGCCGGATGGGACCAATTTGATCGCGCGCCGCGCGTCGTTGCGATCACTGGCTCTAACGGCAAATCCACCACGTCGGCATTGATTCATCATGTGCTAGAAGCTTCGGGCCGGGATGCACAGCTGGCAGGTAATATCGGACGCGGCGTGCTGGATATTGATCCGCCCGGAGATGGCGGCATCGTCGTGCTGGAGCTTTCGAGCTACCAGACCGATCTGGCGCGTGCCCTGACCCCGGATGTGGCGGTCTGGACAAACCTGAGCCCGGATCATCTGGACCGCCATGCTGGGTTCGGTGGATATTTTGCGGCCAAGCGTCGGCTTTTTGCCGAAGGTGGGCCGGATCGCGCCGTGATCGGCGTTGACGAGGTCGAGGGCCGCTTTCTAGCGGGGCAAATGAGCGAGGGGCGCAGCGACGATCGGGTTATCCGCGTGTCATCGGGGCGCAAGCTCAGCGGACCGGGCTGGCATGTGTTCGCGCGCAAAGGATTTCTGGCCGAATGGCGCAAGGGCCGTCAGGTGGCGTCGATCGACATGCGCGACATTCCCGGCCTTCCGGGCGCACACAATCACCAAAACGCCTGCGCGGCCTACGCCGCCTGCCGGGCGCTTGGGCTTGGCCCTCGTGATATCGAAAGCGGTCTGCGGTCGTTCGGTGGATTGCCGCATCGGTCGCAGCGCATCGCAGAGGCGGGCGGGGTGTCTTATGTCAACGACAGCAAAGCGACCAACGTTGACAGCGCGCTCAAGGCTTTGCAGGCCTTTGGCAAGATCCGCTGGATCTGCGGCGGGCTGATGAAAGAGGGTGGGTTGGAGGCTCTCAAGCCAGCGTTGGAGAACGTGATCAAGGCCTATGTGATTGGACGTGAAGCCGAAGGGTTCGCGCTTCAATTGCCGGGTGTTGATGCGGAGATATGCACAACGATGGAAAGGGCCGTGGCCCATGCCGTGGCGGATGCGCAGCCGGGCGAGGTGGTTTTGCTGGCCCCGGCCGCAGCAAGCTTCGACCAATATGACAGTTTCGAAAAGCGCGGCGATGATTTTGCTGAGCGCGTCACTGAAGAACTGGCCAAGCGCTGAAACGCGCGGGCAAGAAAGCGCCCTCATGACATCAGAATCAATGGACAGCCATCGTCCGGGCTGGCACAGTCCGGGTGTGATGGTGACCAATGGGCGATGGCCCGGCGGTCCAATAGGGAACGCGGTGTAATTCCGCGACTGCCCCCGCAACTGTGAGCGGCGAGCCGATCTGGCACAAGCCACTGGGACCACGTCCCGGGAAGGCCCAGACCCGGCGCTGACCCGCAAGTCAGGAGACCTGCCATCACCCCGGTGCAATCATTGTGCCGGGCGTTTGCAACCCGGGCGGGGTGCCCCGGTCAGAGCACGCAGGTAACCCGGCCGCTGGCCGCTCACCCGTATCGTTTCTGTCCGGTTCGCTTTGCCCTCGGCGCGGAGGGCGCTTTGATGATGATAGAACGAACGTTAACTGGACTGCGAGGCCGGCATATTCCACCGGCGCGCGCCAAGGAACTGGGCCAGCTTGGCTATATGCAATGGCTCGGTGCCTTGCCCGGCCATTCAAGCTATGAATATGAAGCGGTGCGCGCCTATCTGGATGTGGCCATGTATATCCGGACAGATCCGGCAGTCGCCGAGTTTTGCTTTCTGATCTGTGAAAGCCTGCGATTCCCGTTGCAGCCACTTGATTTGGGCATGCCTAAGCCGCGCCGCAGAGGCGGGGCACGCGAGCGGCGCCAGCAGGTCTAGCGGTCACGGTCCGGCGCCGAGAGGCGCCGGCCGTTTGCTGTTGCTTTAGGCAGCGTATCAGGTGTTGCAGGCTTTGCGCTCAGTACCGAAAACAGCTTCGAATCCATGTCGCAGGGCAACGTCTACGTCGTCCATGGTGACAGGAAGGCCCAGATCCACCAGCGATGTGACGCCGTAATCTGTGATCCCGCAGGGCACGATGCCGTCGAAATGTTCCAGATCGGGTTCCACGTTGATGGAAATGCCGTGAAAGCTGACCCAGCGGCGCAGACGAATGCCAATCGCGGCAATCTTGTCTTCGGCCATTGCATCGGAAGCCGTGCGCGGTTTGTCCGGTCTTTCGATCCAGACCCCGACACGTCCTTCGCGGATATGACCGGTCAGGCCAAATTCCCCCAAGGCAGTGATAACCCATGCCTCAAGGTCGCGCACAAAGCAGCGCACATCCCGACCGCGTTTGCCAACGTCCAGCATCACATAGGCCACCCGTTGACCGGGCCCATGGTAGGTGTACTGACCACCCCGTTTGGTGGCGTGCACCGGAAAGCGCTCAGGGTCCCTGAGATCTTCGATCCGGGCCGAGGTTCCGGCGGTGTAAAGAGGAGGGTGCTCTAGCAGCCAGATGCATTCGGCCGCCTCGCCCCGTGCAATCGCCTCGGCGCGGGCCTCCATGAAGTCGAGCGCCTCTTGGTAGGGCACCAGCGTGTCGCTGATCTTCCATTCAACTGAGGAAATGTCTGTCATTGTGAACGCGGCAGCAGCCCCGCCTCCTTGATCTTGGCGATATTGGCGCGACTGACCGGGATCTCTGAGTCATTGCTCATCGTCAAAATCGCCCGATCCCCTTCGCGTCGTACAGCACGCACCTGCGCAAAGGCTATCCAGTGTGACCGGTGAACCTGAGCGCCCGCGGTATCACCGGTTTCGCGAATGGCATCGGACAACCGCATCAGAACCATTTCCGTGCCTTTGGTCGTCGCAATCCGCACGTAGTGATCCTCGACCGAAAGAGCAACCAACCGGCCCCGTTTCTCGAGCGGGATGCGATCGAGCAGGGCGACCGGCTTTGGCGTGGCGGTCGCCGCAGGGGCAGCCGCTTCGCCCCGGCGCAATCCTGCATAGTAAAGCGCGCCCGTCACGATGTAGCTGATGGCCATGACCGTCCCGAAAAAGGTCGGCCATTCATTTAGCGGCGGCACAAAATCGAAGACGATCCAGTTGATCACCATAACGATCAGACAAATGCCCAGACCGGTCACGCATCCGGCAACTGCAATGATAAGCGCAATCGGTGCCTTGCTCATCCAGTGGCGGATGATCTCATTGGACAGGGCGCCAAAACCGAAGGTCAGCGTCACGGTTACGATCCAGTAAAGCAGACGATGAATCAGGCCCAGCGTCTGATCCGTGCCGAATGGGCCGAGCAACGACAAAATCGCGGCTGTGCCCATCAGCGCAACCCATGTGATCGGGTTGCTCATATCCGTCCGCCATTCACGAAGCGCGAGTTGCGTTTTGCTGTCGTTCACGAAGCCAGCCCCGTTTTGTACGCAGTTTCAATGGCATGGCCCAAGGGGATTTGTCCAGTGTGTGACCAGTTTCGCCCAACTCGAAAAACCGGCGAGGCCCGCACTGTCGATCTGAATACCCAAGGAGTTTTACGATGACACTAGAGCCATACATGAGCACGAACCTAATCACCCAGATCCACATCGTCACCGCGACGATTGCTCTGGTGCTCGGGCCCTTTGCTCTGTTCCGCCGCCGCAGGGATCGCCTTCACAAGATGTCCGGCTACGTATGGGTGATCGCCATGGCGACGGCTGCGCTGAGCTCTTTCGGGATCACCAGTTTTGGTGTTGTCGGGCCATTCAGCCCCATCCATCTGCTGGCAATCCTGGCGCTTTGGTCCTTGTGGGTTGCAATGCGCGCTGTGTTCGCGGGAAAGATCAAGACCCACGAAGAAGCAATGAAGTCGCTGTATTGGAACGGCTTGCTGGTGGCCGGGGCCTTTCAATTCCTGCCCGGTCGCAGCACCAACCGTGTCTTCTTTGGAGATCAGCAGGAACACGGCTATATCGTGTTGGCCTTGGTGCTTGCGGCGATCGTTGGCCGGGTGATCCGCCGGCGCATGACGATTGCCGCAGTGTCTGCGTAAGAGGCGTATTTTTCGCTTGAGCCTGTCGCAGGGTTGGTCTAATCCCCCGCTACCAAGTCATTGGCAGTGCGGTCGTGGCGGAATTGGTAGACGCGCAGCGTTGAGGTCGCTGTGGGGT
>JAHDIS010000041.1 GCA_020630695.1 Paracoccaceae bacterium | reverse complement strand
CCGGCCTGGCTAAATCGGGCAAGGAAGCCAAACGTCTGATCGCGGAAAACGGCGCGCGCATTGATGATGCACCTTTGACCGATGCGGGCCTGATGTTGGACGTAGCCGCCCTGTCGAGCCCGGTCAAGCTGTCTGCTGGCAAGAAGCGGCACGCATTGGTCAAACTGGGCGACTGATCTCGTCGCCAAGACAAAGCAAAAAGGGCGCCCGGTGGGCGCCCTTTCTTTTTGTCTCGTCCTATCAGATCAACCTTGGTCGAGGCTAAGCGCAACGAACCGAGGGTCGCCACCGCGACGCACCAGCAGCAGGATGGACTTGCGTCCGGCCTCTTTCGCCGCATCAACCTGCGCCTGCAGCTCTTCCAGTGTCTTGACCGATGTTTGCCCTGCTTCGTTGATTACATCACCGCCGCGCAGACCCTTTTCATAAGCTTCGGAATCCTGATCCACGTCGATCACTGCCAGACCTTCTGTGTTTGCAGAGAGCTCAAGCGTCTCGCGAAGATCATCGTCCAGCGGGCTCAGGGTCAAGCCCATCAGCTCCATCTTGGATGGCTCTTCAGGGGCTTCGTCAATCTGTGCTGCCGGAACGGCGGCCTGCGCCTCTTCGCGGCGACCCAGTGTCACCAGCAGGGTTTCGGTTTTCTTGTCACGGCTGACCACGACACGCACGGTTTTGCCAACCGGCGAGTTGGCCACAACGCGCACCAACTGGCGCGTGTCATCCACTTCGACGCCGTCGAAGGACAGGATCACATCACCCGCGAGCATGCCCGCTTCCTTGGCCGGGCCTTCTGGAACATCAGACACCAGCGCGCCCTTTGCGTTTTCCAGACCCAGCGCTTCGACCATGTCTTCGTCGATGTCTTGAATGCGTACACCCAACCAGCCGCGGCGTGTTTCGCCAAATTCCTTCAGCTGGTCGACCACGCGTGTCACCACGTTGGAGGCCATCGAGAAACCAATCCCGATCGAGCCACCGTTAGGCGAAAGGATCGCGGTATTCACGCCGATCACGTCGCCGTCCATGTTGAACAAGGGACCACCAGAGTTGCCGCGGTTGATCGCAGCATCGGTCTGGATGTAGTCATCGTAAGTGCCGCTCAGCGCGCGGTTGCGGGCCGACACGATGCCAGCCGATACCGAAAAGCCCTGCCCCAGCGGGTTGCCCATGGCCATCACCCAATCGCCGACACGGGCTGTGTCGCTGTCACCAAAGCTGACGAACTTCAGCGGTGCCTCGGCTTCGACCTTCAGAAGTGCGATATCGGTGTTGGGGTCGGTGCCGATCAAAGTCGCAGGCAATTCAAATCCTTCGAAAAATTCGATCAGGATTTCATCGGCGCCTTCGATCACGTGATTGTTGGTGACGATAAAACCGTCCTCTGAAATCACAAAGCCGGACCCAAGGGCCGAGCTGCGGCGCGGGCGATCACCCTGTCCGCCACGATCCTGAAATTCGCGGAAAAAATCCTCAAAGGGTGATCCTTCGGGGACAATGCCCTGCGGTCCTGTCCGACCAGCCACAGTCGTCGACGTGGTGATATTGACCACCGATGGGCTAATACGCTCAGCAAGATCCGCAAAGCTTTCGGGAACACCACGGGCCTGAGCCATCAGCGTCTGTGACACGATCAGCATCATGGACAGCGTTGTCAGCCAGAACAGACGCATGGGTGTAGCGGTTTGTCGTTGAAATGCGAGGGATTGCAGTTTCACTTGGAACTCCTTGTCTCTGCCAGCCCACCCGTTCGGGACGCCGGGCGGCCTGCCTCCTGTCAGTGTGCATAACATAGGTGCTGTCACGCAACACCAAAGGCTGGCATTCCTGACCTCAAGCAAACGTGATTTGAGAAAGAGCATAGCCCGATCGGGCAAACTGGCACGCATATTGTGAAAATTTGCGGCGAATACCGCAGAAAAGCCGCCAGCCCATTCATCAGCTAGCGCATCGGGAAACCGATAAAAATCAGTCGCCTAGATCAGAAAACAGGTTCTCTTCCTCGACAAAATCCAGCCTGTCTTCGCTTACCGTGCCTGCGTTGATGTCGCGCACTTCGACCCTGCCATCGCCGTAGCCGATCACAACCTGATCGCAGATATCGATGAACAGGCCATTTTCCACAACGCCAGGGATTTGGTTAACCACCATGGCCAGTTGCCGTGCATTGCCGATCCGCCCGAGATGCAGATCCAGAATGAAGTTGCCTTCGTCGGTGACAAAGGCCCGGTCACCGTTCATGCGCAAGGTTGTCTTGCGGCCCATGACGTCCATCGAAACCAGCGTCTCTTCGATCAGGGCCTGTGAGGTTTGCCAGCCGAAAGGGATCACCTCAACCGGCAAAGGGAAGCTGCCCAAGTGCCCGACCTCTTTGGCCGCATCGGCAATCACGATCATCTGATCCGACGCCGTAGCCACGATCTTTTCCTGCAGCAATGCGCCCCCGCCCCCTTTGATGAGCGACAAGTCAGCGTCAAATTCATCTGCACCATCAATGGTCAGATCCAGCCAACGGGCCTCATCCAGCGAAATCACATCAATCCCAACATCCCGGGCCAGTTCGGCCGTGCGGGAAGATGTCGGCACACCGCGGATCTTCAGACCGTCTTCGCGCACCATTTCGCCCAGGCATCGCACCAGCCACGCAGCGGTGGACCCTGTCCCCAGACCGACGCGCATACCGTCCTCGACGAATTCAGCCGCACGCTTTGCAGCCACGAATTTCGCCTTGTCTATGGGTGAAAGCTCTCCGGTCATGATGGTCCCCAGATAGATGATCGTACACACAAGCAGCAAAATCCTTATAGGCAGACAACCATTCCGAGGCGAGCCTGTTTTGCGCAAAATGCGTAACAGATGACGGACATTGCAGAACGTGGGTCGCAGCGGGAACAGCCCCGGCCTTGCATGCGGGCAGCATGAACCCATGACCTACGTGCTGCATTACGCCCCCGACAACGCTTCGCTGATCGTGCGTCTGGCCTTGGAAGAGCTGGAACTGCCCTACCGGACGGTGCTGGTTGATCGATCGGTCAAAGCGCAAACGACCAAGGAATATCGGGCCATCAACCCCGCCGGGTTAATCCCGGCGATGGAAACACCACAGGACACCCTGTTTGAAACCGCCGCAATCCTGCTTTGGTTGACAGAGCAGCATGGCGCGATGGCGCCGTCACCGCAGGATCCGCAAAGGTCTCAGTTTCTGAAGTGGTTGTTCTTTGCGTCGAACACACTTCATGCGCAGCTACGCATAAGCTTTTATCCAGATCAGTATGCGGGCGCAGACCCTGCTGCACAAACCGCGTTGCGCAGGCATCTGCAAACGGCCCACCCGGGCCGCGTAAACCTGCCCGGAGCCTTGCGCCTGCTTGACGATTTCTATGCCCAAGACCCGAACCAAAACCGGGTTCAGCCTTGGGTGCTCGATTGCTATGTCGCAGCCATGCTGCGTTGGTGCGGGCTTTATCCAAAAGGCAACACGCAGTGGTTTCAGCTGACCGACTATCCCGCGTTGCTCAATCTGGCCAAGCGCATTGAAACCCGCCCTTCGGCGGAACGGGTGGCCAAGGCCGAAGGGCTGGGGCCAAAACCGTTCAGCGAACCCATGCCGGCCAATCCACCGGAAGGCACAGCCATCTGACTGCCGCCGCCGTTTTGCGTGGGGCAGCTGTCGTATTCGGGGGGTGACACAGCGGGCCAAAGCCCTATTGCTTGGGCCAACACACGCAAAGGCACCGTCATGTTCCTATCTGTCTTCGACATGTTCAAGGTGGGCATCGGCCCATCGTCTTCGCACACCATGGGCCCCATGGTTGCCGCTGCCCGGTTTCTGGACCGATTGCGCGCCGCGCCCTTTGCGGCCCATGGTTTGCGGGCATCTTTGCACGGCTCGCTGGCCTTTACCGGCGTTGGGCATGCGACGGATCGGGCCACGGTTTTGGGTCTGGCGGGTTTTGTTCCCGATACCTACGACGCCGAAAAGGCCGAGGCGGCACTGATTGCAATCCGGGATGACAAACAGGTCTGCCCCGAAGGTCTGCCGCCCCTGGCCTTTGACCCGAAAACTGATCTGACCTTTGATTTTGGCCCCAACCTGCCGGGACACGCCAACGGAATGATCCTTATGGCGACTGACGCGCAGGGCGATGTTATTGCACAGGAAACCTACTATTCGATCGGCGGCGGTTTTGTGATGACAGAAGCCGAGCTGGAAGCGGGCAAAGACACCGACGAAGGCGCGCCGGTTCCCTTCCCTTTCAAGACAGCCGCCGAAATGCTCGAGATGGCCAAGACATCGGGAAAGTCGATTGCCGAAATGAAGCGCGCGAACGAAGTGTCCCGCGGCTGTGCCGACAGTCTGGAAAAGGGCGTCGCGCGGATCTGGCAGGTGATGAACGATTGCATTGAACGCGGTCTGACCAACGATGGAATTCTACCCGGCGGGCTGAAAGTGCGCAGACGGGCCAAGGATATCCACGATCAATTGATGGCGGAACGCGGGATGAACCTGACTGCCCCGCATACGATCAACGACTGGATGAGCGTTTACGCCATGGCCGTCAACGAAGAGAACGCCGCCGGTGGGCAGGTCGTCACCGCCCCGACCAATGGTGCCGCGGGCGTTGTTCCGGCAACTATCCGTTATTGGCTGGATCATGTGCCCGGCGCAACGCCGCGACAAATTCCGGATTTCCTGCTGACGGCTGCGGCCATTGGCGGTCTGGTGAAATTCAACGCATCCATCAGCGGTGCCGAAGCCGGATGTCAGGCCGAAGTGGGCAGCGCATCGGCCATGGCCGCAGCAGGTCTTTGTGCCGTGATGGGTGGCAGCGCCGAGCAGATCGAAAATGCGGCTGAAATCGCTCTCGAACATCATCTGGGAATGACCTGTGATCCGGTCAAAGGGTTGGTTCAGGTTCCTTGCATCGAACGCAACGGGCTGGGTGCGATCAAGGCCGTTTCTGCCGCGTCTTTGGCGCTGCGCGGCGACGGGCAGCATCTGGTGCCACTGGATGCCTGTATCGAAACGATGCGTCAGACCGGGGCGGACATGTCCGAGAAATACAAGGAGACTTCGCTTGGCGGTCTGGCAGTCAATATTCCCAACTGCTGAAGTTTGGCGCCGGAATGGCGCTCATCGGGGTGTCAGCCGACAAGGCACATCAGATACCGAGCGCCCTGCCCTTTGGCAGTGACAAAATGGGACGGCCCATAGAGTTTGTAGCGCAGACTGTCGCCGGGCCCCAGATCATACGATCCTTCGTCGTTGAGCACCTTCATGTACCCCGAGATCATGACCAGATGGTGCTCTTGTCCGGCGGCCGGGGGCGCGTCATAGCCCAGTTCCGTTCCCGGCGGCAGTTTGCACTCGACGATTTCGACGCCCAGCGATCCTGATCCCGGCGAAACAACCCGGCGGGTAAAGCCGCTGTTTTCGTCTCGCCAGGTAGGTTGATCGTCTCGGCGAACGTGGGGGGTAAAGCCATCTTCGGCCAGTGACATCAGCCGCGACAGCGTCATTTCATGCGCGCCGGCAAGCTTCCACAAAACATCTGCTGACGGGCTGACTTCGGCGTTTTCCAGACGCGACAGTGCCGCACGGCTGACGCCGCTGACCCCGGCCAGCTGGTCCAGTGTCCAACCTCTCTGCGCGCGCAAGGCCGATAGGCAGTCGGCCAGACGCTGGTTCAGCGTCGCAGTCATTTTGTCCCCCCGGGAGAGTTTCCCGTACCCGAGATTAGACAGCAAACGAGCAGAGGCGCAAGGCAATTGCCTTTTTTCTTGGCGCGGCGCGCGCCAGTCTTGATTTCCCGAATGAACAGAATTGCCTAGCGTCACAAGTTCAGGCGGATCTGAACAGGGTTGGGCGGCCCCAGCAGGAAAATCGACACCATTGCCGACGCGGCAACCTGTGCAGGAATCAGTCTTGGCCACACCGCCGGTCGTTGTGCAGACAAAAAAAAGGGCGCCACTTTAGGCGCCCTTTCGAATTCGTGTTGCCAGGCTTGAGCTTAATAGACTTTGCCATCCTTGGCCCGCTTGGAAAACTCGGTCTCCCCGCCATCGGCCAGCAAGCGCGCCTGTTCCACCCACTTGTCGCGGCTGACCCGCCCCTTGAAGCCTTCGAGATTTGCGTCGACCCACGCCACCTCCTGATCGGTCCAGTTGGCCAACTGATCGAAGTGGAAAAAGCCCAGCTTGTGGCACAGCTTTTCAAGCTTCACGCCGATGCCTTTGATCTGTTTCAGATCGTCAGGTTGGCCGCCCCGCGCCTCGGTCAGAGCTTCGGGCTTGATGCCTTCGTCCTTGCCTTCGACGACGCCATCCTTGTCGTAATCCTGTTCGTGGAAGTCACCACCGGCAGGATCCTGATCATTGTCATCTTTGGCGGCGTCCGCCGCGTCAGACGCGGTCAGCGCGGCACGGGCTGCTTCGGCCGCCGCACGGCGGCGCGCATCGGCGGCCTCGGCTTCGGCCTTCGCGGCTTCTCGTTCCGCATCGCGCTGTGCATCCGCCAGTTCCTTGCGAGCAGCGTCGCGTTCATCGCGCGCTGTATCCAGATCCTCGCGAAGCGCAGCAATACGCTTGTCCTGATCAGCGCGAGCCTTGCTACAAGCCTCCAGATCCGCCTTCAGCTTGGCAGCCTCGCCTGTATCCCCGCTGGACGTCACTGTGGTGGTCTTGCGTCCCCCAAAGATCAGCCAACCGGCCAAAAGTCCCAACAGTGCGGCAAGCACAATCAGGCCTACCATTTCACTGATCAAAAATCCCCAATCACGGAACATCTGCTTACTCCTCCGGTGCGACTTCGGGGCCAGCGGCCCACGTAATGGTGGTCCGGCGGTTCATCGCACGGCCCTCTTCTGTTTCGTTGTCTGCAATAGGCTGTGTTTCGCCATAGCCCACTGCACTGATGGACCGCACGGGCACACCACGCGACACCAGCGCCGCGCGCACGGCTTCGGCCCGCGCAAGGCTCAGTGCGTAGTTGGCCTCTTCAGCGCCTTGCGAGTCGGTGTGACCGCCCAGCTCAGCAACCAATCCACCTTGCAAGATGCACGGGCGAATGACCGAAGCCATTCTATTGATCGCGGCCAGGGAACGCGGGCTCAGGTTGGCCGATCCGGTCACAAACTGGATCTGTGACTGCGCCAAGGCCTTGTCCGACTGCACAGGGCAGCTGTCGATCGTTGGTGAAAAGTCCACCACGGGCAACCAGAACCCGGCAACCGCGCGTTCTTCTGCTCCGGTCAGCGCATTGCGGCGCAAAGTCCCGTCTGCAGGCTTCTGAGCCGTTCCGACCGACAGTGCGGCGCCGGGATAGGCTTCGAGCAGCCCTGCTTTGACAAAATCAGGATCGGCACCGGGCACAACCTGCGCCTCGATTGCGGCAACGCCTTCGACAACGTCGATTTTGGCGCTTTCGAGCTGCCCCAACCATGGCTTCAATGCACCCACGGCATCCAAAGCAGCCTGCGCATCGCCAAATTCTGTCGCATTGGCATCACCGGCCAAGTCCGCCAGTCCGATGGCCCCGGCCAGATCTGCCTTGCCCAGTCCGCCCGGAAGCAAACCATCAACCTTGCCACCTTCGCCGGCACCGATGGTTACCGCAAAGCGCGGCGGCTCAAGTGCTGCATCCAAAGTCGCTGCGTCCCCCAACCCGGCAATTGCGGCATTGGCGGCATCCAGTTGGTCCTGAGACCGGGCGATACCTGTAACACGCAAAGACGACCCTTCAACGGACCAGCCTCCCGAGGCCAAGGCTGCAAGTGCATCGCTTCCGGCCTGCGTCAGCGCGTTCCAGTCCTCTGGCGCGCCCTCAGCGGTTGGCAAATCAACGGCTGCATCGCCCCAATTGCTCAGGTCTGCGCCAACCGGTGCAAAGCCTGTATAGGCATACGCACCACCTTCTTCACGGCGGGCGCCGGTCACAAAGGGTTCGATCAGGGCGATCGTCTCGATTTCATTGCGGATCGCAAATCCGTTCAAATCTGCCACGGCTGCCGATGACTGATCAGCCGCGTCTTCAGTCCGTGCGACACCGCGCAACACAAGCTGCCGGTCCGAAAGCTCCCAACTGCCCCGATCCAGCGGCTGCATGGCTTTGCGGGCGGCAGCAACGGCCGTTCCCCAGTCTTCCGGGGCCCCAACCCCCAGCGCAACAGCAGTGCCTGCGGCACCCAGTTCCTGCAAAGCTTGGGCATCCGGCGCATGCCCGGTCAAAGACTCTTCCCCATCGGCGGCAAAGGTGCCAGCCGTCACATAGGGGGACACTTCGGGAATGACGGTGATATCCGCAGTGGCATTTGGCGTTTCCGCCAATTCGGCCAATGCAGCGTCGCGATCTGCCTGGCTCCGGGCGACGCCCGTCAACACAAGCGCATCGTCTTCAAGCAGCCATTGGCCCTGATGCAAGGGCGCCAGAGCAGCATTGCCTGCCTCAGCCAGCGCTTCCCAGTTTCCCGGCGCTCCGTCCGCCAGTTCCAACGTGGCACCTGCATCACCAAAAAGCTCAATCCCATAGGTCGCCGGGGCAAAGCCGGACAGTTGGGGCGTGCCTCCCGGTGCCTTGACCGCTTCGGTGACAAAAGGGCTGATCAGCGGGATCACCGTGATCTCGGTCATCAGGTTGACCGAACCGATGTCGTTCAATGCCGCCAAAGCCGCGTCGCGGCTCTCTGCATCGCGCGCCTTGCCTGCGACCATCAGATCGCGATCGGACAGGGCAAAATTGCCTTCGGCAAGGTTTTCGAGTGCGCCAAGGGCACCTTCGGTCAAACGCTGCCAGTTCTCCGGCGCTCCATCTGCCCGCGTCAGACCCAGATCATCCGCCAAAGGACGCGGCGCGAAACCCGACAATGCCACGTCACCATCCAGTACCTTGTCGCCTGATGTGGTGAAGGGGGCCATCAACGGCACCAGCTCCACCGAAACATCATCAGGATCGGCGAGCCCTTCGACCGCCGCCAATGCGAAATCCTGCGCTTCTTTGGTGCGCGCAATCCCTGTTACGCTCAGACGTGCGCCCTCCAGTGTCCAGCTTCCGCTGTCCAATGCAGAAAGCGCCGCCGCACCAGCCGGTGCCAGCGCTTCCCATTCCGGATCCGCGCCATCCGCCAGAACCAGCGCACCGGCCCCATCGCCCAGAAGGCTGCGTGCGTAGTCAGACGGCACGTAGCCGGAATAGCTGACAGCACCGCCAGACGGCTTGCTGCCCTCTGTCAGGAAATTGTCGATTAGCGGCACGACAATTATATCGCTGGCAGCCTTTGCACCTGTTTCGTTTTCTAGCGCATCCAGAACCGCCAGAGCCATATCGCGATCTTCGGCGCTGCGCGCCTTGCCTGTCACCCTCAAATCACGGTTAGACAAGGCGAATTCACCTTCAGCCAGAAACGAAAGGGATTGCTGACCGGCACTGACGAGGGTTAGCCAATCGTCAGGAGCCCCATCGGCCCGGCTGAGATCAGACGCCGCGGCACCCAGAACTTCGCGCTGTTCCGGGCCGGGTACAAAACCAGCCAGCGACAATTGCCCGGTGCTATCGAGAATACCTGTCGTATTGAACGGCTCAATCAGGGGAATGACATCAATTTCGGCGCTGGCCTCGCCAGGCAAGTCGGTCAGCAGATCAACAGCGGCGGTTTTGTCATCTTCGCTGCGCGCAACACCGCTGAGCGTCAACACACCGTCGACCAGTCTCCACTTTCCGCGCGCCAGTTGATCAAGCGCCGCCTCGGCGCTTTCGGCCATCGCGGACCAGCCCGCAGGCGCACCCGAGGCCAGTTCCAGATCACCCGCCCGGTCACCCAGCGCAGCACGTGCCGCTTCGGTTGGAACAGCGCCCTTCAAAAGACGCTCTCCATCCGGCGTCAACGCGCCCTCGGTTACAAAGGGCGACAAAGCCGGAAGGATCTCAGTCTCATCGCGGACAATCCTGCGGCCCTCGACCTCATCAAGCGCGGCCAGCATCGCATCCCGCTCGGCCTCGGTATCGGCCAGACCGGTCAAGGTGATATCCCGCCCGACAACGCTGGCTTCTGCGCGATGAACGGATCCGGACACGGCTTCAGCTGCACGCTGCGTCACAAGTGACTGCATGGTTTCCGCTTGATCCTGCGAGCCCCAATAGCTCAGCCCGCCGACGCCCGCGATCAGTGCGACACCACCGATTACCTTCCTCATTGTGTACCCCCCGCAAGGTTCGCGCAGGGCCAAAACCCTCACGCACTGCATTCGATGCGCGAAGATGGTCCAATTGAGACGGGAACCGCAACGGGGAAATTCCTTACGTTATGCACCTTATCCACAATTCTGATTGCGGCAGCACTTTGAAAAAGTGTCTTTTGCGAAGGCCGCAGTCGCGTTAAGGCAAGAGCATGATTTTGGGCACCACAACGACAAACCGTACTGGCCCACTTGCCTTTGCCATTGCGGTGGACGGCGGGGGCAGCGGATGCCGTATCCGTCTGGCCGATATGGCAAATCTACAGGTCTTGGCAGAGGCCCGGGGCGGCCCGGCCAACCTGACGACCAATCCCGAACAAAGCGCGCTGAACATTCGCGAAACACTGGACGATGTGCTGAACGAGGCCGATCTGGACAAAGCCGCACTCCTAGACAGTGCCATCGTTCTGGGATTGGCCGGATTGCAAACCAAGGCTCAGGCAGACGGGCTGGCGGCCACTCTGCCCTGCGGTCGGATCATCGCAACCGAAGACCGACCGACCATGCTGCGCGGCGCCTTGGGCCAATCTCAGGGCGCGATGGCTGCAATTGGCACAGGCTCATTTCTGGCCTGCCGCACCAACACTGGCACGCGCTTTGCCGGCGGTTGGGGTTTCGCAGTGTCCGATCAGGCGTCGGGCGCATGGCTGGGCCGAAAGGCGCTGGAAACGGCGTTGCTTGTGCATGATGGCCTGAAAGAAACCAGCCCCCTGATCGATGCACTGCTGACGCGCTTTGGCGGGCAGCCAACCGGAATTGTCGCTTTTTGCGCCATGGCAAGACCCGCAGATTATGCGACGCTTGCACCGCAGATTACGCAGGCCGCCGAAGACGGTGACCACAACGCCGTTGCCATGATGCAGGCCGGAGCCCGATACATTGCCGAGGGGCTGAAATCCTTGGACTGGACTGAAGGCCTGACGGTTTGCCTGTCTGGCGGCCTGGGCCCGGCCTATGCCGCACACCTGCCAGCCCCAATGCGTGCGACCTTGCAGCCGCCAAAAGGCAGCGCCTTGGACGGGGCCATGCATATGGCAATGGAACTCGCTCAGACCCCGGATACGGAAAAGTTTCGCGCGCGGTGGCGTCGCGCTAAGCGGCGCTGAACTGCACCTTAAACGCTGCTGGTGTCAAAAACGGATTCTGTTCCATTCCCGGGAACGCGCTGTCACAGGGCGACAGTCGGCTGTCCTGCAATATCCCGACCACGATGGCCATCAATTGTTGCACGGCCATGCCTTGCGCCACGCAGTTTCGCGGGCCGTGACCGAATGGTGCAAAACTGGCCGAACTTGCCAGTTTCTTGTCCAGAAACCTTGAGGGGTCAAACGTCTTTGGGGACTCAAAGGCAGATGCGTTGTGATGCATGTTGAAAAACGAATTCAGGACAAACGTCCTTTTGGGAAGTGTATGTCCTGCAATCTCGACCGGTCGCTTCAGAATGCGCGGCTGGTTCGCCGGTGCCGGTGGGCGCATGCGCAGCACTTCCATCACGGCAGATCTCAAAAGCGCGCAACCGTGCAGATCGGCCCCGCCTGCCCCGACAGTTTGAACCTCTGCGCCAATTTGGGCCTGCAATTCCGGATGGTGGGCCAGATAGGCCAAAACCCACCCGGCCGCTGACGCGATGTTGTCCTGCGCGCCCATCAAAAGGCCCACAAGGATCGTCAACATCTCATCATCGTTCGATGTAATGAAATCCCCGTTCACATAGTGGTTCATCAGCCCGTCATTGGGCGCATTTGATTTGCGCAGATCCTCCACCGCTGCTCTCACAATCGGGAAGACTTCATGCTTGCGGCGTCTTAGCTCTCTTCGCCAAGGCGCCAACATCCAATGCGGCCGTGCAAAGACATGTGCAGACTCCGCATTGAACCGATCCGAGGCGGCGGTGCTGAAGGCGATTTGTGTATCTGCCTCTTCCAATGAAATGGCACGGCCCAGAATGCCTCGACTTGATGTCAAAGCAGCAAGGCGTCTGGACAACTGCATTGCATTCAGGGGCCCTGTCCCGCAATTTTGCACAAAGTCGCGTGTGACTGACACCTGTCCGGGCCAGGACGCCTCAATGATCTGCCGTGAAAACAGACTGTTGGCTTCTTTGCGCTTGGTCCGCCAGTCTTCGCCGTGGGCCGTCGCCACGCTGGGGCCAGCAGCGTATAGAAAGGTCTGTATTTGCGAGGGCGACTTGGCCAAAGCGTCGGTGTTGCGAACAAACAGCTCGCGGTTCGTCGCGGCGTCGCTGATGAAAGCGAAGTTCACAAAGCCCTTGAGCGCTTTCCAGTGAACAAGGTCCCCGTGCTGACGCTGTATCTCGGCCAGATTGCCGACGTAGTCTTGTGACAGCTCCCGGAGGAAGGTCCCGAGACTTTTGTAAAACGCGTTTCCATTCACAACTTCAAAAGACATGGCTAATCACCGACTGAACTAAGCATTCCCAGACAAAGCAGATTCAATACGCTGCGGCTGTGTTCCTGCCGGACTTCTATGCAGCATAAGCAAACCCTCTTTGGTTGCTCAGTAACTGGCACATTCGCGCGACAGGCTATAGAACGATTGCGTCACTGTGCTTCAGAGCCTGTTCAATGTCCTCGATCAGCCAATTCATCTTTCCTCCAAAACAGCTCGCCAGTTGCATCGTTGGGGGCATTTATCGCGATACACGCGGCGTGGCCCTGCAGGACGAGGAGCGGCTGAATTACTTCCCCGCATCACCTTTTTTTGCCGCGTCGATCATGCTGGAGGGCCAGCTTCATGTGGCCGATGAACTGATGCCCTTGCACCAGATCAAACGTCAGCCGGTCAGCCCTGCGCGTATGTACGCGAAACCCAAAAGCGCACCACACATGAGTTGGAGCCCCGGCCCGATTGCTGGCTTGACCATCGCCTTCTACCCCGATGCATGGGCAACCTTGGGCGGAGGATTTGACGGCACGCCGCCGGATTGCCTGCCCTCTGCCTTGGCGCATTTTGAAACCAACGGCGATGCACAGGCCTGGTCGCTTTTTTGGGACGAAATGAAAGACGCCTGGGCGGCTGCATTGCAGGCGGATCGATCTGCGCGCTGGAACGGGTCTGATCGGATCAAGTCCTGGACGTACTATCTCATGAGCCGGGCCGCACAATCCGGCACAGGCCGTAGCCTGCGCTCTGCACAACGCCGCGTCCGTCGGTGGACCGGCCACAGCATGCAAACGCTCAATCTCTTCGCACAGATTGATGATCTGCATGCCCTGATCGCGACCGAGCCATCGACCGCACCTGTTGAACTCGCGGCCAGCGCGGGCTTTGCGGACCAGTCGCATATGGGACGCGCATTGAAACGGGTAACCGGATTTTCGCCGGTTCACCTCAACCAACGGATCGCGGAGGATGAGGCGTTCTGGTGCTATCGGCTTCTTGGCGAGAGGTTCTAGAATCTCGTTGCACCTTTGGTCGACCAGCGCACCTTTCCGGGTTGGCGTTCGATGCAATTCGCCAATCGTCTGGAACCAATGTCCTCAAGATATCGCGCCGACAGGAAAAGGGCTCTGGCAAAGCGGTAAAACTGGAAACTTGTTGTCTTTTGTGCGGAATGCGACTTCTATTATAGCGATAGTATTTCAGAAAACACTTTCGCATAGGAGCCCGCGATGGTTCGAGTTAATCGGCGAGATTTAATTGCTTCCTTGGGGGCAAGCGCCGCACTGATCGCGAGCAAGGCACAGGCAAATTGTGATGTCTGGCGCGACAATATCGGCGGGGTTCCGACCAAATCCTACCAGTGCCAGGTTGGCGAACGACAGACGGTCACAACGACCTTCATGCGGTTGAGCGATGTCATGTTTGACAGTGCCGGTGCGGCCCCTTTGCCCAGAGAAATGGGAGAGTATCAATCGCTGGTGCAGGGACATAGCCTTGTGCCGACAAAGACGTTGGATACCTTTACCCGGCTTTTCGAGAAGCACTCCTTCGCCTTCGAACCTGAAAACCTTGAACTGGAGTATGACCTGCGCGCTGCCGGCAGCTCTGGTCGCTCAGACTACAATATCGAAGAAATCAGATCTGAAATAGGGCCACGTTGGCGGACATTGGGTGTCTGGAACGATACCGTGCACGTGTACGGGCTGCCGATGTTCCCACTGCCGGACGAACTGCGTCGCGCGATGGACATGTCCGAGGACGCACCGAGAGTGCGCAATTTTCTAAGGTTCGCCAATCCGTCCGATTTCAGCGACCTTGAGGCCAAGATCAATGACTATACCGCGCTCTGGGATGCACATCCCGAAGCTGACCGCAGCAGCGCGCAATTCGGAAACATCCGCATGCTGGCCGAAATTGATGCCGGGTCAGTGCCGGGTTTCATTCCGCTTTTCTTTTCGAAATTCCATGTCGGGGGATGCAGCATTGAAGCCAGTGGCGGCGCGACCTTCATGCCGCCGGCGCTCTATGTTGATGTCGCCGTCGTTCGGAACGACAGCACACGCCCCGTCAGGATCGATGACCTGTTTGGCGCGGCGGACCAGACCGAAGGATTGCGCCTCTACGATCCTGCGACCCCACCTCAGGAAATCCGTTTCAACTTTGAACCGATCACCCTTGCTCCGGCCCAAAGCATGATGGTTGTCCAACGCCTGCTTTTCCGAAGAGAGCCCGTTTCTCATGGTCTGGACGGGGAAGAGATCAGGCAGACGCGTGCAGTATATGGCACAACCTTGCTGCCAAAAGGGGTCATCGTCGACGGCGTCGCGCATCCCTTCGACGGACGCTCGCACAATGCGGTCATTCTGGCGTCATACGCAAATTGCTGTTCGTGCCCCTATCTCGAGAGCTGGTGCCCCCGCGCGGGCGAGTGGATTGAGCACGGCAAGGTTCTGCAGGCCTGCGATGGCCCCAACAAGGCAGGCGAAGACACACGCCATTTTCCGGACGTACGCACACGGTTCCGCCTGTCAGAGCGCGAACACGAGGAGACCTTTCTGACCGGCAGCTATCTGACACTGAAATTTGCCGACGGGGTCGATCAGGTCTTTCCGCTGCGCGATCCGGTTTGCAGGCTATCCATCGGCGAAAGTCGCGAACTTGTCTTTGACGTTCCAGACGAAATCGCCGCCCGGGCCACAACGTCTGCTTTGACGGTTGCGGGTCACTACGAGGTGTTCACTCAAGCCCGGTTTCAAGCGCGCGCCGCAGCATTGGCCAGTTGAATGCCACGTATCTTCATTTCCCATAGAAGCACTGACGATGACGACAAAGCGGTCGATATTCTGTCCGGCTGGCTGATCGAGCAAGGCCATAAAGACCATTTTATCGACCATCGGGACATTACAGGCGGAACATCATGGGATGAAGCCCTGCGCCGCGAGGCGTCCCGTGCTGATCTGATGATCCTTTATGTGACGTCCAGCTGGTTGGATTCCGAAGAGTGCTTTGCCGAATATCGATCGTCTTTTTACGGCAACAAAACGGTCATTCCGCTGCTGGTCGATAACCCGCAGGCCAAAGACCTCACCGGCAACGCAAAAGCGCGGTTTGAAACCCTGTGCGCGTCTGTGCAGGGAATTGCCCTGTCTGATCCTTTGCCAACCGGGTTCACCGCCGAACAAATCGAGAAGGCAATCACGCGCGTGTCCAATGCCGCAAAGGTGGCACGCCGCCAGCGTATTTTGGCGCGTGTCGGGCTGGTTGCGGCCGCTTTCCTGCTGACCGTTGTCGGGCTTGGATTGGCCTTCCCCTCCTTTGTGGCCGATATGATTGCCAAAAGGCAGGTCGATCGCAGCTTCGCAACGACGATGCAAACCGACCAGGGCTTTCTCGATTGCGATGATCACAGCCGCTGTCCGGAAATGGTTCCGCTGCCAGCAGCACAGTACGAAATCGGGTATGTAGAGGACTTTGCACCAAACGATTGGGAGGGCCCGCCCACCCCGGTCGAAATCCCCGCCTTTGCTGTCTCAATGACCGAGATTACCAAGGAACAGTGGCATGCCTGCGTGCTCTCAACCCGGCAGGCTGACGAAGGTGCGCCTCGGTGCAAGGAACTGGTCTATTCCGAGGCCTTCAAAAATGAGCCGGTCGAAACCATTTCTTGGCACGACACTCAGGATTACATCGCGTGGCTGAACCTGAGGGTCAGTGGCAGCACCGAAGGCCCCTACCGGCTGCTTTCCGAAGCTGAATGGGAATATGCCGCCCGAGGCGGCGTTCAGCCGCGCACCGTGTTTTCTTGGGGCCCCGGCATGAAAGGCGCCTGTCAGCACGCCAACCTGCTTAACCCGGATATGCCTGCATCGCTTGATGTTCGGCGCAGAGGCCACGATTGCACAGGTCAAAAGCCTGAGAATGACAAACTCCTTAGTGAAGTGGCCACATACAACCCGAATGCATTCGGGCTCTACGATACGGCTGGCAATGTATCGGAATGGGTCGCCGATTGCTGGCATGGCAGCCACAGAGATCGCCCAGACAACATCGGCGCCGGACCTTGGGTTTCAGATGCCCCAAGAAACTGCGACCGCGTTCTGAAAGGCGGATCATGGATCGGAGACATTGATCTTCTGCGCCCTGCTGCGCGCGTTCCGCTGGCGCCGGATGTGCTTGGATACAACATCGGGATGCGTGTGGCACGCGACCTCTCACCTTGATCGCAACAACCAACCATACACTTGATGTGCAAAGGGTTTGTACTTGAGAGTATCAGTTTTGAAAGGACACTACCTTTGGCCTACCGAGTATTGACGAGAGACGAGCATTTTCAAGCACCCGGCCCAAAGCGGATTTTGGCATTGGACGGTGGCGGTTTGCGCGGGATTGTGACGCTGGCCTACCTGCAACGTGTAGAAGACCTGCTGCGCGCGCGCATGGGCGGGTCAGATGAATTTAGACTGGCCGACTATTTCGACCTGATCGCCGGAACCTCAACAGGCGCAATCATTGCTGCCGGGCTGGCACGGGGTATGTCCGTCCAAGAGATCACGGACATCTATTTCAAGCTTGGTCGGGAAGTCTTTTACAAGAGCATGTGGCGCAAAGGCATTTTACGGGCCCGCTACAGCCACAAAAAACTGACCACACATCTCAAGGCCGTGTTGGGCGAGGATACCACCCTTGGCAGCAACGAGTTGAAAACCGGATTGCTGGTTGTCACCAAACGGATGGACACCGGCAGCCCATGGGTGCTTGGCAACAACCCCAAAGGCATCTTTTTCGAAGCGCCGCATGATGGCGAATGGCTGGCCAACAAGAACTATCCCCTGTGGCGCGTGGTACGCGCATCGACCGCAGCACCCAGTTTCTTCAATCCCGAACAGATCACGATCAGTGAAGCGCTTGGGCAGCAACAGGTGGTGATTTGTGGATGGCGGTGTCAGCCCCTTCAACAACCCGACGCTGCAGGCATTCATCTATGCAACTGTAAAGGGCCATAAGGTCAATTGGGACACAGGCGCTGACCAGATGATGGTTGTATCAATTGGCACAGGCCGCGGCGATCCCAGCAAAGATCCCACATGGATAATGGCGAAAGGCGCGGTTCAAGCGCTTCTTTCGCTCATGGATGATGCCGGCGCGCTGGTTGAGACAATCGTCCAATGGCTCTCGACCGGGCAGACGCACAGGATTATCGACCGGGAAATGGGGGACCTTGCCGAGGACAGCATCGGGGGCAAACCACAGTTTACTTATGCACGGTATGATCTGAGCCTGATGCGCGATAAAGTTGACCAACTGAAGCCCGGCATATCAGACGAACACCTGAGCAATTTGACGGTTATGGACGAACCTGAAAACATGCAACTTCTCCACGACCTTGCGGCTCAGGACGCGCAAAACGCAATCGATGACCAGCATTTCCCAAAGGTGTTTGATCTGAAATAAGCTGGTCATTTCTAAGGATTGTCGAATGGGCAAACTCACCCGATATTCCCGCCGCGAACAAACCAATGTGACGGCCATAAAAATCGATATGGAAACCGATGGCTTCACCTATCGAAAATGGGGCGGCGAACAGATCGTCCGCCCCGGCGATTGGCTCGTCGACAACAACGGCGACGTCTACACGGTGGATGGTGAGGCCTTCGAGGCAACCTACACAAAAGTGAGCCAGGGCATTTACACAAAGACCGGTCACGTATGGGCCAGAGAGGCCGAAAGTGACGGACAGGTCCAGTCCACGTCAGGTTTCACGCAGTACCATGCCGGCGACATGGTCGTGTTTCGAGACGAACGCGAAATCGATGGTTGGGCAATGAGCAAGGCGGACTTTGCAACACTCTATCAAGTTGACGATTGACTAAGAACCTTGCTCAAAAACGCGCTTGTGTCGACGTGGGCACGCTCTGTGGAACGGTCCTGTTTGCCCAGGCGCTCTTGGCCGGTCAAACAACGTCCTCGAAGGCTAGTCTTGATGGTTCGCGGCAAGCAAGTTTTTCTGTACCTTGCCCATCGTATTCCTGGGTAGTTCATTCAAAATCAAATACTTGCGTGGATGCTTGAACCGCGCAAGCTTCTCTTCAACACCAGTTTTGATGGCATCGATGTCGATGGTTTGATCCTTGTCCGCCACCAGTGCCGCCACAACACTTTCACCAAAATCAGGGTGCGGAATTCCAAAGACCGCGCTTTCAAGAACGCTGTCGAAGTCGTTGAGAACATCCTCGATTTCCTTGGGATAAATATTGTAGCCACCGGCGATGATCAGGTCTTTTGCGCGCCCGACGATCGTGATCCGGCCGCCCTCATCTGCTTGGCCCAAATCCCCGGTCAGAAAGAAGCCGTTGGTGCGCAGCTCTTCGGCGGTTTTCTCGGGCATATTCCAATAGCCCTGAAACACGTTGTCACCGCGCACTTCGATCATGCCGATTTCTCCGACAGAAAGCGGCACACCGGTTTCGGCATTCGTGATCCTGACCTCGGTTCCGGGCAGCGGATACCCCACTGTTCCGGGGATACGATCACCATCATATGGGTTCGAGGTGATCATGTTGGTTTCGGTCATCCCATAGCGTTCAAGAATCGCGTGCCCGGTACGGTCTTCAAATGCGCGGTGGACCTCGGCCAGCAATGGCGCGGAGCCGGATATAAACAGCCGCATTCCGGATACGACCGCTTCACCAAGTCGCGCATCATCCAGCAATCGGGTGTAAAAGGTCGGAACCCCCATCATCAAAGTGGACCTTGGAAGTTCAGCAAATACAGTATCGAGCGAAAAGGCCTGCATAAGACGAACCTGCGCGCCGGCCAGAAGACTGGTGTTGATCGCGACAAACAGGCCGTGGGTGTGAAAGATCGGCAAAGCATGTATCAGCCGATCCTTGTCCGTGATTTCCCACAGATCCGTCAGAACAGCCGCATTCGACAGAAGATTTTTATGCGAGAGCATGGCGCCCTTTGAGCGCCCCGTTGTTCCCGAGGTGTACAGCAGCGCAGCAAGGTCATCGGGTCCGCGTTCAACCGTGTCGAACTCAGTCGGCTGCTGATCTGCTTCGGCGGTCAGACTACCCGTTTGATCCTGAGACAGGGTTAGCACACGCGCGCCCGTTTTCGCGGCGAGCTGCTGAATGTCTTCTTCGCTTCCGGGTTCGCAAACGATCAGTTTCGGCGTTGCGTCCGTCACGAAATAGGTCAGCTCTGCAAGCGTGTAGGATGTGTTCAACGGCATGAATACGCAGCCCGCCTGCACCGTGCCTGCATAGAGCGCCAGCATATCGGCGGTCTTGGGCGCTTGGACCACCACCCTGTCACCCGGCTGCATGCCCTGTCCGGCCAGCACATGGGCCATCTGCGCAGCTCTTTTGACGAACCCCTGAAACGTGACTTCGCTTTGGTCGTCACAAACCAGAAACGGCTTTTCCTCCTGCGCGTGGGGGGCGATCAGGGCATCATAAAGCGTATTGTTCACGCGACTTTTCCTTTTTGCGTGCTGTCCAATGAACCAAGCGCCATGGCTTTGACTGTCTTCGTCGCAGCAATTTTTCCGTTCAGCACGAAATCCTCGTGGTTCTGCTCGGTTGCGGCCAAATCATACTTGTAGTTCACCATCGTTGACAGGGATTGCTGCCTGCCCTTTTCGGACAAATCAGCGAGAGAATGGATATCATGGATTTCCGCGCCATTTCCGAGATGGAAACGGGCCACGGGATCGAATGGCAATCCGTCAGAACGTTTTGCGCTGAGCAAATAACGTGCAGCCAGTCGCCCCACAGTATCATCGCTCACCCTGCCATCCAGCGCGTCGCGGGCCACCGGACCCAGTTCAGGATCTTGCTCTTGCTGGTGTAGCCAATCACTCAGGCGCGGGATCGGTGACAAGGTGACAAAGGTCTGAAGCCCCGGCAGCTGCATGGATAGCTCCGCGACCACCTGTTTGATCAACAGATTGCCAAAGCTGATCCCGGCGAGCCCCTTTTGGCAATTCGAGATCGAATAGAACGCCGCAGTGTCCGCCGTTTCAGGGGCAATTGCAGGTCGGTCATCAGCCAAAAGATCCTCGATTGAATCCGGGATGCCATTCATTAAAGCCAACTCAACAAAAATAAGCGGCTCTTCAGGCATGGACGGGTGAAAAAACGCAAAGCACCGCCGGTCGCTCGGGGCAAGCCGGCGGCGAAGATCTTCGAGATCACTGATCTGATGCACCGCCTCATAGGCGACGATCTTGTCGAGTATCCGCGCGGGGGTCGCCCAAGTGATCTGCTCAAGAACCAGAAAGCCGCGATTGAACCACGACTTCAACAAATGCACGAAATCGAAGTCTGTCCGGGCAAGCTCCGGGTGGTCTTTGACAAACCGCAGCAGATCAACCCGCATTTCAACCAGATCGCGGGTCGCGCCTACCGGTTGGTTCAATCTCCGCAAGAGCTCCTGACGACCGGGCTCCGAGACTTCGCAAAGAAGGCGGAATGCCTCGGGGCTTGGGTCGTCCGCGTAGATCTTGGCGAGATCCGCTACGCGATCTGCATCCACATCAAGATGCGTGTTCATGTATTTGAAAAAGCCGAGCCGTGTCTGTTCATCGGCAGTGCGGTAGCGATCAAGCAGCGTCGCAGCGAGCGCATAGCCGGAAACCTCGCCCTCTTCGGACAGCAGCGCTTGGCACAATTCCTCCATGCTGCGCCGATCTGTATGTCTTGCCACGTTGCCAGACCGCTCGAAAATACGCGGCAGAAGATCACTGAAGACCCAATTGCGGCGCATGGATCAGCCCTCCATCTGCGAGATGAAGTATTCACCCGTTCGTCTGTAATGGCTGATCAACAATTCAGAGGCAGCGTCGGCATCCCGCCGCAGCGTTGCGTCGAAAATCTCTTCATGCTCTGCAGCAACGCTGCGTTCGCCATATCTGGGGCCGTCAGCGGCGAGATACCGATAGCGGATATTGAGATCATACAGCTGGTCGCAATAGCGCAAGAGCATCGGCATGTCCGCATTGCTCAGCAGCGCCATATGAAACATCTTGTGCACTTCTTCGAACAGCTCGGTGTTGTTTCTTTCGGTGCGGCTCATCCGGTGATGGCTCAGCACGACCCGCTCTTCCCAAGCGGTGTCACCGTTGGCGATAGAGGCCCGCAGCGCCATGTCTTCGAGCGAGCAGCGCAGTGTAAGGATTTCCTGAAAGTTCGCCTTGCTGACAGGCGCGGCGCGGAACCCCCGTTGATCGATCCGCTCGACCAGCATGTCCGAGGTCAGAAGGCTCAGCGCTTCGCGCACCGGGCTTGCCCCCGTCTTGAGCAATGCACGCAACTCTTCGATCTTGAGCTTTTTGCCCGGCGGCAAATCTCCGGCCAGAATGAGCTGGCGGAGTTTCAGATAGCATTCCCGCGTTGTGGAGGCTTCTTTGCCTTGCGTGCTGGGCACCATGTTCATCGAGTGTCTCCCAAAGCGCTTTCCGCGCGGCCTAGCCCATTACCGCGCGGCCAGTCGACAGACCAACGCTCAGGGTGAGCGACCCTTCATTGATCAACCATCTGCGGAGCACAAAACTGCGCGCACCGCTTGCATGCATCGGATCACCTTCAGCGAGGCTTTTTGCCTCTTCAAAGCTCTCGGCGCGATAGATGATCAGGCCGATACCCTGCATGTTGTCACCACTTTCATCGGACATCGGCCCCGCGAAGGCAAGGTTCCCTGACCGTTCAAGCTCTGCTTGATACGCCAAATGTGCGGGCAGGTTGGCTTTGACATCCTCGGGTTCGCCTGCCGGCGTGCTCACCGCAGCATAGAGCTCCAACGCAAGCGCGCCGCGCGCCTTGGCTTCTGATTTGTAGTTTGTCCACGAAACCACCTGCAACTCCAAAATATCGATATTATTTGACATCGAGATATATTGTGGGCAGAAATCTGTCAAATTGGAATGTCATTCAGGTGGAGAAAATCGATGAAGTACTTGGTTGGGCAAACGTCGACAGGGACTGCGGTTTTTTCCGTAAATGATGGAAATGCCGTGAATTTGTCCGCTTTGGACGAACGGGTCGGAGAGGATCTGATGGGTTTGATCAAGACCCCTGGACTCGTCGAATCGCTGAAAAGCCAGATGTCCGATGCGCCATCCGTTCCAGTCAGTTCGATCACCCCTGCACTGCCGGTAATGGCGCCCGGCGTGATCATCTGCATGGGGCTAAACTACGTCGAGCACATCAAGGAA
Organism: Paracoccaceae bacterium; assembly: GCA_020630695.1. Taxonomy (GTDB): domain Bacteria; phylum Pseudomonadota; class Alphaproteobacteria; order Rhodobacterales; family Rhodobacteraceae; genus Thalassococcus_A; species Thalassococcus_A lentus. The sequence goes on along the minus strand of JAHDIS010000041.1, from coordinate 14,745 downwards.
GGCGGATACGATATTCCGGACTATCCCGCGCTCTTCATGCGCGGCCGGAATTCCATGATGCCGGCGGGTGCGCCTATGGTCCGCCCTGCAGCGTCTGAGACGCTCGACTATGAAGCCGAGTTGATGCTGATTGTCGGTAAGGCAGGTCGCCATATCTCCGAAGACGACGCCCTCGATCATGTCTTTGGCTACACGGTGTTCAATGATGGCTCTGTCCGTGAATACCAGCGCAAGACCCATCAGTGGACCCCCGGCAAAAACTTCGACAACACAGGCGCGGTCGGGCCTTATACGCTTACCCCCGATGAACTTCCCGAAGGCGCTTCGGGGCTCAAGATTGAAAGCCGCGTCGGCGACGAAATCCTGCAAAGCTCGAACACCGCCAACATGATCTGGAACGTACGTCAGATCATCGCAACGATTTCCGCCTATACGACGCTAGAACCAGGCGATCTGATCGCCACCGGGACCCCTCCGGGCGTCGGGCATGCCAAAAAGCCAAACCCGCGCTGGCTGCGTCCCGGTGAAACCGTCGAGATCGAGATCGAAGGTATCGGCATCTGTGCCAGCCCCATCGTTGATGAGACTGACCCCGGCAAGAAGGTGGCTGCCGAATGAACGCTCCGACCGGCGCAGAGCTCGAAAAACTTCGGGCGCAGGCTCAGCAAGAGCATCGGGATTTGCGTGCGCGGGTGGCGCGTTTGGGTGCGGGTGAAATCGATCTGATCCTACGCAAAGCCCGTTCGCACTACGCGTGGACTGACAAACCTGTCGACGACGCCCTGCTGCATGAGATCTTCGAGATCATGATCAACGGGGCAACGAGCATGAATACCTGCCCGGCCCGGATCGTTTTCGTGAAATCGGCGGAAGGCAAGGAACGCCTCGCCCAGGCGCTCAAGCCGGCAAACCAGCCCAAGATGATGGGGGCCCCTGTTACGGCGATCATCGCGCATGATCTCGATTTCTGGAAAAACCTGCCGTTCCTGTTCCCGCACGAAGACCGCCGTCACCTTTTCGAAGGCAAGACCGAGCATATCGCGCAGACCGCCTTTCGGAACGGCACGCTGCAAGGAGCCTATTTCATGATCGCAGCGCGGGCACTGGGTCTCGATGTCGGCGCCATGTCGGGTTTCTCGAACCAGATTGTGGATGAGACGTTTTTCGCGGGCACCAGCCTGCGCTCAAACTTCCTTTGCAACCTTGGGTACGCCGACGAAAGCGCGCTGTTTCAAAAGCTGCCGCGCTTCGAATTCCAAGATGTCTGTAGCTTTGCGTAGGAGGGTCAACCGATGGCCATCAAGATAAAACCAATCGTCACCTACCGCACAAAAGCCGACTGCCCCACACACGCGCGCACCGAAGTGGCAGTGCGTGATTTGAAGGTGGTTATTGATGAGCCGGTTGAACGCGGAGGCACCAACCTTGGCCCTGCCCCGACCGAAGCAGCTTTGGCCGCACTTATCGCCTGCACAAACGTGATCGGACACAAGAACGCGCATCGCCTTGGAGTCGATTTGGGCGAGGTATCCATCGATGCGGATTGCAAGCTCGACCGGCGCGGCGTGCTCATGGAGGAAGAGATCGACGTGCCGTTTCCGAAAATCACCCTGACCGTGAATTGCCGCACGCCAGCCACACAAGAAGACCTGACAAGGGTTGGTGTGGAAACGGCCAAGTATTGCGCGATTGCCAAGCTCTTTAGCCAGGCCGGCACAGATCTTGTCGTGGACTGGGTGAAAACAAACTGATCAAAATTGCGGTTGTGAGAGCCGCAGACAATGGGAGGACCAAATGAAAACTTGGATCAAGAAGAACCTTTGTGGCTTCGTGCTTGCAGCGGCAACTGCTGCACCCGTGATGGCAGCTGAAACCGTTAGTGCGGTCGTGATCGACGGATATCCGGCACGCGCCCTTTGGGTGAAGGAGTTCACGAATTTCTTTATTCCAGAAGTCGACAAACGACTGGCCGAGAGCGGCAACTACGAAATGAACTGGCAAGAAAACTACGGCGGTTCCATTGTAAAGCCGCGCGGCGTTCTTGAAGGCATTCAACTTGGACTGGGCGATATCGGCATTGTGACGACGATTTTCCATTCGTCCAAACTGCCCAGCCAGGGTCTCTCGGGCTCGACGCCCTTTATCGCAACTGACGCGCGCGCCGTGGCCAAGGCCGTCGACGAAATCGCGCGGGAATTTCCGTCGATGAACAACGAGTTCAAAGCCCAGAACCAGGTCTACCTGGCCACCGGCGTTGTGCTCGACACCTATCAGGTGTTCTGCAGCGATCCGGTGGCATCGGTCAAAGACCTTGAGGGGCGTAAGATCGCGGGCGCGGGTCTGAACCTTCGTTATCTTGAAGGCATTCCCGGAGCCGCAGGCGTCCGTGGTGGTCTGACTGATTTCTACAACATGCTCCAGACCGGCCTGGTCGATTGCGGGATGCTCTGGCCGGAAGCTGCCAAGACATTCAACATCGCCGAGGTCGCCCCCTACATGCTTCGCGCTGATCTTGGTGCGGTGAACTCCAAGACCGTGACCGTGAATGCCGACTACTGGGCCACTTTGCCCGATGAAGTAAAGGAAGTCCTGCAGGCCGTCGCAATTGATTACCGTGACCACGTCGCAGGGATTGCCATGGACCGCGCCGAGGCGTCTCGTGCCGCATATGTAGAAGGCGGCGGGACCATTGCCGAACTGTCGGATGAGGATCGCGCCGCATGGGCCAATGCGATGCCAAACATCGCCAAAGAGCTTGCCACAACGCTGAACGAGCGCGGCGAAGCCGGGCACGAAATGCTCTCTGCCTATGTCGACAAACTGGAAGCCGCCGGATTCACGCCAATCCGCGACTGGTCCGCCGAGTAACTTGGCAAAGATGACCCGGGAAAGGTTCGACAGATGCTGAAAACTGCAGTGGCTGGCCTGTCTCGGGTCGTTAACTTCATGGCCATGACCGCCAACGCCCTTGGCACACTTGTTGTGTTGGCGTTGGTCGTCATCCTGAATGTAGACGTACTGATGCGCGGCGTGTTCTCTTCGCCGATCCCCGGCACCTACGAAATGGTGCAATTTTCGGTCGTGCTGATCGTCTTTCTTCAATTGGCTGATGTGGTCCGGGTTGACCGCCTCACCCGATCCGACGGTTTTCTGAACCTGCTTTATAATCGCCGTCCCTCTTTGACCGCGAACCTGCGCCGGATCATCAATGCCCTTTCGGCCATTTTCATGGGGTTGATCGCCTACATCACCTTCCCAGAGTTCCTGCACATGTGGGAAACGCAGGATTACTTTGGCGTCCCGGGGCTGTTTACGCTGCCATGGTGGCCCGTGAAGATGGTCATCACCTTCGGAACCGCCCTGTCCTGCCTGATCTTCGTGATCAAGGTGATTACAGCGCAGGACCGGCCAGCCCTTATCCGCGCGCCCGAACATGACGAGGCAGACCAATGACACCGATCGAAATTGGCCTGATCTCGGTCGTTGCCATCGTCTTTCTGATTTATTCCGGGGTCTATATCCCCATCGCACTGGGCATGGTCAGCTTTGTCTCGATCTGGCTCATGCGGGACAACTTTACCCTTGCGCTGAACCTTTTGAAGGTCGCCGTTGGCGACAGCGCGATGGAATATACATTCGCCACCATACCGCTCTTTACCTTTATGGGATTGATCGTCTCCAAAGCCGGCTTGGGCCGAGACATTTACGAAGTCATGACCATGCGCTTTCGCCGTGTCAAAGGCGGGATCGGCATGGGCACCGTTGGGGCAAATGCAGTTTTTGCAGCCGTGACCGGATCGTCCATCGCGTCGGCCTCGGTCTTTACCAAAGTCTCCGTGCCCCAGATGATCGCACAAGAATACAACCCTCGCTTTGCCGTGGGCGTGGTGGCGGGATCGTCGGTTCTGGGGATGATCATTCCGCCGTCCGCAATGCTGATCATCTATTCCTTCGTGGCCGAGCAATCTGTTGGCGACATGTTCCTTGCCGGTGTCATACCGGGCATCCTTCTGGCCTTTGCCTATGTCATTGCGATCTGGTTCATGGGACGCTTCACACCTGCCTTCGTTGGCGGGCGCGTGGTTGACGACAGCGAACGGATGTCGAGCCGCGAGGTTGCTTCCAAAACCTTGCCGACGGTTTCGATCATCACGATCGTTCTGGGCGGCATATACACCGGATGGCTGACCGCCGTGGAAGCTGGGGCCGCAGGCGCTCTCGTGGCGCTGATCATCGCGATTGTCCGCAAGTCTATGACACCACGGGCATTCTGGGACGCCCTGCTTGAGACCGGACACATCACTGCGGCGATCCTTTTCCTGATCACTGCGGCATCGATCTATTCCCGAATGCTCGGCCTTGCGGGCCTGCCCAATCAACTGGAAGACCTGCTCGTCGGCAGCCAAGCATCGTTCTGGGGTATCATGTTGCTCTATGTGCTGCTGATGCTCTTTCTGGGAACGCTTCTGGACACGGCATCCATCATTCTGATCGTGGTTCCGCTGTTCCTGCCATTGGCAGAAGCGATGGATATGTCTCTGATTTGGTTCGGCATCATCACCGTTGTCGGTGCCGAGATTGGCCTTCTGACCCCGCCACTCGGAATATCGTGTTTCGTCATCAAGTCGACCATCGATGACGATCGGATTTCGCTCAAGGATGTGTTCCTTGGGGCATTGCCCTTTGCCTTTGTGATGCTGATCGTTCTGTTCATCCTGATCGAATTCCCAATTCTCAGCCTCGCCCTCATCTAGGAGATCGCTCATGCGCAACGTGACCGCCGAAAACATCACAGAGGTCTTCATGGGCTATCTCGCGGAAGACACTGATCCGAGGTTGCGCGAGATCATGGGGTCGCTGGTGAAACACCTGCACGACTTTGCCCGTGAAACCCGACTGACACACGAAGAATGGCGCCGGGGCATCGCCTTTCTGGAGGGCTGCGCCGCTGTTGAATCCGAGGACCGTCATGAATTTGTCCTCGCATCGGACGTTCTTGGGCTGTCGTCACTGATTGACATGATCCACTCTGAACCGGCTTCGACCAGTTCTTCGGTACTGGGCCCGTTCCATGTCTCGGGGGCACCTCCCCTCGCCTATGGCGGCGATATGAAACGGCACTACGGTGGTCCGGTACTGCTTGCTGAGGGCACCATTCGTGACACCGATGGCAATCCTATCGCGGGCGCGGAACTGGATATCTGGCAAACCGCGCCAAACGGTCTCTATGCAAGCCAGGACGAAGAACAGGACACATATTCTTTTCACGGGTTGATGACCGTGGGCGACGACGGGCGCTACGCTTTCACAACCGTTAAACCAGTAGAATACACCGTGCCCTCGGATGGCCCGGTCGGAGATATCCTGCGCGCCTGCGGGCGGCACCCGTGGCGGCCCTCGCATCTGCACTATATCGTGACCGCCCCCGGCTACCGCCCGCTTGTGACCGAGATTTTCCCCGATGACGATCCCTACCTCGATGAAGACACCGTTTTTGGCGTGCGCTCGGATCTTGTTATGCATTACGACGAACGACCGGCCAGCGCATTCCCTGAAGGGCTTGCGATCTCCGGGAAAGTCACAGAGCCCTTTCTTCACGTCACTTTCGACATCACTCTGTCAAAGGACACGAAGTAGCCAAAACAGCGGGTCGGCATTGGCGAAACGGCCAATCAAACATGCCGCAGCATCTAAATCATTCAGAAGCCACCGGTGCCCGCCTACGCACGAGACTCCACGTTAGAAAAACGTGCCCAGTTGAACGCCACCAGAAGCGTTAGCAGCACGGCTAAAGTTGTTAGCGTGGATTTTAGAATTGTCGCTGTGCTGGTGGCATAAACCAGCGGAACCGAAACCTCTGGCCAGTTCCAAATCATCGTCGCGATGCCAAGGTTTTCGACATAATCAAAAAGAGCACTCCCGATCGCAAGGGCAATGCCAAAGCGGATGGTTCTTCTATTTGGCGTGAGTTGCCCAAACCAGCAGGTCGTGGCGATCAATGTCAAAGCGAGCATGGCTGGATAGAGTAAATCCAAAGCGAGTTGGTGACTGAGATAATACCCGCGCCCGTCCACGCCCAGTGCTTCTAGAAGTGTCGCGGCCTGTGTGGGGCCGTAGCCGAAGGGACGCATGTCGAAGGGGACATGCCCTGAGACCGCTTCGATATGGGCAAGGGTGACATTTATCATCAACGCATAGATTGATGCACCGATTAGCCCGGTACCAACCGCGATCATGCCGATCTTCTTTGACTCAATTCTATTCATTATTTTGTAAGCTCCTTGAACTGTGCCACACATGCGCTCAATGGAAGCCACCCGCATTATCATTTGATAAGGCACGCCAAAATGGATTTACGAACATTCCTGATGCAATCACCTGACCTGTCAGATTTGGTTGGCGCGGGCGATTTTGCGTCTGAATGGAAACAAGAGCGCTTGAACAGGGGCGCGCACCTTGCACGGCAAGAACAACCCGAAACAAATGAATTTGTTCTTTTGGAAGGGTGCCTAGTAAGCAGTATCTGCGACCAAGACGGCAAAGAAGTTTGCGTCGGGTTCTATGTGGGCCCCTGCGTTGTCACGCCAAATATTGCTCGAACGCGCAACGGTATGTCGCTCGTATCCATTGTGGCAACGACCGATGCCCTGCTTAACAGGATCGACAGTGATCTGCTTTCAAACTGGATGATTTCATCTGAACCCGTTCGAAATTGGGCCAACGGAGTTCTGCGGGACGCGCTAAGCCGGAAAGTAGACAGAGAGTGGTGCCTTGCGGCTCTTAAAGGGGCGGAGCGGCTCACTTGGTTTCGCCAAGCATTCCCGGGCTATGAAGACATCTTTGTCCATACATTGATTGCGTCCTTTCTGGGGATCACACCTGTCACAATGAGCCGCTTACGCGGAGGCGCCAAACACTGACAATAAGCAACTAATCGCGGTTTGTTGCATTCGACACTGTGGACTCAAAGCGGACATTTGATCAACTGCAGCGCCATTTGGTCGGGCGTGCCTCGTAGCGACAAGGCAAGCCCTTCCAGTAGGTTCCACCCGTTGTTCCCTTGCGATCCGCTAAATATCGATCTCTTGGAGATCCTCGGCGATGGCAACGGGCCGCCCGAAGGCTGTTGAGGCAGCCCGTTCAGCCGCAGCTGAGGACTCTGGATCATCCATGTGTTTCCGGAAATGCGTCAGCAGCAATCGGCCCACACCAACCCGCCGTGCCATCGCGCCGATCTCCGAAGGTGTTGGCGTCAGAGCCATCATTTTCGCAGAGGCTATTTCACCATCAAGACGGTAGCACCAATGCAAAAGGCAGTCCGCGTCTTTGGCCAGTGCTTCGACGGCTGGGCACAACCCAGCGTCACCTGAATAGACAAACTTCTTTTCAGCATCCAACAGTGAGAACGCCAAGCATTCGAGCAACGGTTGTGCGTGTGGCGCAGCGCAGGATTGAATGCGCCAGCCATCGCCTTCTATTGTGTCTCCGGCGGAAATTTCCGTCACAATTGGAGCGGGCCATGGACGCGGCAAGGTACCACCGCGCGCGACCCAGACCTCTTGGCTTTGCGGCAGTTCGGTGCGGGCGCGAAGGTCGTGAGACAGAACGCCGGTCGGTCCAAAGTATGCCTCGGTGACAGCTGCAATCGGCGGCGGCCCAAACACCTTTATGGGCGCCCCACCCTCGTCCCAGGCTGCGTGAACAAGACGGGCGTAGTCCATCATGTGATCAGAATGGAGATGGGAAAAGACGATATGGGTAATGTCAGAAGGCAGCCGACCGGATCGAAGCAAATTGTCGAACACGCCCCCACCGCAGTCGAACAGGATGCGGTCCTGCCCGACTTCGAGCAGGTACCCACTCGACGCCCGACGCAGGTAGGCTTCGGGCGATCCAGATCCGAGAATGGTCAGCTTCATGTGACGGCCTCTGGGGGCGGAGTTGCCCCCGGAGCGCCGAGGCTCAGGGCGGCATCGCGTCCACCATACCCCGCAATCAAATCCGCTTGATCCTTGAAGGCCAATGCATCCGTCTCTGTTGGATCACATATCGCACGGAGTTCTGCATGAAGGCCTCTCAAGATATCCGTACAAGCGGGGTCTGACGCACGGTTAAACAACTCTTCCGGGTCATTCTCGAGGTCAAAAAGCTCATCCGGGAAGCCGACGTAATGAATAAGCTTCCAGCGCCCTTGGCGCAGCATGAACGCGCCGGAAACCGCGCCTGCTGCGTGGTATTCCGAGAAGACGACGCGATTGGCGTCTGTTGGCGTTGTGGCGATTTTCTCGAGGCCTACTGCCCCCTCTGCTGCGTCAATCTCGGCCCCAAAATGGGCGGCGATCGTAACCGAGAGATCGAGCAGGCTTACCGGCGTATCACAGGGGCCCACCGGAACCTCGGGCCCAGCCATGATCATCGGGATCGCAGCGCTTTCCTCATACATGTTCGATTTGCCCCAAAGTCCGCGCGCACCAACGTTGTCACCATGGTCCGATGTGTAGACGACCGTTGTCTTATCCGTGAGACCTGCGTCGCCCAACGCTTCGAGTATCTGCCCAACGTTAAAGTCGAGCCATGTGCAAAGCCCAAAGTAGGACCGCATCGCGGCCAGACGTTCGTCCGGGTCTTTGAACAGGCCTTCGCTGTCCATGAAAGCGTTTTGCTTTTCGACCCATGGGTGACGTGGATGTCCTTCGTCGGGATGAAGCTTGACCGCTGGCAGGATGTCATTCGGATAGAGATCGTAAAACTCCTGCGGGACAACAAGCGGGAAGTGCGGCGCGACCAGCCCCACGTAGAGGCACCAAGGCTGATCATCCGCGGCACGCTCAGCGATCCATTGCTTTGTGCGCTCAACCACCGACGCATCATACTCGGTGTACTTGCTTGTACCGGGACCGATGTAATCGCCCAGCATCCGCTTGGGGCCATGAATGCGTTCGTCTTCCTTGCGAATGCTAGCCCAGACCATCCCCACACCGCCGGCCACCATCATCGGGATGTGTTCGACGTCAAAGCCTGCGGGGTCCTCCTCGGCGCGGTAATGCAGCTTGCCGATGCTTTCGACCGGCACGCCTTTGTCCTGCAGTGCATGGCCCCACCCACGGATCGCGCCGGTATAGGGCATTGCATTGTCCCATAGCCGGGTTTGGTGCGGATACAGCCCCGTGGCGAAACTCGCTCGTGCAGGCACGCAAATGGGGCTGGGTGTGTAGGCGTTGGTAAACCGTGTGCCGCGGGCAGCAAGTGCATCTAGGTTTGGCGTCTGCACAAATGGATGCCCGGCGCAGCCCATGGCCCGGGCCTGATGCTCGTCCGACATGATAACAAGCATGTTTGGTGTCATGGGATATCTCTCACCTTCGAGGCTTTCTCGAGTTTGTCCACGACGCTGTAGAACGTGGCTAGGTCCGCTTCTGATATTTCCGCCAAAAGCAGATCTTGCCGGGTTTCCATCGTGGGCATCATGTTTTCGCTCAACTGTTCCGCCGCTGCGGTCAGTTTCAAGTGCTGAACCCGTTGGTCCTTCTTGTCCGTTGCTGTTCGCAAAAGGCCCTTTTCAACCATCGCCTTTATCTTACGGCTCAACTGTCCCTTGTCCATTTGGACGAGGCCAGCAAGCTCGGTCATCGACGCAGTTTCCTGCATTCGCAGTGTCTGTATCAGACGCCATTCTACCAGCGAAATTCCGGCCTTGGCTTTGAGTAATCCCGTTGCCTGAGCATTCAGGCCGGCTTGTAGCTTGGCCAGCCGAAACGTCACGAATGAGGCCGGAGATCTGAAACTTGGTCGTGATTTTTTGTTCATACATATAGGTTTGCAAAAACAATTTGACAGGTCAACTAAATTATGGATTCCTACCTGCCAACGAACTTGGGAGGAGTTATCGTGAAGAATTTCCTGAAAAGGATTGCAGCTGCGTCTGCACTGTCGGTCGTTGCGGCAACGTCAACCTTGGCAGATGGCCATGGGTGGAAACCTGACGGCCCGATCAAGATGATCATCGCCTTTGCAGCAGGCGGCGGTGCCGACACACAGGCACGCCTGATCGCTGATGACATTCAAACGGCCACAGGTTGGGAAATCATCCCCGAGCAGATCACAGGCAAGGGCGGCGTGAACGCGTTGGTTGCGTTGAAAGACATGCCAGCTGATGGCTCAGCCATCGCCCTGGTTGTGACCGAGTCGCTTGGCTATAACGCAGCGGCTGCCAAAGGATCGGGCATTGCACCAGACGGTTTCACCGGGTTGACGACAACCGCCGGCTTCCAGATGGGTGTCGTGGCCAAGGCCGACAAAGGCTGGACCTCTTTCGAAGACATGATCGCCGCGGCAAAAGACGGTGACCTTCGGTTCGGGACTATGTCGCCAAAACTTTCAGATCTGGCTTTCTTGCTTGGCGAAGCGCATGACGTCGAGTTCAACATTGTTCAGGTTCGCGGCGGTCGCGCCGTGATGGACGGCGTACAGGCAGGTGACATGGACCTCGGCTTCATGGCTGGCATCCAGCGTAAGGGCGTCGCTTCCGGCGACCTGGTGAACCTCGCGTCCGCATTGTCCGCGCCGCTCGTGCAAACGCCCGACGCGCCCAAGTTTTCTGATCTCGGTGTTGAATTCAATGCGGACGGCTACTTTGTGTTCGTCGCACCCGGAGGCATGGACCCGGCGGCTCGCGAAGCGATTACGGCCGCAATTGTCGAAGCAACAAACTCCGGCAAGGCTGCGGGCATGATCGGAAAGGCGTTTGGTGGCGCCGTCAACATTCAGGGTGAAGAACTCGATGCTCTGATGGCAGCTGACTTCAAATCCGCCGGCGCGCTGATGGAAGCCGCGCAATAAATCCGAGCAACCCGAACGAGGTCAGCCAATGAAACCCAGAGCATCTGCGGAATTTTGGCTGGCCTTTTTCTTTTTGACTTTTGCCGCCGTGCTCATCTTTGTCTGGGTGCCTTTGGACACGGGCACAGGTCTTGTTGAAAAGGTGCGGCGCAAGTTCGTCATTGGCGATGCGCTTGGACCGACCGTCGCTGCGGCGGTGATCGCCATCGGGGCCGTGCTCGTCATGATGCGGCCAAGCGAAGGCAAGGCGCTGACAAAGACAAACCTTTACTGGATGCTTGGCCTTTTCGCCCTTTTTGCGGTCTCATTGCTTCTGATGCGGTACGCTGGCCCGATCGCGGCGAGCTTTACCGAAACAGGCTACCGCCCTCTTCGCGCAACGCCGCCTTGGAACTATATCGGGTTTCTCATTGGCGGTACGGTGATGATTGGGGGACTGACGGGATTGGCATCCCGGCGTCTCGCACCACGAGACTTTGTCATCGGTTTCGTTGCGGCCCTCGCAATCGCGCTTCTTTATGATCTGCCGTTTGAAGACCTGATCCTTCCGCCCAACGGAGACCTGTGATGGGTGTCTGGGATCACGTCGTCGCAGGTTTCCTGGCCGTACTTCAGTCGGATCCCGTTCTGGGCATACCGATCGTTCTGCTGATGGTTCTTTTCGGCTTTCTGCTTGGCATAACTGTTGGTGCCACGCCCGGTCTAGCCGGGCCGATGGCGATGGCGATTTCACTTCCGATCCTGATTTCGATCTTCGGATATTCCGCCGATGCGTTGTTACCGGTTCTGGGCTTTCTGATTGGGATCATGAAAGGAGCTACGATCGGCGGCGCAGTCCCTGCGATCCTGTTCAATACGCCCGGCACACCAGACGCCTTTATGACCACGCTTGACGGCTATCCGATGGCACAAAAGGGCGAGGCGCGGCGTGCCCTGCGCATCGCGCATTTCTCATCCGCCTCGGGGGATACGTTCTCGGATATCGTCTTGGTCGTCTGCGCGCCCTTCCTTGCCATCCTCGTGGAACGCTATCTCGACCTGCCCGAAAAGACGGCGCTGCTGATCCTGTCACTGGCCTTCATCGCATCGGTTATCGGCAACTCTGTTGGCAAGGGCATCATCTCCATGGGCCTTGGCCTGCTGGCTGCAATGATCGCAACCGGAGAGGATTTCTACCCGCGCCTGACGCTGAACCAACCCGCGCTCGCCGAAGGCATTCCCATCGCCGCCGCAATCCTTGGAGTATTGATCCTCGGCGAAGTCTTCAAAGCGCTCGAAGACATCTATCGGGGCGAAGCGCAGGCCAAGCCGCCCGAACAGACCAAAGTACAAGGCGGAGCCAAGTCAAAAGACCTGCGCAGGCTTATTCCCACCATTGGACGCTCTGCCATCATCGGGACATGCATCGGTGCTTTGCCGGGTGTCGGGTCCACTCTTGCGGCCACGTTGGGGTACACCTCAGCCAAACGTCGCCATACCAATCGGCCCGATGCCAACTCCCCTGCGTTCGGAGAGGGCGCACCCGAAGGGATCGCAGCGACCGAAGCGGCCAACAGCTCGGTGTCAGGCGCCAACCTGATCCCGGTGCTGTCGCTGGGCATTCCCGGAAACGCCGCGGCGGTGTTCCTGATCCTTGCCATGGACTCCATCGGCGGGTTCAATCCCGGCCCGTCGGTCTTTCAGTTAGGCGGGGGGATCAATGAAGGGGCGCTTAATCCCGAAATGGTCATGGCCTTCGGTATCTTCACGACGATGTTCATCGCCAATGGTCTGAACTGGACCATCGGCGGCATCTTCATGCGCTGGGTCGGCGTGATGACACGAATTCCCAAAGCACGGCTGCTGCCCATCGTCCTGTTGCTGACGCTCACCGCGATTTATGTACAAGAGACCTCGATGGTCGCCGTCTGGATCACGCTGTTCTTTGGCTTTTTGGGCTACGTCATGCGGCGTATCGGCATGTCGCCCCTGCCCTTCGTGATCGCCTTTATCCTTGGCGGCAACCTCGAAGCCACCGCACGTCAAGCCTTCGCAGCCACCGGGGCCGATCCGTTTTTCCTATTCAACAGTCCGATCGCATTCGTCTTCATGGCCCTCGCGATTGGTGTCGTTGCCTTTAGCCTAAGAAAGCCAGTTCCATGACGCGACCGAATATTCTGCTGATCTCGGGAGACCAACACCGTGCCGATTGTTTCGGGTTTGAAGGGCGCAAGATCAAGACGCCGCATCTGGATCAACTGGCCGCCGATGGGACGCATTTTTCCAATTGCATCACGCCAACGGTCGTATGCCAGCCCGCCCGCGCATCAATTCTAACCGGGCAGCTTTGCCGGACCCATGGGGTGCATGACAACGGGATCGACCTTGACCCAGCGGTTGGCGAGAAAGGCTTTGCAGGGTCCATGGCTACAGCAGGCTATGAAACCGCGTTCTTCGGCAAGGCACATTTTTCAACCTACCACACGTTTGAAGCGACCGGCACGCCCGAATGCCTGAAGTCTTCCGCCAACTACCCCGACACGTGGTTCGGCCCCTATATGGGATTCAACCATGTCGAAATGATGCTGGTCGGGCACAATTGGTTCCTGCCGGAAAAGCCACCGCATGGTCAGCATTACGAACGTTGGTTCTATGCAGATGGGCGTGGCGACGAGAAGAACGCGCTTTACCGTGAGAACGCGGGCGAAACCAAAGAGGCCGCGCAAACTTGGCATTCAAAGCTGCCGGTCGCATGGCACAATTCGACCTGGACAGCGGATCGAACGATCGAATGGCTCAAGCATGGGCGCGGCGAAGATCCGTTTTGCACTTGGGTCAGCTTTCCTGATCCGCACCACCCGTTCGACGCGCCCGAGCCTTGGTCACGTCTGCATGACCCGGCAGAGATAGATCTGCCAAACAACCGTACGCGGACCTTCAAAGGCCGCCCTTGGTGGCACGAACAGGTTCTGACGGCAGAGCCAACGGGCGACAAGAAGGGCGCGGAAATCAGGAAAGCCTATAGCCGGATCAGCGAGCAATCCGATGAACAGTTGCGCGAGATTATCGCGAACACCTACGGACAGATCGCGCTCATCGATCACAACGTAGGGCGTATCCTGATCGCGCTGGAAGAAGCCGGTTTGGCCGAAAACACCATCGTCATCTACATCTCGGACCATGGCGACTGGCTCGGTGACCACGGTCTGATCCTGAAAGGCCCCATGCACTATGATGGTTTGCTACGTGTTCCGATGATCATGCGCGGGCCCGGAATCCCCAAAGGCAAGAAAGTGGACGAACCGGTGTCCACGCTCGACCTTGGAGCAACCTTTTTTGACTACGGAGAAGCGACGGCGCTGCAAACGCAACATGGTGCATCACTTCGGCCCCTTATCGAAACCGAAACGGCTGTGCGTGACTTTGCCTTGAACGAATGGGAACTTATGCCAACACGTACGGGTGTCGGGCTCAGCCTGCGGACGGTGCGAACCAAGACCCATAAGCTCACGATTGACCTGCAATCCGGCGCGGGCGAGCTCTACGATATGGCTGCTGATCCGGACGAAACCGTCAATCTGTTCGATGACCCCGAGCATGCTGATTTGCGGGCTAGGCTGATCGGATACATCGAAAGCCGGCCCGATGACGCCGGCCCTATTCGAACTCAGGTGGGAATGGCTTAGCACTGCGACCGCTACCTGCGCCCTATGCGTAATGCTTGCCGTTGTTTCTGTTCTTGATCGGCCGCATTTCAAGCGAAACTTCTGACGCGGTTCAACGCGCGCGGATGTTTCATCTGCGAAGCGGCCATTCGACCACGTCAAACTGAAATGCTCTGGAAAGTTGGTGCGGTCGAGAGGACTCGAACCTCCACGGGAGTTACCCCACAGCGACCTCAACGCTGCGCGTCTACCAATTCCGCCA
>JAHDIS010000096.1 GCA_020630695.1 Paracoccaceae bacterium | reverse complement strand
CAAACCCTGACGGTTTTCCAGCGTCCGGACAAAGTTGCCCGCATCCAACAGACTGCCGTGTGTCCCGGTGTCCAGCCATGCATAGCCGCGCCCCATACGCTGCACATCAAGCGTGCCATCCGCCAGATATGTTTCCAGCAGCGTCGTGATCTCAAGCTCGCCGCGTTCCGACGGCTGCACATTGCGCGCCCGCTCTGGCGCACTGCCGTCCACAAAATACAGGCCCGTCACAGCATGGTTGCTGGGCGGCACCTCTGGCTTTTCGATGATTTGCGTAACTTTGCCGTCGCCGTCATAGGCCACAACGCCATAGCGTTCGGGATCGGCAACCTGATACCCAAATACAGTCGCGCCTTTGTCTTTCATCCCCGCCTTGTCCAGCAACTTGGGCAAACCATGCCCAAAGAAGATGTTGTCACCCAGCACCAGACAGGACGGTGCCCCATCGAGGAAGTCCTCGGCCAGAATAAACGCCTGCGCCAGACCATCCGGCGATGGCTGCTCGATAAAGGTAAAGGACAGACCCCACTGCGATCCATCGCCCATCAGGCGTTTGAATTGTTCCTGATCTTCTGGCGTGGTGATGATGGCGATTTCCCGAATGCCGGCCAGCATCAAGACACTGAGCGGATAGTACACCATCGGTTTGTCATAGATCGGCAGCAGTTGTTTCGACACACCCATGGTGATCGGATACAGTCGCGTGCCAGAGCCGCCGGCCAGAATAATGCCCTTGCGCTTGCTCATGATTTTAGTGCTCCAAGTTCTTTCAATATGTTTTGCAGGCCCACACGCCAATCAGGCCGGTCCAGACCGAACGCCGCTTTGGTCGTGCTGTTATCCATGCGCGAATTCGCTGGTCTTACCGCCGGTGTCGGAAAATCAGTAGTGGGGATATCCACCACTTCAGGAGAAAGCCCAGATTGCACAAAAATTTGGCGCGCAAAGTCGGCCCAGCTTACATCCGGGCCACCAGAGATATGATAGACGCCCGATTTAGAGGCATCACTGGCCAATTGTTCGGCAGCCGTCAGACACAATTTGGCAATATCTGCGGCCGACGTCGGCCCGCCAACTTGATCCGCCACGATGGTCAAACGGTCTCGTTCCGCCCCGAGTCGCAGCATGGTTTTGACAAAATTGTTGCCATGCGCCGAGACAACCCAACTGGTCCGGAAAATGGCAAAGGCACCACCTGCGGCGAGAACACCCTCTTCTCCGGCCAGTTTGCTGCGGCCGTACGCGCCCAAAGGACCCGTCGGATGATCCGTGGCAAAGGGCGTCTCCCCTGCCCCGTCGAACACATAGTCTGTCGAGATGTGAACAAACGGCACACCCAGATCAGCACAGGCTGCAGCCATGGCAGCCGGTGCATCACCGTTGATAACCGTTGCGGCGGCTTCGTCGCTTTCGGCCTTGTCCACTGCCGTGTAGGCGGCTGCGTTGATTACGGCATCGGGCGCGTGCTCTCGGATCGTTGACGCGCACGCTGCAGGGTCTGACAGATCCGCCAGATCCCGGCCAAGCGCGATGACATCTGCCTGCCGTTGCAATTCCGTGGCCACCTGGCCGGTTTTCCCGAACACCAAAATCTTCACATCACTACCCTTCGTCCTTCGGATCCACAGCCGGCTTGCTACGGCCCATCTGCATCACGCGCATCATATCCAACATCTCGGCCACGCGGCGCGCAGGATCCTTTTGGTCCCGCAAAGCGTCCAGCATGCGCTTTTCCAGTGCATCCGCTTGCGCTGCCGCCAACTCCCACAAATCAGCCTTGCTCGCAACCGCATCAGGCACCTTGCGCACAGAGTCGCGCATCGGCTGGCCCATTCGCTCCTCAAGCCAGTCAATCTGCGGGCTGGCTTCTTCGATGAAAGGCGTGACCAGCGATTCAGACAAGGTCAACTTGCCGCCCCCCAAACCAGTCAGCGATCGAACCAGTTTAGTGTGCTCAACTCTTTCTTGCGGGTAGACGCCAAAGTCGATGCCTTGACTGTTGAGCACGGTCAACGCCGCAACCAACTCTGTCGACAGACTCTCGTTTTCGTGTGCGATTATATCCTCGGGCAAGCTGACACCTATACGCTCTGCAAAGTCGGAAACCGCATCCCCATCTTTCAGATTGTCACTTTCAAACGGAACCAAGGTTACTGCGTCGCGGCCAAACACCTGATCAAATGGTTCAAGCCGATCACGGTATTCACACTTTTCAAAGGCGTTATCAAACAGACGCCCGTTTTTGATCCTTTGCTGAAACACCGAATTCATAAGAGAATACGGTTTGCGCACATAGCCAATCACCTGCTGCGTTCGGGACTTCGACTTCAGGTATGCACCCAAATCCCGAACCATCTCAAAGTCGCAGAATGCGCTACTGAGGCCCTCTCCGGACAGGATGAGGCAGGGTTTGGAGCATTGGGCAATCTCGCGCTCCAGGTCTGCGCGCCATTTCCTTTTGCGGCGGTTGATCTGGGCTTGCGTAAACCCGCGCTCCAGCAGCTTTTCATACTGCGCCGGACCACCAAACACCGTGTACAATCGTATCGAGTGATTTGGCGGTCCCATTTGGGCGTAGTGATGGTCAGGCATGTCCAGAGTGGACAGAACCTTTTGGATCGACGTTGAGCCGGTTTTGTTCATTCCGATATGAAGAACGATCCGGTCCAGCATGGGTCAGGCTTTCGTGCCGAGCCGCTCACCCACACCGTCGCGTTCTTGTAGCGCGCGCCACCAATCTTCGTTTTCCAGATACCATTGCACGGTCTTTTCCAGACCTTCCTCAACGGTGACAGACGGACGCCAGCCCAGCTCGTTACGGATGCGATCCGGGTCGATGGCATAGCGCATGTCATGGCCCGGACGATCGCGTACATGGGTGATCTGCTCCGCGTAAGGCTGATTGCCAGGACGCTTTTCATCGAGGATCGAACAGATTGTCTTGACCAGATCAATGTTGGTCTTCTCGTTCTCACCGCCAATGTTGTAGCTGCGGCCCAGCTTGCCCTTTTGCAAAACCAGCAACAGCGCGTCGGCATGGTCTTCAACATAGAGCCAGTCGCGCACGTTCAGCCCTTCGCCGTAAACCGGGATAGGCGCACCGGCCAAGGCCTTCAGGATTACCACAGGCACCAGTTTTTCAGGGAAATGATACGGTCCGTAGTTGTTCGAGCAATTGGTCATGACCATCGGCAAGCCATAGGTCTCGTGCCACGCCCGCACCAGATGGTCACTGGCCGCTTTCGAGGCGGAATAGGGACTGTTCGGCGCATAGGGCGTCTCTTCGGTGAACTGCCCGGTGTCACCCAGCGTGCCATAGACCTCGTCGGTCGAAATGTGATGGAAACGGAAATCGTCGGGGCGGCCTTTGGTTTCCCAATAGCTGCGCGCGGCTTCCAGCATGTTGTAGGTGCCGTTGATATTGGTCTCAATGAAATCACCCGGACCATCGATGCTGCGATCCACATGGCTCTCGGCGGCCAGATGCATCACTGCGTCCGGCTGATGCTTGGCAAAGACCTTGTCGAGCGCCGCACGATCGCGAATGTCCGCCTGCTCAAAGGCATACAGCGGGCTGTCTGCAACACTGGCTACGTTCTCAAGGCAAGCCGCATAGGTCAGGGCATCCAAGTTCACCACATGATGCCCGCGCTCAACGGCCAGACGGACTACAGCCGATCCGATAAAACCGGCACCACCGGTTACAAGAATTTTCATGGTTTATCCTTCGTAAACAAATGGGCTGTCAAAATCTTCCAGACCGGGTGCTTTGGCATCCTTTTCGGACAACAATGGCTCAACGCCATTCAGCGCCCAGTCGATCCCAATGGAAGCGCTGTCCCAGCGTACAGCGCCGTCGCACTCGGGCGAGTAAAAATCGGAACACTTGTAAATAATTTCGGTATCCGGCTCGCGTGTGACGAATCCGTGTGCAAATCCGGCTGGAACGAGCAGCTGTTTGCCGTTCTCGAACGACAGCTCTTCGCCAACCCACTGACCATAAGTCGGTGATCCCTTGCGGATGTCCACGGCCACGTCAAACAGACAGCCCTTGCCGCAACGTACCAGTTTGTCCTGTGCATGCGGGGGCGCCTGAAAATGCAAACCACGGATCGTACCGACCTTCGCACTCAGCGAATGGTTGTCCTGCACCCAATCAAAATCGAGCCCGGCATCGGCCATTTTCTGTTTGTTCCAGCTTTCCGAGAAAAAGCCGCGCGCGTCCCCAAACCGAGGGGGCGTGATAATGACTACGCCGGGCAGTGCCGTTTGTTCGATCTGCACTGTAACCTCCTGCATCAAACTTTTGCGCTTCTTAACAACAGGCCAGACAAGAGTCAGCCCATGGATTGCACTCAAAAGGCAGGGAATTTCCGACCTTGTGGCTCAGTCCTGCGAAGTGTCGAACAATCCCGGGCTCAAATCTTCCCAGAATTCAAAGATCGCACGCGCGTTAAGTGCACTGGCCCACCCGTGTCTGCGAAAATCTTCGCGATCCAGATCGTCGCCCAAAGATGACAGGAACAACCGCCGGTCGCTGTCGCGCTGCGTGGGATTTCTGGCCTCGGCCACATCACGCACCCGTGCCAGTTTCCAGGCCCGTTCCCGACGCTCGGCGGCGCGCGCCTGTTCGTCCTGGGCATCGATCGCCATGATCGCAGCCTCTTGGGCACGTTGTGCTTCTACTGCGGCGACGGCTTCGGGCGCAGGTGGCTTGGGTTCTGGCTTGCGATAGTCATCCCTCAGCGCCGCACTCAGATAGCGCGCCGGGTTGCGCACATCACTGGCCTGCTCCAGCAAAGCCAGCTTTGCCGCAACATAGTCTTCACCGTACTCGGCGATCCACTGGCGCGCCAGCCGGTCAGACACGCCCTGCCCGACCAAGGCACGGTACACGGCACCGGCCCGCACCCCTTCGTCATCATCAATGTCAAACATCGCCAGTTGCGGGTTTTCGCGGATCTTGAACCGCACGTGGCTGACCGCCCTGCCCTCACGCCGGAACTCCGGCTCGATCAGAATGTTCGAAGTCTTGTTCACCTCGGCGACCGCAGGCTTGATGATCTTGGCGTTCAGATGCTTGAACGTGCCGTAATAGGCACTGTCTTCCACGCCCATGAGGCGCCGAAAAATATCCAGTGCCCACCAGCCCGTGCTGCCCGTCCGGACAAACCGATAGCAGTTCTCATAAAGCGCCAAGGCATGGCCACTGGTGAAACGTCTTTGGATATTCAAATTGATCAGCGCAAAGACCTTGGGGTCATGCAGCTTCTCTGCCAGTGCCGGGGAATAGGCGTATTCGCAGATACCCTCTTTCAGCTTGGCATAAGACAGCAGCGCCGAGACCCCCCATTCCTGGCGGCCCTTGTCATCCAGCATGTCCCATTCGGCCACGGTCTCTGCAAGCCCGCGCAGGGCGGTCTTCAGGGTTTCCATATCGTTCGAATTGTATCCGATCATCAGGCAAAGCGTGCGCGCATTGATCCTGTGCCGGCTCTGCGTAACCAATGAATCGTAGGCATTGAGCAGCAGCACATTGGACAATTTACGCTGGAGTAGAGACAGTTTTCCCGACACATGGATCGCGGCCACATGTTTCTTGACGTCTTCGCGTCGCAGGGCGCCGGTCAGTTCCGGCATTTCTTCTGGCTTGGGCATGGCTGCTCGATTCCTGCCTCGTGTTGTCAGCAGTATGCCTTATAAAGCACCCACGCTCAATAGATGTGTGGGTGCCTCATTTTTGGTGAAGGATGATCCCGCAGATGGGTACCTTTGTGGATAAGGCGCCTTGATCGGCTTCCGCATAAGGTACCAATTTACGGGATCAGGATTCTCTTCAGACTCGGGTTTAGGCTCTATTACGCCGAAACAGAGCCTATCCTGCGAATCGGCACCCTTTTCCCCGGCTTTGGGTCCCTCACAACCTGTAAGCGGGTACCTTTGCGCCTGTATTCGGGTACCTGCAGACCTGCATTTGGGTACCTAAGTTAGGATTATCGGCTTTGTATCAGTTACTTACGTAGCCTAAAGTCTATAAACATAAATAAAGAATTAAACAGTTTGTTCTGTGCGTTTTCTTTTCATTGAGAATGATGAAGCAGGGTTTCGCACGCGAAACGCAACTGTGCGGCTCCATCGACTTGGCGATTCACTTCACAAGCGGGATGTGCCATAGTTCGCGGCATATACCATAAACCGTGTGACATTGAGAGCTAGAGCAGCATGGCCCGATCCCCGGACGACTATACACCACCTTATCAGAACCTTTCTCCTGAATCATCCGCGCAAAAGATGGGTGAACCTGTCGATACAGCTCGATTCGCCAAGGCAGCGGCCTTTTGTGAACGTGGACGGAATGATTTGGCCAAGCGGGGGTATTCCCCTGACGGGACCAAACGGCTCCGCAAGTTTTCAACATGGGAAATCTGCCGCTATCTGATCCCGGTTGCTCCGGCCCATTTCCGCCGCGTACTTCGCGCCAACCCGGACCTGCCTCAGGGCGAAGGTCAGGCAGCCTCCAAATGGTTCACCCTCGACGAAGTGATTTCGCTGCGAAACCATTTTGCAGCCGAGGGCGCGGCCAGCAAACAATACCTGCCGTGGCGCCCTGAAGGGCTGGACGCCAAGGTGGTCGCGCTCGCCAATTTCAAGGGCGGCGTGGGCAAGACCTCAACCGCTGCCCATCTTGCCATGTCGGCCGCGCTGGATGGCTACAAGGTGCTGGTGATCGACCTCGACAGCCAAGGCTCTATGACCTCGATCCTGGGCGATAAGGTCGAAGACGAATGGTCAACGGTGTTTCCGCTGTTGGCAAAGGATTATGCCCGGGCAGTGCAACAGGAAAATCTGGTGCGCGCTGCCCGCGGTGAAGCCGAATTGCCGCTGGATGAAACCCTGACCGCAGCTTTGGAAACCGATGCGGCTTCGGTCATTCAGAAAACCCACTGGCCCAACATCGACCTGATCGGCGCGCAGCTGAATC
>JAHDIS010000040.1 GCA_020630695.1 Paracoccaceae bacterium | reverse complement strand
GGACGCACCCGCTGTCAGTTCTATAAGGGGCAGGCCGATTGGGGCGCAATCCGCGCCGTCAAAGAGGCCGTGAACATCCCCGTGGTGGCCAATGGCGATATAGTTGATGCCGACACGGCGCAGGCGGCGCTCAGGGCGTCCGGGGCCGATGGGGTCATGATTGGCCGAGGGGCACAGGGGGCGCCCTGGAAACTGGCCGAAGTCGCAGCCGAGCTTTATGGAACACCTGCGCCAAAAGTGCCGACCGGGGCAGCTTTGACCGATATGGTGTCAGGCCACTACGAAGCGATGCTGCGCTTTTACGGCAAGGTTCTGGGTGGACGCGTCGCCCGCAAGCATTTGGGGTGGTACATGGACCGTGCAGGCACGGAAAAGGCCTTGCGCGGGCGTATCCTGACCGAAAAGGACACTAGCCATGTACTGGCTTTGCTGCCGGATGCTCTGGCGGAACGGGATCCGGGGGCTGTGGCAGCATGACCGAAGAACAGGATATGCAGCTGTGGTCTTCGCTGCCGGTTCCGGCCATTCTGATTGCGCCGGATGAAACCATTCTCGATGCCAATTCAGCCGCCGAAGGATTTCTGAACACCTCGGCAAAATGGCTTGAAGGGCAGCCCGTATGGGACCGGATCGCCGTTGATGCGCCTCTGGAAGAAAGCCTTGCCCGGGCGCGCGACCATGGCACGCCGCTGTTTGTAAACGATGTGGACGTGGGCTCAGGTTCGCGGGCACCGCTGATCTGCAATCTTTCGATTGCACCGGTTCAAGGCAGCGGTGGTCAGATGATCCTGCTGATTTCGCCCCGTGAACTGGCCGGGCGTATGACCCAAAGCCATTCGGTGAAATCTGCTGCAAAATCGGCAATCGGCATGGCGGAAATGCTGGCCCATGAAATCAAGAACCCGCTGGCAGGCATAACCGGGGCTGCGCAATTGCTCAGCATGAACCTGTCCGCAGATGATCTGGAGCTGACCGATCTGATCGTCGCCGAAAGCCGGCGCATCGTGAAGCTGCTCGAACAGGTTGAGCAGTTTGGCAACCTGTCGACACCCGAACGCACCGAGGTCAATGTGCATGACGTGTTGGACCGCGCGCGCCGCTCGACCTTGCTGGGTGCCGGGGCGCATATGAAGATTGTCGAGGATTACGATCCCTCACTGCCCATGGCGATGGGCGATCCGGACAAGCTGTTGCAGGTCATTCTGAACCTGCTCAAGAACGCCGCCGAAGCCGCCGACCCGATCACCGGGGGCACCATCAGGCTGCACACCTACTACGAACACAGTTTCCGCCTGCGGCGTGCCGATGGCTCTGGTCAGTCGCTGCCGTTGCAGATCGAAGTGATCGATGACGGCCCCGGTTTGCCGGATGACATCAAGGGCGACATTTTTGATCCCTTTGTTTCGGGCCGTGAAAACGGAACCGGATTGGGGCTGGCACTGGTCAGCAAGATTATCTCGGACCACGACGGCTGGATTTCCGTCGACAGTATTCCCGGACGCACTGTTTTTCGAATTTCGTTGCCGCGGGCAACACCTGCCAAAGAGGAGAGTTGAGTTATGGATGGCACTGTTCTTGTCGCCGATGACGACCGTACGATCCGCACAGTTTTGACCCAGGCGCTGACACGCGCGGGCTGCAAGGTGCATGCAACCTCTTCGCTGACGACGCTGATGCGTTGGGTGGGCGAGGGCAAAGGCGACGTCGTGATCTCGGACGTGATGATGCCTGACGGAAACGGGCTGGAGATGCTGCCCAAGATTTCCGAGGACCGCCCGGATCTGCCGGTGATCGTGATCTCTGCGCAAAACACGATCATGACAGCCATTCAGGCCGCAGAGGCAGAAGCCTACGACTATCTGCCAAAACCGTTCGATTTGCCCGATCTGATGAAGCGCACCGCACGGGCGCTGGATTCGCGGCAACGTGTTCCGCGCCGCGATGATCCGGTTGTCGGTGGCGCGGACGAGCCGGAAGAATTGCCACTGGTGGGCAAAACACCGGTCATGCAGGCGCTCTATCGTTTGATGGCCCGTGTAATGAACACTGATCTTCCGGTGCTAATCACCGGCGAGTCGGGTACAGGCAAAAGCCTGATCGCCCGCGCTCTGCACGACTTTTCTGATCGTCGCACGCTGCCGTTCGTATCGGTAACAGCGGCTGATCTGGCCGATCTGGAGGGCCCCGCCAAGGTGCTGGCGCGGGTCAAGGGCGGCACGCTGCTGATTGACGAAATCGCCGACATTTCTGACGAGGTACAGGCGCGGATTGTGCGCATGATGGATGTGCCGGGTGATCATGTGCCGCGCTTTATGGCTACGTCGCAGTATGATCCCGGGCGCCTGATGGAAGAAAAGCTGGTTCGGCAGGATCTGTTCTATCGCATGGACGGCGCGGCGTTGTCGGTGCCTTCTCTGCGCGAACGCGTTGAAGACATCAAATTACTGACCGAACATTTCATGCTGCGGTCTGAAAAAGAAGGTGCCCCAAAGCGATGGCTGTCGGCACAGGCCGAAGAGTTATTCCGTGTTTACAGCTGGCCGGGCAATGTCCGGCAGTTGGAGAATGCAGTGCGCCGTTTGTGTCTGACCGCGCGGGCTGACGAAATTGCCCGGTCCGAAGTTGAAGCAGTGCTTGGTAACCAGCCAGAAACCGGCCCTGTTCTGCGAGGCGGGGACAGCGAAAAGCTGGGCGCTTCGGTTGCCCGTCACCTGCGCCGCTATTTCGATTTGCACGGCGCAATTTTGCCACCTCCGGGCCTGCATGGCCGCATCATCCGTGAAGTCGAGGTGCCGTTGATCGAAATCGCCCTAGAGGCGACGGGTGGAAATCAGGCTAAATGTGCCGATTTGCTCGGAATCAACCGCAATACTTTGCGCAAAAAGATCACCGAGCTGGATATTCGCGTGACACGCCGCCGCAAATTGATGTAAAACGGCCACATAACTGTGGCGCGACCGCTTCGCTTTTGGGCTATCCCAGCGAAAACGGTCTGGCAGACCACAAGATATGGCGGTTGTCGCTTTGAGGCGACACATCAAGGCGAGGATGGGCTGTGGCCACAGGAGCACGCACTGCAGCGCGCACCATGACTTGGGCTCGTATAAGCCGTTTGCGGCGGCAAAGACGGGTGCAGAACGCGATGACACTCGCGCTGGTTGCGCTTGGTCCGATCCTTGCTGTTGCCACCTTCCTTGTTCTGGGGCCGCTGGATAGCTCGGCTGGCGTGCTGAGCCTGCGTTTGGTGCTGCTGGCCGATCTCGTTTATGTGCTGTTTCTTGCCGCGTTGGTTTTGGCCCGCGTTGCGCGCATGGTGGCCGAGCGACGTGCCCAATCCGCGGGATCGCGTTTGCACCTGCGTCTGACCGGGGCCTTTACGGTTATGGCGTTGCTGCCGACCATCACGGTTGCGGTGTTCGCGGTGCTAACCATCAACATTGGTCTCGAGACATGGTTTTCCAGCCGCGTGCAGAACGTGGTCGGAGCCTCTTTGACAGCGGCCGAGGCCTACGAAGAAGAGCAGCGTGAAGGGCTTGAGCAGGATGCTCAGGCGCTGGCCGGGTTTTTGAATGCCTCTCGGCGCGTCAGTCTGGCGATGGACGGAGGCGATCTGCGGCAAATTCTGGGGCAGGGTCAGGCCCAGATCCAGCGCGGCCTGCGTGAAGCCTATGTGATTGACGGCGCTGGCGAAATTCGCGCACGCGGGGAACGGTCCTATCTGTTTGACTTCGAACGCCCATCACCGGACGATTTCGCTACGGCGGACGCGACGGGCATCACGGTTATCGCGGATTGGGAAAATGATGAATTCCGCGCTCTGGTGCCCCTGGTGGCATTTGCCGACCGCTATCTCTATGTCAGCCGCAACGTCGATGGCCGTTTGCTGTCCTTGCTGGATGAAACACAGGAAACCGCTCGGTTCTATCAGCAGCAGGAAAGCGAACGCGGCAGGCGACTGTTTGACTTTGCTTTGCTTTACCTTGGCTTTGCCGTGCTGCTCATCCTCGCGGCGACATGGGCCGGTTTGTGGTTTGCGGAACGTCTGTCGCGACCCGTTGGGCGTTTGGCTGGCGCGGCACAGCGGGTTGGTTCGGGCGATCTGGACGTGCAGGTGCCCGAAGAAGAGGGTGATGACGAAATCTCGATGCTGGGGCGGTACTTCAACCAGATGACCCGGCAGCTCAAGGGGCAGCGCGAGACCCTTTTGGAAAACACCCGCCAGATTGAACGGCGCCAACGCCTGTTCGACTCGGTTCTGACGTCGGTCACATCGGGTGTTGTCGGCTTGGACGCAGGCGGCAAAGTGACCTTCGTCAACCGTTCCGCCGAACGCTTGCTGGGTTGGCATGAAACCCGCGAATCCGTTCCGATCCACGTTGCGGTGCCTGAATTTGGCCCCTTGTTTGAACGCCTGCGCAGCAGTGGTCAGGAGAGTGCTCAGGAAGAAATCAAGGTGTCGCGCGAAGGCCGCTTGGAAAACCTGTTGGTGCGCGTTGCCACCAGACGCCGGGATGACCGCAGCCTCGAAGGCTTCGTGGTCGCTTTTGATGATGTGACCGATCTTGTCAGTGCGCAGCGCATGGCCGCGTGGGGTGATGTTGCCCGCCGAATTGCTCATGAGATCAAGAACCCACTGACACCGATCCAACTGTCCGCCGAGCGCATCAAGCGCAAGTTTTCGCGCGTGTTGGAGGAAGACGATGCGGCCCAGTTGGAGGATATGACTGGAGTGATCGTGCGGCAGACAGGCGATTTGCGCCGCATTGTCGATGAGTTCTCGAAATTTGCCCGTATGCCCGAACCCGAACGCAAGCCAGAAGATCTGGGCGATCTGCTGCGCGGGGCTGTCTTGTTGCAGGATGCAGGTCAGCCGAATGTGCGCTTTGTTACCAAGATCGCGGCACAGGCAATGCCCGCCGAATTGGATGCGACAATGATTGGTCAGGCCTTCACTAATCTGATCAAGAATGCGGGAGAAGCGATTGAAACGCTTCAGGAAAAAGGCGCCCCTGAAGGTCACGATCCGCAGATCCACGTCAGTGCTGAGATCGTCGATGACAAGGTGGAGATCCGGATCATGGACAACGGGATCGGCCTGCCCGAGGACCGGGCCCGCCTGTTCGAGCCTTATGTGACCACACGTGGCGAAGGCACCGGGTTGGGCCTGCCAATCGTCAAAAAGATTATCGAGGAACATGGCGGCAGTCTGACGCTGGAAGACGCGCCGCCTTTTGAACCAGACGCCCATGTGGGCGCGATGGCGGTGATCCGTCTACCGCTGGATGCGCCTTCGGCGCAGCAGCCGGACGGGTCATCCCAATTGGAGGAGGTTTAGCAGTTATGGTGATTGAAAAGGTTAGAGGCAGAGATGAGTGATATTCTGATCGTTGACGACGAACGCGATATCCGCGAGCTGATCGGGGATATTCTGGAGGATGAAGGCTTTACCACGCGTCTTGCGGGCAACAGCAACGATGCCATGGCCGAAATCAACAAAGAGCCTCCGGCGCTGCTGATCCTCGATATCTGGCTGAAAGACAGCAAGATGGATGGGATCGACATTCTCAAGGCTGTGAAGCGCGACAACCCGGACGTGCCGGTTGTGATTATATCCGGTCACGGCAACATCGAAATCGCGGTGGCTGCGATCCGGCAGGGCGCCTATGACTTTATCGAAAAGCCGTTCAACATTGATCAGCTTTTGGTGGTGATCCGGCGGGCGATGGAAACCTCGCGCCTGCGCCGTGAGAACGCCACTCTTAAGCGTGGTGAAACTCGCAGCGCTGAAATGCTGGGTGACAGCGCAGGATACCGCGCCTTGATTGCACAACTGGACAAGGTGACCAAATCCAATGGCCGCGTTATGCTGACCGGCCCTGCAGGCAGCGGCAAGGAAGTTGCAGCGCGATATATTCACGCCAAGTCCAACCGCAGCTCTGCCCCCTTTGTCACCGTGAATTGCGCCGGGGTTGAGCCTGAAATGATGGAAGCCATGCTGTTTGGCCGCGAAAGCGCCAAGCGGGGGATCGAGCCGGGTTTGCTCGAACAGGCCCATGGCGGCGTTATCTACTTTGACGAAGTGGCCGACATGCCGTTGGGCACTCAGTCAAAAATCCTGCGTGTTCTTGTGGATCAGCAATTCAACCGGGTCGGAGGCAGTGACAAGGTTCGCGTAGATCTGCGGGTCATTTCTTCGACCGGGCGCGACCTGCAGGAGGAAATTGCCGAAGGGCGGTTCCGCGAAGAGCTGTTCCACCGCCTGAACGTTGTGCCGATCGCGGTTCCATCCCTGTCTGAACGGCGCGAAGACATTCCAATGCTGGCCGATTACTTCATCGAGCAATGCCACCAGTCGCAGGGCCTGCCAAAGCGCACGCTGTCTGACGAAGCGGTTGCCCTGATGCAAACCATGACCTGGCCCGGCAATGTGCGGCAGCTCAAGAATCTGGTGGAGCGTGTGCTCATACTGGGCGAAGGGACCGGACCAATCGAGGCCCGTGAACTGCCACAGGAATCGGCCCCAAGCGAAGAAGAAGACGGCAAGGTCATTCTCTCCGGAACGTTGGCCACGATGCCCCTGCGCGAAGCACGCGAAGCCTTTGAGCGCGAATACCTGCTGACGCAGATCAACCGCTTTGGCGGCAACATTTCCCGAACGGCGAATTTCGTCGGTATGGAACGCTCAGCGCTGCATCGTAAGCTCAAATCGCTGGGTGTGGTCACCAGCCAGAAGGCCGGTGCACGTGTTGCCAGGGTCGAGGATGAAGGCGAAGAGCAGATCGAACAGGCCTCGTGACTGGCGCATGGGCAGGGCGCGCCGATTTGGCGCTTTTGCGCTTGGCGCCCGTGGGGTAATTCCGTTTCATGGATCTGCAAGCAATTGATCTGGGCGTAGCACGCGGTGGTGTGCCGGTTTTGGAGGGGGTGACGTTTTCCCTCGGCCTTGGCCGTGCCTTGGTGCTGCGCGGACCCAATGGCGCTGGCAAGACAACACTGCTGCGCACCATGGCTGGTCTGCAGCCGCCGCTCTCTGGGCGGATTGAAGGCGCAGAAGACCGGATTGCCTATGCCGCCCATGCGGACGGTTTGAAGTCCATGCTGAGCGTGACAGAGAACCTGAGCTTTTGGGCTGATGTCTTTGCCCAACGCGATATTGAGCCTGCGATCAAGGCTTTTGACCTGACCGGATTGCGCACGCGGCTTGCTGGAACACTGAGCGCGGGCCAGAAACGCCGCCTTGGTCTTGCGCGGTTGATGGTCACGGGGCGTCCGATTTGGGTTCTGGACGAACCGACGGTTTCGCTGGATGCAGCTTCGGTTGCGCTCTTTGCCGATGCGGTGCGTGCGCATCTGCAGCAGGGCGGTGCTGCGCTGATGGCCACGCATATCGATCTGGGCCTGAACGAGGCTGAGGTGCTGGATGTGGGCAAATTCCGCGCGGTTCCACGCGTGTCCGCCCAAGACGAGGCGTTCCTGTGATTGCGCTTTTGAAACGGGATTTGATGCTGGCCATTCGGGCAGGTGGGGGCTTTGGCCTCGGGTTGGCGTTCTTTCTGATCGTTACGGTGCTGGTGCCTTTTGGCGTGGGCCCTGAAACCGCACTGCTTGCCAAGATTGCGCCGGGTATCTTGTGGATCGGTGCTTTGCTGGCCTGTTTGTTGTCGCTCGATCGCATTCTGGCGCTGGACTGGGAAGACGGATCGCTTGATCTGCTCGCGACCGCGCCTTTGCCGATGGAAGGCATCGTGACCATTAAGGCACTGGCGCATTGGATCACAACGGGGCTGCCGCTGGTCTTTGCCGCCCCGGCACTCGGCGTGCTGCTGAGCATGCCTGTCGATGCGTATCTCTGGGTCGTTGTCAGCCTCGCACTGGGCACACCGGCCCTGAGTGTGATCGGAACCTTCGGCGCGGCCCTGACCGTGGGCATCAAACGCGGCGGGTTGCTGATGTCATTGCTGGTGCTGCCGCTTTATGTCCCGACGTTGATCTTTGGCGCCGAAGTGGCCCGACGGGGTGCTGAGGGGCTGGCTGTGCAAACACCGTTGCTGATGCTGGCGGGGATCAGCGCGGGCGTGGTTGCGCTGCTTCCCTTTGCCTCCGCGGCTGTGCTGAGGATCAACCTGCGCTGATGCGCCGGGCACTGCCATATTGCGTATGACGCATATTTGAGGTGTAACAGGCGCGCACAAGGGATAACTGCACATCATGTCGATCTGGGAATACGCCAATCCGGTCAAGTTCATCCGAACAACGGACCGCCTGCTGCCATGGTTTTCTTGGGCGGCGCTGAGCTGCCTTGCCATCGGGTTGATCTGGGGATTTTTCTTTACGCCGGATGATTTCCGGCAGGGATCAACCGTCAAGATCATCTACTTGCATGTGCCTGCGGCGCTGATGGCGATTAATGCCTGGCTCATGATGCTTGTGGCGTCGCTGATCTGGATCGTCAGACGTCATCATGTTTCGGCCCTCGCTGCGCGCGCCGCAGCCCCGGTGGGCGCTGTCATGACGGTCATTGCGCTGGCAACAGGGGCGATCTGGGGCCAGCCGATGTGGGGCACATGGTGGGCCTGGGACCCGCGACTGACATCCTTTTTGATCCTGTTCCTGTTCTACCTTGGCTATATCGCGCTGTGGTCGGCCATCGAGGATGACGACACCGCCGCCGATCTGACATCGATCCTTTGCCTTGTTGGATCGGTCTTTGCCTTGCTCAGCCGCTACGCCGTTCTGTTCTGGAACCAGGGGCTGCACCAGGAGGCCACTTTCTCGGCTGACAAGGAACAGAATATCGCAGATGTTTTCTGGTATCCGGCGGTGATCTCCATGGTTGGTTTCGCCTTGTTGTTTATCGCGCTGGTGTTCCTGCGCACGCAGACTGAAATTCGGGCGCGGCGCGCCCGCGCGCTGCTGGCTCGCGAAAGGACACTGTGATGCTGCCGGATCTTGGAAAATATGCAGGCTACGTGCTCAGCGCTTATGCGGTTTCGCTGACCCTGATCATTCTGTTGGTTTTGTTCAGTGTCATGCGCGCACGCCGGGTGCGGCGTGAACTCGAAGACATCGAAGCGCGGCAGGGCCGCAGTACCAAAGAGGCCTCTGATGGCTAAGCTTTCGCCGCTGATGTTTGTACCGCCGGCGATATTCGCCGGGTTCGCCATCATGGCCTATGTCGGCATGTTCCGCGAGGACCCGCAGGGCCTGCCATCCACGCGGGTGGGGCAACCGGCCCCGGCCTTGCCTGTCGAAACGCTGGCAGGGTTTGACGCGGCGGCGCCTGATGCGCTCAGCTCGGGTGAAATCACATTGGTGAATTTCTGGGCGAGCTGGTGCCCGCCTTGCCGCGCAGAGCATCCGCAGCTGCTGGAGATGCAACAGGACGGGCTGCGCATCATCGGGGTGAATTTCAAAGACAAGGAATCGCAGGCCCGCGGGTATCTGGAGGATGACGGCAATCCGTTCCTCGCGGTGCCCTTTGATCCGCTGGGCCGCACGGCGATCGAATGGGGCGTCACAGCGCCGCCCGAAACCTTTATTGTCGATGGGGATGGAACCGTGTTGTTCCGCTTTGCGGGGCCCTTGGTCGGTTCGGACTATGAACAGCGCTTTGTTCCTGCGCTTCAGGACGCCTTGGAGCGCTAAGCGCTTCTACAGATCACACAACAGACTGTCGTCGGTGAGGGTGCTCAGATCGCAAGCCTGAACTGCGTCTGCGCCAGCCGAAACACCATAGACCGCCAGCAACGTCAAAACGGCGAGCTGGGCAATCAGCCATGGCTTGATGGTTCGGTTTTTCATCGGACGTGCCTCGGTTTGTGCGGCGTTGTCTCTATCTTGGGGTTTTGTGCGGGTTTGTGGAGTGGGGAAAACCTGACAATTTCCCCCTAAAGCCCTGTATCGGCGGTGTTTTGCGCGTTGGATGGTGTGGATGGCGCATTTTTGCGCAAGCTCGGAAAACAAAAAGCCCCGCCGAAGCGGGGCCTTGAAACGGCGCGGAGCATTGCCCGCGCCGCAATCTGTTTTGGTTTATTCGGCTGCGACAGGTGCCTGCGCGAGGTTGCGCAGAACGTAGTGCAGCACGCCCCCGTGTTCGATGTATTCGATTTCGATCGCTGTATCGATCCGGCACTTGAGCGTGATGGTCTTTTCGGAGCCATCAGCAAACGTAATGGTGCAAGGCACTTCCTGCAGCGGCTGGATCGTGTCCAGACCCGAGATCGAAACGCTTTCCTCGCCGGTCAGGCCAAGGCTCTTGCGGGTGTCACCGCCGGTGAATTCGAACGGGATCACGCCCATACCAACGAGGTTGGAGCGGTGAATACGTTCAAAGCTCTCGGCGACCACGGCCTTGACGCCCAGCAGGGCTGTGCCCTTGGCTGCCCAGTCACGGCTGGAGCCGGCGCCATACTGTTCACCACCAAAGATGACCAGTGGGGTGCCCTGTTCCTGATAGGCCATGGCTGCGTCGTAGATCGATGTCTGCGCGCCATCCGGGCCCTTGGTGTAGCCGCCTTCGACCCCATCGAGCATTTCGTTCTTGATGCGGATGTTGGCAAAGGTGCCGCGCATCATGATCTCGTGGTTGCCACGGCGCGAACCGTAAGAGTTGAACTCACGCGGGGCCACCTGACGATCTGTCAGATACTGGCCAGCGGGTGTGGTTTCCTTGAACGAACCCGCAGGCGAGATGTGGTCGGTGGTGATCATGTCGCCCAGCAGTGCCAGAACGCGCGCACCTTCGATGTTGCTGATGGTGCCCGGCTCTGCGCTCATGCCCTGGAAGTAGGGTGGGTTCTGAACGTAGGTCGAGGTCGCAGGCCAATCGTAGGTTTCGGCCTCGGTCACATCGACGCCCTGCCACTTGTCGTCGCCCTTGAACACATCGGCGTATTTCGACTGGAAGGCTTCGCGTGTCACGGTCTGTTCGACCAGCTCTGCCACTTCCTGCGAGGTCGGCCAGATATCCTTGAGATAGACATCCTTGCCATCTGGTGTCTGTGCGATCGGATCGGTGGCCAGATTGATGTCCATGGTGCCAGCGATGGCATAGGCAACAACCAGCGGCGGCGAGGCCAGATAGTTGGCGCGCACGTCAGGCGAAATCCGGCCTTCGAAGTTGCGGTTGCCGGACAGAACCGAAGTCGCAACCAGATCACCCTCGGCGATGGCGTCGGACAGTTCCTTCTGGATCGGACCAGAGTTACCGATGCAGGTTGTGCAGCCGTAGCCCACGAGGTTGAAGCCGATCTTGTCCAGATCGTCCTGCAGGCCCGCAGCTTCAAGATAGGCGGAAACAACCTGCGATCCGGGGGCCAGAGAGGTCTTGACCCATGGCTTGCGATCCAGACCCAGTTCAGCGGCTTTGCGCGCCACAAGACCCGCACCGATCATAACGTAGGGGTTGGATGTGTTGGTGCACGATGTGATCGACGCGATCACGACCTTGCCCGATTCCATGGTGTAGTCTTCGCCTGCAACGGCGACTTCCTTGTTCATCGGACGTTTGAAGGTTTCTTCCATTTCCTTGCGGAAGGCATCCTTGGCGCCGGTCAGTGCCACGTAGTCCTGCGGGCGCTTGGGGCCCGAGATGGCAGGCACGATGGTACCCATATCGAGGCTGAGCGTGTCGGTGTAGACCGGTGCATAGTCTGCACCGCGCCAGAAACCGTTTTCCTTGGCATAGGCTTCGACCAGCGCGATGCGCGCTTCGTCACGGCCGGTGTTGCGCAGGTAGCGCAGCGTTTCATTGTCGATCGGGAAAAAGCCGCAGGTGGCGCCATATTCCGGTGCCATGTTGGCGATGGTCGCACGGTCGGCCAGAGGCAGACGGTCCAGACCTTCGCCGTAGAATTCGACGAACTTGCCCACAACACCTTTGGCGCGCAGCATTTCGACGACCTTGAGAACCAGATCGGTGCCGGTGGTGCCTTCGACCATGGAGCCTGTCAGCTCAAATCCGATGACTTCGGGGATCAGCATGGAGATTGGCTGACCCAGCATCGCTGCTTCGGCCTCGATGCCGCCAACACCCCAGCCCAGAACGGCTGCGCCGTTGACCATGGTGGTGTGGCTGTCCGTGCCAACCAACGTGTCAGGATAGGCCACTTCTGTGCCTGTCTGGTCTGTGTCGGTCCAGACGGTCTGAGCCAGATACTCAAGGTTCACCTGATGGCAGATGCCGGTGCCGGGGGGCACAACGCGGAAGTTGTTGAATGCGCTCTGACCCCACTTGAGGAAGGTGTAGCGCTCCATGTTGCGTTCGTATTCGCGGTCCACGTTCATCTGGAACGCGCGTGGGTTGCCAAACTCGTCGATCATGACCGAGTGGTCGATGACCAGATCAACAGGGTTCAGCGGGTTGATTTTCTGTGGATCACCACCCAGCGCCTTGATGCCGTCGCGCATCGCGGCAAGGTCAACAACTGCCGGAACGCCGGTGAAGTCCTGCATGAGAACGCGGGCAGGGCGGTAGGCCAGTTCGCGGTCGCCTTTGCCGCCATTTTTGCCCCAGTCGGAAAAGGCTTTGATGTCGTCAACGGTGACGGTCTTGCCATCTTCGAAGCGCAGCATGTTTTCCAGAACGACTTTGAGTGCCGCAGGCAGGTTCGAAAACTCGCCCAGTCCGGCCGCTTCGGCGGCTGGGATCGAGTAATACGCGACGCTCTGGTCGCCGACGGTCAGGGTTTTGCGGGTCTTTGCGCTGTCAGTGCCAACTGTAATGGGCATGGATGGCCTACCTTTCAAAGGTGAAGATGGGAATTCTGGCCCGTATCTGCACCATGCGCACAGGTCGATCAAGGGGGGTGCGACGTTTTTTGTATGCCATTGTACACATTCCCGCCGATAACGCTGAAGAACAGCGGTTTTACCGCCGTGGGATGGCAGGGTATCCCGCCCGCCACACGGGACTGTCACAGTCTCTCGCAAAACCTTGATTGGTCTTTTCACCGCCAGTTCGGTAGTTCATATTTTCAAACGACACATCACACACACGAGCTTTTCATGCGCAGGCACCTGGCTTCTCTTGCCCTGATCTTTGCAGCCCTGACCGGAGGGGCGGCGACGTCTGTTGCCGCGCAGGACAATCCGGTCGTGGTTGAACTGTTCACCTCTCAGGGCTGTTCGTCCTGTCCGCCTGCTGATGCGCTGTTGGCAGAACTGGGCGGGCGCGATGATGTTATTCCGCTGGCCCTGCACGTGGACTACTGGGACTACATTGGCTGGAAAGACCGTTTTGCCATGCCGGGCTTTACCACGCGGCAAAAGGGCTATGCCATGGCCGGCGGCTGGCGCAAGATCTATACGCCCCAGATGGTGATCAACGGCTCGCACGCCGTTGTTGGATCGCGCCCGATGAAAGTGGTGGATCTGATCCGCAAGCATCAGGCCCAAAAGCCCAAGGTCGCGCTTGATATCCGCCGCAGCGGAAATCAACTGGCGATCAAGGCGACCGCCCTGCACGATGGGCGCCCCTGCGAGATCCATGTGATCCGCTATGCGCCCAGCAAGGATGTGGAAATCACGCGCGGTGAGAACGCCGGTCACCGGTTGACCTATACCCATATCGTCGAAGACTGGGATGTTGCGGCGAAATGGAACGGGCGCGGCACCTACGAAGGCACCGTGCGTCTGGGCGGAAGCGGTCCTGTTGTGGTTCTGGTTCAGGAACCAGGCTACGGACCCATCGTTGCGGCTGCTCGCTTGCGCTGACGCCAAACCGGGTTCTTGATCTTCCAGCGGCGGTGTATCCAGAACCACTGGTACATGTGCTGGCGCACCAACGCCTCCAGACCGTCGTTGACAGCCTGCGTCATCTCTACCGCGTCGCCGCGTTTGATCTCATCGAGCAGAACAATCTCAAAGCTCAGCCCGTCTGGTTGCCGGATCGCGTAGACCGGGATCAATGGGGCGTCGAATTTGAGCGCCAGCTCAGCCGTTACAGTTGAGGTCTTGACCGGTTTGTCAAAATAGCTGGTACGCGCGCCGCCTGCCGCATGCAGATCCGTCAAAATGCCGAGTACGCCGCCAGCCTTGATGTGCCGCACCATTTCAATCATGCCCCGTTTGCCCTGTTCGAACATGGGCGTTCCGATGGCCGTGATGGCTTTGACGTAGTGATCGTTGAACCACGGGTTCGACATGGCGCGATAGAGCGCGCCCATATTGTGCCCCCGGCCAATCAGCGCCGCTCGAGCCGCGTCGTAATTGCCGAAATGCCCGGTCACAAGAATAACGGGCCTGCCATCCGCACGCGCCTGTTCCAGGGCCTCCAGTCCGGGGCCGGTGATCTTGGCCTTTTGGGCGCGCGCCACGAAATCCTGACCGGAATAAATCTCGATCAACGTGCGGCCCACGTTGTCCGGTACGGATTTGCACAGGCGGCGCACCTCGGCCTCGCTCAGCTCAGGGCAGGCATGCGCAAGGTTGTCCCGGATGCGGGCCTTGTGACCGGCCAAGGGTGCCACGATCGTCCGCATGATCCAGCCCATGAGCGGGACGCGCCAGCGGTAGGGTAGCAGTCGTGCTGCGCCGATAAAGGTGCGGAAGGCCCGGTCGGTCAGCCAATCCCGCACAGTGCTGCTGCGGTCCCCGGTCGGTTTTTCCTGCTGTGGTTTGGAGGCTGACACGGATTGGACGCTTTCACGGGCTGGGTTCGGTCCGTCAGATTTATGAAAGCCCGGCTGAATGCGCAAGCATGCAGAGGGCGTCAGCCGTCGTCTTCGTCCTCAGAGCGCAGCGTAATCTCGCCCGAGGTGACCAATGTGCGAATGGCATCAATGACCTCGGTCATGGCCGCTTCGCCAGCCTTGGCCTTGACGGTGCCGCGGTTTTCCACCTCTTCTTGCAGGCTGGCGGCCATTCGTTTGGAGATGTTTTCCGTGATAAAGCCTGCTGCGCGCTGATCATCTTCGCTGGTTGCGGCTGCAAGGGCGGTGGCCAGAACATCCTGTGGAACGTCTCGCAGGATTTTGGGCACATCGATCGGGTTGAGGCGATCGGGAATGTTGGCAAACGTAAAGATTGCCTTGCGAACCGCTTCGGCGAAATCGCGGTCCTGTTCTTCCAGTCCCGATAGCAGTTCGTCGCGGGTGTTGGAGGGCGAATAGTTGAGGATGGCGCCGAGACGTTCATCGGGTTTGGCCGCAAAGGCCTTGATGGGTTCGGCGTCCAGCTGCGCGGCAAGGCTTAGGCCAATGCGCTCGACGGCATCCGGGGTGACGCCGGTGGTCAACGACACCGCGTAGGATATTCTGCGCGCCCGGTCTCCGGGCAGTTTTCCCAAAACCTCTGCCGCCTTGGCCACGTGGATTTTGGACATCATGACGGCGGCCACTTCGGTGCTTTCGCTTTGCACCAATGTGATCAGCCGCTCGGGCGGCAACGCGCTGATGCGGACCCACGGATCGCCGGTCTGGCGTACACCGGCCTCTTTTCGCAGGCGGGCTGCGGTGTGGGGATTGATCTTGCCATCAAGTGCGCTGAGCGCACCGGCTATGTCACCGGGAAAGGCCATGGCAACACTGTCGAGTTCATCGGCAAATTCGGCCACCACGGCGTTCAGTGTTTCGCGGTCCACATAGCGCATGTTGCCCAGCAGCAGTGTCAGTTCCGCCTGCTGGTCCTCGGGCAAAGCAGACAAAGGAATATCCGCGCCTTCGTTAAGCAAGAACTGCACGATAATCGCAGCCTTGGATTTGCGCGAAAGCGCATCAGGCCTGCCAGTCGGTCGATGGTTGGGCAGGGCCGCGACAGCGGCCGGGGCAGCAATCAGATTAGACATTCAAGGGTGTTCCCGCTGGCATAACGTCAGACCTATCGGTCCAAGGTTACCCACCAGTTAAGGGCGCACCGCCGTCAGTAAGAAAAACCGCGTCCGCGCTCGATGGCCATACGCAGCGAAATTTCGGCCCAGCTACCCCGGCCGCCTCGGGTGCGGATCTGCGTCAGTTGCAGCCGTGCGAGATGGATTTCGCCCTGTTCGACATAACCCTGACCCATATAACTGCGTGCCAGAAGGTTGTTGGGATTGGCCGCCAACGCCCTTTGATACCAAAGCTCGGCTTCGGCGGTTTGGCCCAGTGTGCGGGCAACGAACCCGCGGTATGTGAGCGCCAGATCGGAGCCTTGGTCTTGCAGGCTGTCCAGAACGGACCGCGCTTCGGCGACCCGGCCGGCGTAGGCCAGTTCCCGAACGGCCAGCATCCGGGTCTTGTCGTTCAGCCTGGTATCCTTGGGCGCTGCGCATTCACCCAGATCAGCATCCCAGATCAAACCTTCTTCGCACTCTTGCGTGGTTGGGGATGGCTTGGGCGGCGCTTCGGTCTCGGTGCCTGCGGCCAGGGCGGGCAGGGGCAGCATGAGGCTGAGACAAACGGCTGAAACGGGTGAAAATCGCATGATCTCTCCTGACGAGTTGTGTTTTGCATAGATAGGACAAACGAAAAAGGCGGCCACTGCGGGCCGCCAGTGTCTTGGGTACGTGCGTAGAGATCTTAGCTGGACATGACCTTGCAGCTGCCAGTTTCGGCATCATAGACTGAGCCTTCTGCGCAGCTCATGACTTGTTTCTCATGACCAGAACAGGCCGCGTTTGCCGCGAATGCAGGCGCCAAGACCAACGCCGCGGTCGTCAGAAGCATCTTGAATTTCATTTCAGTCCTCCTGTTGAACACTTTGAATACTAGCACAGGTTGCAATTCGGTCAAAATTTTTGATGTCGCGTGCCAAGCGGCAATACGCCGACGCACAAAAGCTGGACAGAGGGGCGCTCGTTAAGATTGTATGGGTGAAATCATTTCAATCGAGAATCTTCACGCGTCAGTTTTGCTTTTTTGTTTTGGCCTTTCTTGCCTTGGCCGCATTTTCGCGGTTTGGCGCGGACGCCCAGCAAGATCCCCCTGTCGTTATCGTCGAAGAACCGGTCGCCTGCGCTATCCCCATGCCAGACGATTGGCGGTGGTCCGATCTGGAGAAAATGATCTGGGACGAACTGTGCGAGTTGAAGTCGGGCGAAGTGAACATGCAGTGGTACGACACTGCAGATGAGCCGTTGGAATGCCGACCCGACAAGATCGACGGCCCGGTACCGGAGAACCGCCAGATCAGTGGTGAGTTTATCCGGGCCATCCTGACAACACCGGCCTTGCTGGCACGTAGCCCGAGAGACCGTTTCACAATCAGATGTGCGCAAATAACCGATACGCTGAACCTGAGCTATCTCGACATCAAACCGGCGCTGTTCATCCTCGATAGTCACTTTCAAAAAAACATCCATCTTTGGGAAACTCGATTTGCCCGGTCTTTTAGTTTGGCTGAGTCTGTCGTTGAAGGCGACATCCAAGCAGATCGGATGATTGCGGGCGGTTCATTGTTCATGTGGGGCGGTGAGTATCGCGGCGTTGTCGACTTGGGCAGAGCGCGGATCTCCACCGACATAGAACTCGAAGGATCTATCTTTGAGGGAGAATTCTCTGCGTCTAGTGCAGAAATAAAGGGTTCGTTTTTCTTAAGAAACGGAACGGTATTTCGAGACGATGTGGTTCTAATAGGCGCAAAGGTTCATGGGAACCTCGAAGCAAGCGATGCACTTTTTGAAGGCGTGATCAACGCAGACAAAGTATGGGTTGGTGCCTCATTGTTCCTTTCGGACGGCTCAGTATTCAAAAAAGACGTAGTTTTAAGGGCCGGACATATTGGCTCTGCAGTTTCGGCAATCGGGTCAACTTTCGAGGGCCGTTTCGACGCCGATAGTTTTTTGGTGGAAGGCTCGCTCTTTCTGAGTGGTGGATCCGTGTTCAAAGGGGACGTGGTTTTGCGAAGCGCATCGATCGGAAACGTCCTGTCCGCAATCGGATCTACTTTTGAGGGGAAGTTTGTTGGGAACAGGCTGTCCATTGGGCAGACTTTATTCCTGCGAGACGGAGCATCGTTTATGGACAATGTCG
Organism: Paracoccaceae bacterium; assembly: GCA_020630695.1. Taxonomy (GTDB): domain Bacteria; phylum Pseudomonadota; class Alphaproteobacteria; order Rhodobacterales; family Rhodobacteraceae; genus Thalassococcus_A; species Thalassococcus_A lentus. The sequence continues at coordinate 20,299 of JAHDIS010000040.1, read as the reverse complement.
ATATTCGTAGCGCCAGCATCGGATCCGACGTTGATGCCAGTCGATCTTCCTTTGAACGTGAATTTCAAGCAGATAGCGCGAAAATAGGAGGCTCTCTTTTTTTGCGCAATTCCGCAAAGTTCGAGGGACGCGTGAACCTACTCAATGCGAAGATTGGCGGGCAGCTGTCAGCAGTCGGAGCTGTTTTCGAAGACGAGTTTGTTGCAGACGGTGTGCAAACAGGTGGTTCTGTCTTTTTTAGGGGCGGTAGCCAATTCAAAAACCGAATTTTGCTCACCGCCTCTGACATCGGCAGCCATTTGCAATTCGGGGCCAGTCGGTTTGATGGCAAGATCAACATGACTGGCGCCAAGGTTGGTGTTGAATTGCTGCTCTCTTCGCCCGGCGACAGCCATGGCGCGCCGACTTGGGGCAACGACGCCGAACTGATCCTGCGCAATGTGTCTACGCCGGTGCTTCAGGCGGAAATGCATGGGTGGAAACGCAAGGATGGCACTTGGTTGAAAACCGATCTGACGGGTTTGCGTTACGACCGTTTCGGCGGGCTCAACGCGGACTCGTGGGTGCAGAGCGCCAATATGGGCGATGCGGATGCCGAAACTCTGATCGCATGGATCGAAGAAGCGCAGCCGGACCACGGCAAGCGCTATGATCCACAACCCTATGAACAACTGGCCGCAGCCTTGACGGCGGCTGGTGCCGAGAACGCGGCCAAAGCCGTTCGCTTTGCCCGCTACGAGCATCGCCGCACCGTTGAGGGCACACCGCCATGGGACAGGTTCAAACTGGGGCTGTCAGCCTGGGTGATCGGACATGGCGTTTATCCGTTCTATCTGCTCGCCTGGTTCGGTGCTCTGGTATTCCTTGGGGTCGTGGTAGCCTATCGCAGCGCGTCGCAGGAACTCAAGGGGTTCTGGCAGAAGTTCTGGTATTCGCTTGAAAACGCGCTTCCCTTGGTCGAGCTGAAAGAAGCGCACAAGGCCATCGAACATAACGATGGCCTTGCGGAATGGGTCTTTCACGCACAGAAGGTGGCCGGCTTTGTGCTGGCCACGATCCTTGTGGGTGCGCTTACCTTGCTGGGCAGTTAGTCTTCGCCGAACACACGGGCAAAGATCGTGTCCACGTGCTTGGTGTGGTAGCCCAGATCGAACTTTTCGTTGATTTCCTCTTCGGACAGGGCCGCGCGGACTTCGTCATCGGCCAGCAGTTCCTCGCGGAAATCGGTGCGATGATCCCAGACCTTCATGGCGTTGCGCTGAACCAGACGGTAGGCGTCTTCGCGGCTGACGCCGGCCTGAGTCAGAGCCAGCAGCACACGCTGTGACATCACCAGACCCGGGAACTTGTTCATGTTGTCCAGCATGTTCTGCGGATAGACCAGCAGCTTGTCGATCACACCGGTCAGACGGTGCAGGGCAAAATCCAGCGTCACGGTGGCATCGGGGCCAATCATCCGTTCGACCGAGCTGTGCGAGATGTCCCGCTCGTGCCACAGCGCGACATTCTCCATCGCCGGGATCACGGCCATGCGCACAAGGCGGGCCAGACCGGTGAGGTTCTCGGTCAACACCGGGTTCTTCTTGTGCGGCATCGCCGATGAACCTTTTTGACCCATCGAGAAAAATTCTGCGGCTTCCAGAACCTCGGTGCGCTGCATGTGACGGATTTCGATGGCGATGTTCTCGATGCTGCTGGCGATCACACCCAAGGTGGCGAAAAACGCCGCGTGGCGGTCGCGTGGGATGACCTGTGTGCTGATCGGTTCTGGCACCAGCCCCATCTTTTCGCAGACATGCTCTTCGACAGCCGGATCGATGTTGGCAAAGGTACCGACAGCGCCGGAAATTGCGCCGGTGGCCACTTCGGCCCGCGCATCGCGCATGCGTGACAGGTTGCGATCCATTTCGGCGTAGAACCGGGCAAAAGTCAGACCCATGGTTGTGGGTTCGGCATGGATGCCGTGGCTGCGCCCGATACGCACGGTGTCTTTGTGTTCCAAAGCCCGCTTTTTTAGCGCTGCCAGCAGGCCTTCGATGCCCTTGATCAGGATGTCCGAGGCGCGCACCAACTGCACGTTGAAACAGGTGTCCAGAACATCAGACGATGTCATGCCCTGATGAACAAAGCGCGCCTCTTCGCTGCCGACATGTTCGGCGAGATGCGTCAGAAAGGCGATGACGTCATGCTTGGTCACAGCCTCGATTTCGTCGATCCGGGCCACATCGAATTCCACGTCCTTGGCTTTCCAGACGGCGTCGGCGTTTTCCTGCGGGATGACTCCCAGATTGGCCTGCGCGTCACAGGCATGAGCTTCGATCTCATACCAGATGCGGAACTTGGTCTCGGGTGACCAAATGGCGACCATGTCGGGGCGGGAATAACGGGGGATCATCGGGCTGTCCTTTTCTTCGGCAGTGGCAGCAGGAATGCGCGCGCCTCTCATACGGAGGGTGGCCGGGAAGGGCAAGCGATGCCGCTGTCGCAGCAACGATTGCGGGTTGCCTGACCTTGGCCTAGGCTGTGTGCATTGTTCAGTGATTTACGTTTCAAAGGAATAGACCATGCGATTTCCGTCCCTTGTGACCGCCGGCCTGATCATGGCCTCTCCGATGTTCGCGCAGAATACGGGGCAGTCCGACATGAGCTGGACCTACACCCGCTCAGTACAGCAGGACGTGTTCGATACCTTCTTGATGCTTTCCTACGGCATCCCGGAAACCGATGCGGTTCAGTTCCGCGCGGAATGCCTGATTGGAAATTCCGGGCCCTACGTCATGATGACCCTGTTCTCGGATGTGTCCGGACAAACGGATGGTGCACCGGCGGGCGTGACATTCACCTCGAACAACGGCGAGCGGTTTCAGCGCGACGGTTCCGTTGTCGGTGCTCTGGCCGAAGTAGGAATCTCGGGCGTGGACGTGGCGCTGTTCACCAATGATCCCATTTGGTCAATCTTCTCGGAAGGCGGTCCGGTCTATTACGATCTGCCGGGGCAAAACGCGCTCGTCTTGCCGATGGACGGAATTGCAGATCAGGCGGTTCGCATGATTGACGATTGCGCCCGGATCGACAGCCTTTGGGAGGCCGGAGAGCAAACAGGCTCTGACCCGGATGAGCCGGAAATGGATCCTGTCTGCCTCGTCGCCCGCAATCTCAGATCAATCGATGGAGAGATCGCGCTGTCGCTGACAATCCGCAACGATTCAGGCGAATATCGCGGCCTGTACTGGATTGACCACAATGGCATGGGACAGAGTTTTGGCGCGCTGGACGCCGGGCAGAGTATGACGCTGGACACCCGTGAAGGGCATGTCTGGGAATTCACGGACGGGCCGGGAAACTGCGTCGAAGTCGCCGTTGCGGACCGTAGCCAGCCGATCATCGCACTGACCAAACCCGCCCCTTACTTTGGTCCTGAATAAGGCGAGTCCGCTCGGCGTTTCCGGTCCCGCAGTTTTTGCCAGCCAAGCCAGAGCAGCGCCATTGTATAAAGTACAATGGCTGCAGCCATGGCCAGCAGCGCGCGGGGCACCAAAAAATCCGCAGCCGTGTTGCTCAGGCCTTGGCACCCATCGTAGCCATAGAGAAAATTGCCGGTGCAATCGAAGCTGATGAGTAGAAAGGCAATCAGGCCGAGCATCCAGAGTGCAAAACTGATCAGGCTCAATCGGCGGAACAGACGGTTTGTAACGCGACGCGACAAAACCAGCAGCACAATTGGCAGCGCCACGAAGGTGAGCGTGAAAAGAATGATGCCTTGATTGTGCATAGCTGGCTTTCGTCTGGTTTGGCCTCTGTCTATGTTGGCAAGGCACCCCTATGAGGCAAGTCTGGAATGCCGGTAGAACTGAGCGATTTTTTTGGCGAATGGCGGATCGATCGCGACATCCGGGAGCATTCCGGCGGCGCGGGCCGGTTCGAAGGAACGGCTGTCTGGACGCCCGAGGCCGGCGGCGCGGTTTACACGGAAACCGGGTTTCTGAGCCTGCCGGGGCAGGGCCGCTTTCAAGCCGAGCGCAGCTATGTTTGGGATCATGATCTGCGGGTGTGTTTTGATGATGGGCGGTTCTTTCATCAGGTGCCACCAAAAGGCGGAGAGGCCGCGCATTGGTGCGATCCCGACCAATATGATGCCAGTTATGATTTCGACAGTTGGCCCAATTGGACCTGCACATGGCGCGTTCAGGGCCCGCGCAAAGACTACACGATGATCAGCCGCTACAGTCCAAACAGCTCATAAGGGTTTGAATTTCTGCCCGTTTTTCAGGCTTTTTCCCGCCGTATACCATTGCATCCACGTAAATCATTGAAAATAATGAATTTTATTCTTTACTTCGAGTGGGGCATGAGTAATTTGGCGGATAACACGTCCCGGCGATCCTGTCCGTGACGGAGTTGGCGCAAAGGATGCAGAAATGCCGCCCATTCAGGATCACCCCCTACGTTATAAGCTGGCAAATGAACTACACGCGCGGCCGTTCCCTTCGCTGACGGCGCCGTGTCGGGCGATCTATCTTGCGATTAAGAAAGAAACCAATGCGGCGGGCCGCGACCGTTCGCTGGATCTCAAACATTTGACCGATCTACTCGACCGCTACGGCACGCCGCATCCGCAGCCGGGGGCAACCCATTATTCGGGTCAGATCGGGCAAAACGTTCTGAAATGGGAACAGCACACGGAATTCGTGACTTACACGGTCTTTCTGGGCGGTCTTGGTGAAAGGGCCTTTGATCCTGCTGACTTTGAAGTGTTTCCCGAGGACTGGCTCAATGAAGCGCCGGGCGTGCGGATCACGTCGGCAATGCTGCGCATCAGTGAACAGTCTGATGATGACAGGATGTCGGAACTGGTTGATGACTGGCTCGTGTCCGAAAGCGTGGCGGTCAGCCGCGTTCTGGACAGTGATGCAGTCGTGGCCGGAGATTTTCGGATCGATCCGTCGGGACATTTGCGCTTTGCCGTTTTCACCGCGCCTGGCGTGAAACAACGCCGTGTGGGCCGCATTGTCCAGCGCCTGTGCGAGATTGAGACATACAAGGCCATGTCGATGCTTGGGTTCTCCAAGGTCAAGGAGATCGGCCCGCGCATGGGTGAGATCGACGCCGAGCTGACCCGCCTGATGGAAGCCATGACCCAAAGGCAGGGTCCCGAAGAGGACACGTTGCGCAGTCTTTTGGCCGTATCGGCCGAGCTTGAGAACCTGTCCGCGCAAATGTCTTTTCGCTTTGGGGCGACCGGAGCCTATGAGGCCATCGTGGAACAACGCACAACAGTGTTGCGCGAAGAACGCTTTATGGGCCGGCAAAGCTTTGCTGAATTCATGATGCGCCGGTTTGATCCGGCCATGCGGACAGTCAAATCAGCTGAGCGGCGTCTGGGGGCAATGGCTGACAGGGCCATGCGCGCCGGGGATTTGCTTCGGACCCGTGTTGAGGTGCAGCGATCGGCCCAGAACCAGCAATTGCTGGAAAGTATGAACCAAAGAGCGGACACACAGCTGCGGTTGCAACGCACCGTCGAAGGGCTTTCGGTTGTGGCGATCAGCTACTACGCCGTATCGCTCGCCGGGTATCTTTTGTATCCGGCTACGGGCATTCTGGGCATATCCAAAGGGATGCTGACGGCGCTGGTCACGGTGCCCGTTGTCTTGCTGGTTTGGTTCATGATCCGCCGTATCCGACACGCGGTCGAAAAGGCCGATCCCGAAGTCTGAGGCCTTTACCAGCCGCGGCGTGCACATGAAAAAGCCCTGCCAACCGGAGTGGGCAGGGCGTGTTTTCGGAGCTGGCTCGTGATTACTCGGCAGGCTGAAGGATTGGCGAAGCCGATCCTTTACGCGCGAGACCTGCTTGCATCACCAACGCGCCGACCGCGATGGAGAGGATTGCAAGGATGGCCGCGACCGACAGTGTTGGAACGCCGGACAGACCCGCGCCTACAGTGCAGCCCCCGGCGAGCACACCGCCAACGCCCATCATGATAGCGCCGGTTGCATAGCGTCCGGTTTCACGCGGGCTGTTGAAGCTGACCCATTCGAACCGGCGCGATGCCACGGCCGACAGCAGAGCGCCCAGCAAGACGCCTCCGATCAGGCCCACACCGAAACCGGCGGGGATCGAGGAAGAGGCGATCACCCAGAACAGCGCATCGGCATAGGGGGCGGTAAAGCTCAGGCTTTCCATCGCGATCGGATCAAAGTCGTCATAGAGCACAAAACCTGTGCCAACCCAGCCGAGAGGGACAAGCGCACCAAGTGCTGCTGCGAGGATCAGCGTCGTGACGTGGTTTCCGCTGCGCAGGGCGAATGCCAAAGCGCCAAGCGCCAGAACGCCGGACCAGAACAAGCCACCGCCGGGCAGGGCGGCCAGTGATGTTGCTGAACCAAGATCAACGGTCAGCGACCCCAACCCGGTGCGGACCGGGGCCAGAACACCCTTGAGCGTGGCATGAGCGGTGATGGCGAAAACCGCGAGGACAAAAACCGCACGCAGGTTCCCGGATGCAGTCAGAACGGTCAGCCGCGAGACGCACCCACGGGTCAGAACCATACCGGCGCCAAACAACAGGCCGCCGACAACAATGGCAGCAAGAGGCAGATCAGACACAAAGAAACGGTGGTCCGCAAAGTCGATGAAACCAAGGCTTGCCAAAATCTGGGTGCCAATCACGGCGACCGCGAGCGCGGTCAGCCAGACGCCCATGGCGGCACGGCGATCGTCGCCCACCAGACCGCGACGGAAACAGAATTTGGTCTGCTCGGCCAGAACGCCAAAAGCGGCCCCCAGAACAAGCGCAAAGAAAACCGCAACCTGAGGGGCGGTCAGTGTTTCAAATCCCAGTGTCTCGAACATCGCTGTTCTCCTGCAAAGCGGAACGTTTGTTCCAAATGCAGGCGGTAAGTCGCGATATCAAGACAGGTTCAATGCATGCGATGCGCTGTCCGTGGAAACATGTTCTGCCTTTCGGGAGTTTGGCGGGCAATCGTTTCGATTGCGGGCCGCGGGCGCAATGCGCATTCCGCCAAGGTTGCCCAAGGCGGAACGCAGAATTTTATTTTGTATAATCGGTGTTAGCGGCCACGGATCCGTGGATCCAGCGCATCGCGCAAACCATCGCCCAGATAATTGACGGACAAAACTGTCAGCGAGATCGCGATTCCCGGCAGCAACACCCGTTCCGGGAACTCTTCCATGCGCACAACGGCGTCGGCGAGCATCTTGCCCCATGTCGGGAAGTCAGACGGGAATCCGACCCCGAGGAAGGACAGGGCCGACTCGGTGATGATCGCTGTGGCAAGGCCAAGCGCCGCCGAGACCATGATGGGCGAAAGCACGTTAGGAAGCAGGTGCCGCCCGATGATGCGACCGGGGGTCGTGCCGATGGATCGGGCCGCAAGTACGAACTCACGTTCTTTGATGGCCAGAACATCACCGCGCACGATCCGCGCCGTTGGCATCCAAGACGTGATCGCGATGATCGTGACAATCAGAATGAACATACCGCCTTCGGGGCCGAAGTTCGCCCTGAGCGGTTGTCGAAAGAGCGTCACGGCCACCAGAAGAAGCGGCAGGATCGGCAGCGACAAGAACAAATCTGTCAGGCGCATAAGTGGGCCGTCCAGGCGTTTGAAATATCCGGCGACAACACCGATGAAGGTTCCGATCACAAGACTAAGCAGCATTGCCGCCCAGCCAACGGCCATCGAGGCGCGGCCCCCCGCGATCAACTGAGCAAGGTTGTCCCGGCCCAGCTGGTCTGAACCCAAAGGTTTGTTCCAACCGACCTTGGAATCGCCATCCCAGATCGCAGTATAGATTGGGCGGAAATCCTTGTTGCGGATATCCAGCTTTTGCGGATCTACGGTGTAGATATAGGGGCCGATCAAAACAGCCAGTGTAATGAAAACAAGGAAGCCCATGCCGAACACGGCACCCTTGTGCTTGCGCAGCTGATCCCAGACGTCCTTCCACTGCGAACGGGGCGGCTTGGACGGCTCGATATCCTTGAGCGCTTCGATTGGCGCGGGGCTTGATGCGACAGGCTCAGTCATAGCGGATCCTCGGGTCAAGCACGCCGTAGAGAATGTCGGCAATCAGGTTAAACAGGACGATCAGAACCGCAAAGATAAAGGTCAGTGTCATGACCATGGGCAGATCGTTTGCAAAGAGTGCAGTGATCAGCAACTGTCCGATGCCATTCACCTTGAACACGTTCTCGGTGATGATCGCGCCGCCAAAGATCGACGGAATGCCCAAGGCAATGACCGTGACAACGGGGATCATCGAGTTGCGCACAACGTGGCTCAGAACCACGATCTTTTCACTCAGACCCTTGGCGCGGGCAGTGCGCACATAGTCCTGATTGAGGTTGTCCAGTGTCGAGGCGCGCATGTAGCGCGAAAGCTGCGCTGTGATCTGGAGCGCCAGCACCATCACCGGCAGCACCATCTGCTGAAGTTGGTACTTGAAGCTGGACCAGTTGGTCACCTCGTGGGTGGTGTCATAGATCGAAGGCAGAACCGGCAGCCACCAAGTGTCCTGTGCGATAACGGCAAAGATCACGATCAACAGGGGGCCGGTGAAGAATGGCGGCACCGAAAAGCCGATCATGGTCACGAATGTGCCGGCCTGATCAAAGACCGAATATTGCTTGTAGGCCGAATAGATCCCAATCGGCAGCGCGATCAGAATGGCCACGACATAGGCCACGCCAACCACCCAAAGGGTCTGCGGGATACGCTGAATGACAATGTCCATGACCGGGCTGCGGGTCTGCCAGGAAATCACGCGCAGTTCACCCTGATAAAGGGCCGTGTCAGGCAGCCATCCCAATAGCCAGCTTTCGCGCGTCAGCCAGTCGATAAAGACCTTGGGTTCGATCCAGGCCATTTGGACCAGCCATTTCCAGTATTGCACAAGCGCGGGTTCCCCAACGCCCAGTGCTTCGCGCATCTTTTGTTTGACCTCGGCGGGTACCGTCAGCGGGACCTGTGCCATGGGGTCGCCCGGCGCAAGCTGCAGCAACATGAAAATGACGAAACTGATGAACAGCAGCGTCGGGACCGACAGGACCAGCCGGCGAGTGGCGAACGACAGCATCAGGCGTCTCCAACGGGCAGGACAATCGCGGCATCGGCCAGACGAACCTGCGCGGCATCCTGCAAGGATCCAAGGCTGTCATTGATACTGAAGTTTGTCGGGGACAGCCACATGATCCAGAAGATCACAAAGCTGATTGCGATGACGATCGGAATCGCGGTCAACAACCGGCGTAGAGCATAAGAAAGCATCGGCACCTCTGATAAGCCAAACAGCAGCGGGTTTGAAATCCATCCTGCAAGTGATGGACATGGGTGGATATCAAATCCGGTGTTCTGTCTTGTTGGTTTTGGTGTTCGGGTGGTTTGTGCGAACGTCCGGTCGGCGGGCGGCCGGACGCTGCATTCGGTATGAAAGAGCGGCGCGCAGACTGGCTGCGCGCCACACAATCATTAGCCGTCGATACGGTGCCAGTCGGCAACGTTCCACAGTTCGCTGTCCCAAACGTTCAGGACAACACCACCGAGGCTGTTGGCGTGGGCCGACAGACGACCACGGTGAACCAGCGGGATCATACCGCCGTTTTCAACCATCATGTCGTTCAACTCACGACCGATGCGGGCACGCTCGGCCATATCGGCTGTTTTCGTCAGCTCTGCGTGCAGAGCGTCAAACTCTGGCATGCAGAAGCGCGAAATGTTTTCGCCCTGCCACTGTGTATCGGGGCGGGGTGCCTTGTCGCAAAGACCGTTGCCCAGGTAAGCCTGAGGATCGGTGCCGTTGAAGGTGTTGGCGTACATTTCGACGTCAGCATAGAACTTCTGGAAGGTGTCAGGCGAACCTGCGTCACCGCCAAAGAAGACCGACGCTTCGATGTTGCGCAGTTCGGTTTCGATGCCGATCTGGCTCCACCAGTCCTTGATCAGGGCCTGGAAGTCCTGACGAACGGCGTTGGTCGATGTCTGGTACAGAATGCTGAGTGGCACACCGTTGTGCTCGCGCACGCCGTCGCCATCAGAGTCTACGATACCAGCAGCGTCCAGCATGGCCTTGGCACCTTCGATGTCCTGCGTGTCACAGGACAGCTTTTCCGACGCAAAGGCGGCAGGAGCCGGAACCCAGTTGCACGAAACTTTACCGGCCTGACCATAGCCGATTTCAACCAGCAAAGGACGGTCGATGGCCATGGACATGGCTTTGTAGACAGCAGGTTCCTGCAGGAATGGATGCGGATGCATTGCTGTCGAACGCTCGCCTTCTGGCAGGTTCGGATCAGGGTTGGTCTGGTTCAGCATGATGCGCTCGACCAGCGGGCCAAAGCCTGCGACCGGCGTGCCTTTGCCGCCTTCTTGCATCTTTGCGATCACGTCGGGTGCCAGCTGCAGGTTCCAGGCGTAGTCGAATTCGCCGGTTTCCATAACCGCTGTACCAGAAGCCGCCGCAGAGCCGCCGCCCTTGAATGTCACCTTGGCAAAGGCCGGCTTTGCAGGGTCACGATAGTTCGGGTTGGCGGACATGGTGATCACGTCGTTCGGCTTGAACTCGTCGACCACGAAAGGACCGGTGCCGATCGGGTTGAAGTTCTGCTCGGTGCAGGTCGATGCCGCTGCGCCAAGGCAGTTGGCAAACTGTGCTGCCTGCAGGATGGGGCTTTCGCCTCCAACGAACGGACCGTAGGGGTTCGGTGTTGGGCCGGCGAATTTCACCACGACGGTGTTCGCATCAGGCGTGTCGACCGACTCGACGTTTTCGAACTTGGTCAGCTGCGCGCAGCCGCCTTCGGGGTGTGTGCAGTAGTCGTAGGTGAACTTCACGTCTGCGCTGGTGAAGTCGCTGCCGTCAGACCATTTGATGCCCGAGGAAATTTTCCATGTGATGGTGGTCAGGTCGGCCGATACGCCGCCGTTGCCAACAGTCGGTACTTCGTCGACAAGCCACGGAACCAGCTCGCCTTTTTCATTGTATCGGGCCAGCGGCTCGATGATCATCGAGGCACTTTCCACGTCTTTGGTGCCGCCCGAAAGGAACGGGTTCAGAATGGAAGGGGCCTGCCAATAGATGATTTTGACCTCACCGTCCGAGCCGCGCTCGGCCATGGCGGAAGCAGGTGCCAGCGCAAAGGCTGCCGCTGCCCCAAGCATCAGGGTCTTGAGTTTCATGTCACTCTCCATGTTGCTGAACCGGGGATCAAGCCGCGGTTCTTGTGGTTGTGGCGGGTATGTCCGGGCCTGACGCTTGCGCGCTGCGCAACACGCGGTATCCCAAAACTCAGACAATCCCCACACTACGGTTATCGAAACCGCAGTTTGTGCAAATTGCAAGCTTTGCCTTCAACAAATCGCTCCAAGGGTTTGACTCTGCTTCGATCCTGCCGATAGCGTCAGCACATATCACAGGGATGACGGCCATGCTGGACACTACCGATACCACTACACCCATTGCGCGTATCGAAAAACTTCGGGTTGAATTCGAAACAAAGGACGGAACTGTTGTCGGCGTCGAAGATGTGTCCTTTGACATCGCGCCGGGGGAAACGGTTTGCGTCGTGGGCGAATCGGGTTCGGGTAAGTCAGTGTCGTCTCTGTCGCTGATGCGGCTGATTGATTATGGCGGCGGTGATATTGCCAATGGTCGACTTTTGTTTGACCGCAAAGACGGCGGCGAGGTTGATCTGGCCAAGACGGATCAAAGCCTGATGCGGACGATTCGCGGCAATGAGATCGGGATGATCTTCCAAGAGCCGATGACCGCACTGAACCCGGTCTTTACGGTCGGTCGCCAACTGACTGAAGGCCTGCGGGTCCACCGGGGCATGACCAAGGCGCAGGCCGAAGAGCGCGCGCTGGAATTGCTGCGCGAAGTACGCATTCCTGAACCGGAGCGGCGTCTGGCTCAGTATCCGCACGAGCTTTCTGGCGGTATGCGTCAGCGGGTGGTTATTGCCATGGCCATGGCCTGCAAACCGCGTCTTTTGATTGCGGACGAGCCGACAACAGCGCTGGATGTGACCATTCAGGCGGAAATTCTGGCCCTCATGGACCGGCTCAAGCGCGAAACCGGCACGGCGGTCATGTTCATCACGCATGACATGGCAGTCGTCGCACAGATGGCTGATCGCGTTGTGGTCATGTTCCGTGGGAACAAGGTCGAAGAGGGCTCGGTCGAGGAAATTTTTGAAAACCCCAAGCATCCCTACACGCAGGCGCTGCTCGCTGCGGTTCCAAAGCTGGGTGAAATGACGGGCAAGGATTTGCCAGAGCCAATGAAACTGCTTGGCCACGAAGATCAGCCAATTGTGCCGATTACGGGCAGCGATGAGGTGCTGTTGACGGTCGAGGGGCTGACCACACGCTTTCCGGTCAAGGGCGGTTTTTTCCGCCGAACGGTTGCGAATGTGCACGCGGTCGAGGATGTCTCGTTCAAGATCAACAAGGGCCAGACGCTCAGCCTTGTGGGCGAATCCGGCTGTGGCAAGTCGTCGGCAGGCCGTTCGATTTTGCGATTGGTGGAACCGCTGAAGGGCAAGATCGATCTGGACGGGACCGATGTCATGGCCCTGAGCCCGGCAAAACTGCGCGAAGCGCGGCGCGAAATGCAGATGATCTTTCAGGATCCCTTTGCATCGCTGAACCCGCAAATCCAGCTGGCCGATCAGGTGGCAGAGCCGATCCACAACTACGGAACCCATTCCGGCAGCGATGTCATGGACGTGGTGGGCAATCTGTTTGACCGGGTCGAGCTGCCACGCAGTTTCATGCGCCGTTTCCCGCACGAGCTGTCCGGCGGCCAGCGGCAGCGGATCGCTATTGCCCGTGCACTGGCACTGAACCCCAAGCTGATCGTGGCGGATGAGGCCGTGTCGGCGCTGGACGTGTCCGTGCAGGCGCAGGTGATCAATCTGATGATGGAACTGCAGGCGGAACTGGGGCTGTCGTATCTGTTCATCAGTCACGACATGGCGGTTGTCGAACGGGTCAGCCACAACGTCGGTGTGATGTATCTGGGACGGATCGTTGAATTGGGTCCGCGCCGCGCGGTCTTTGAAGATCCGCGCCATCCTTACACGCGGGCGCTCATGAAGGCGGTTCCGATCGCCGATCCGCGGCGCCGCAAGTCCGAGAAGGACCTGAACTTCAAACCGATTCCGTCTCCGATCCACCCGCTGGATTACAAGGTTGAGCCATCGCAGTACGACGAAGTCAGCCCCGGCCATTTTGTTCTGACGACGGACAGCGGGTACTGAGGCTGCGGTTGTTCATGCGCTGGGTCCGGCACGCGATCTGGGTGATTGCGGCACTGGTGCTGGGTGCCTGCGGGACGCATCTTTGGAACAGTGCGGGCGGAGCGGTCCCGCCGCATCCCGGCACCGGGCTGCGGGTGGCCACGCATAACGTGCACTACATCATTCTGTCGCGAGAAACCGGCGCTTGGTCTTTGCAGGATTGGGAAACGCGCAAACCCGCGTTGGATACAGCCTTCAAGGCGCTGGATGCCGATCTGGTCGCCTTTCAGGAGATGGAAAGCTTTGCCCGTGGCAGCGATGGGTCTGTGAACCTCGCGCGGGACTGGTTGCTGGATCGCAATCCCGATTACGCCCTTGCCGCGCATGGCGACTGGCAGAGCTTCCCTGTGACCCAGCCGATTTTTTACCGCAAAGACAAGCTGACGCTCAGAGATCAGGGGTGGTTCTTTTTCTCTGACACGCCGGATGTCATCTATTCGCGTACTTTCAACGGCTCTTGGCCCGCGTTTAGTAGCTGGGCGGAATTCGAAGACAGGAAGGGCCGTGTCTTTCGGGCCTACAATGTACATTTCGAATACCGAAGCGCATCCAACCGCCGGCTTTCGGCCGAGCTGGTGGCGAAACGTCTGTCTCCGGTTGTTCAATCAGGAATGCCTGTGGTGGTCTTGGGGGATCTTAATGTCCTGCAGGGCTGGGCTGCCATGGATCGGCTGGCCGAGGCCGGCCTGTCGTTTCTCAACCCACCGGGCACCACGTACCACCTGAACGCGGGGATCAACTTGCTGGGTGCGATCGACCATATCGGACTGTCCCAACAGTTGAAATCCATCGGCGGCCCCTATGTTCTGCGTGGTAAATTTTCGGGCGATTGGCCATCGGATCACTATCCGGTGGTGGCTGATTTGTCCTTTGACTAAGCCGGGGCTGTGAGCCTCTGGCCAAGACCGCTACACTCGTCCCGACTCGTCCACAGGAGCTTTCATGCCAACCCGCCTTACGCCTCGTGAAATACTTGAAAAACTGGTGTCTTTCCCGACGGTCAGCCGCGATACGAACCTGCCGCTGATCGACTGGGTCGAAGACTACATGAGCGGGCAGGGGATTACGTGCCATCGTCACTACGATGATGATCGCCAGAAAGCCGCTCTTTTTGCGCATGTCGGCCCCGAAATCGAAGGCGGCGTGGTTCTGTCCGGGCATACTGACGTGGTGCCTGTAGATGGACAGCCCTGGACGTCCGATCCCTTTACCGTCACCGAGCGGGACGGAAAGCTCTATGGCCGTGGCACCACGGATATGAAGGGGTTCGATGCGCTGGCGATCTGGGCCATGGTCGAAGCGACGTCACGCGACATCAGCCGCCCCCTGCAAATCGCCCTGAGCTATGATGAAGAGGTGGGCTGCACCGGTGCGCCGCCCCTGATCGAGGCGATGCAGGCCCTGCCGCGCGCCAGCGATGTGATCGTGGGAGAGCCGACCATGCTCAAGGCGGTGACCGGGCATAAGGGTGGTGTCACCTATTGGGTGCATGTGCATGGTTTTGAGGTTCACAGCTCGCTCATGTATCGCGGCGTTTCCGCAGTTATGGAGGGGGCCAAGCTGATTGACTGGGCCAATCAGCTGAATGCTGAACAGGCTGCAGCGGAGCCGCAGGGCATGGCTGCGCTGTTTGATCCGCCCTACACCAATGTCCACGTTGGGCAGATCAGCGGCGGCACGGCCCACAATATCACCGCCAAGGACTGTGAGTTCGGTCTTGGGTTTCGGGTTGTTCCGGGTGAAACACTGGATCAATGGCGCGCTCTGGCCGAGGCCAAGGCCGCAGAATTGACCGCTGCGATGCAGGCCGTGCGCCCCGAAGCGCATATCGAAATGGAAGAAAAATTCGCGCTTCCACCTTTTGCTCCGACCCAAGACAACCACGCCGAACAGCTGGTCCGGCAGATCACGGGGGACAATTCGGAAAACCACGTCAGTTACGGCACCGAAGCCAGCCATTTTCAGACTGTCGGCTACAATGCCGTTGTGTGCGGTCCAGGCAGCATCGAGGTCGCCCACCAACCGGACGAATACATCACGGTCGCGCAATTCAACGAAGGGCAGCGCTTTATGGAAAAGCTGCTGCAGCGTTTGGAATGACTTTTCCGTTTCGCGACGAAGGCCCGGTCGAATTCGCCGGGCCACTGCCCGAGCGCGCCGACATTGTGGTGGTCGGTGGCGGCGTTATCGGCATTTGCACAGCGCTCTATGCTGCGCGCGAGGGGCACTCGGTTGTTGTGCTGGAAAAAGGGCGTGTGGCGGCAGAGCAGTCCAGCCGGAACTGGGGCTGGATTCGTGTTCAGGGGCGCGACTTTGCGGAAATTCCGATTGCCCAGCACAGTCAACAGCTTTGGGAAACGCTCGAACAGGAATGCAATGGCCGTCTGGGCCTGAAGCCGCTCGGCATTTCCTATCTGGCCCGCAGCGAAAAGGATCTGTCGGGTTTCGAAGAATGGCTGGCCGAAGCCAAGCCGCATGGCGTGTCATCGCGCATGATGGACCGCGCTGAAACCGATACGCTTCTGGGCTGCGGGCAGGGGCCTTGGGTCGGGGCCATGCATACGCCAACGGACATGAAAGCCGAACCATGGGTGGCTGTGCCGGAACTGGCTCGGCTGGCCCGTGCCTCTGGCGCCCGGATCATTGAGCGTTGCGCTGTCCGCATGCTTGATCGCGAGGCTGGGCGCATCACGGGTGTCATCACCGAGGCGGGTCGGATTGCCTGTGATGCCGTGGTCATGGCGGGTGGGGCCTGGTCGTCGTTGTTCCTGCGGCGTCACGGGGTTGATATCCCGCAACTCTCTGTCCGCTCAACGGCGCTGGCCACCGCGCCACTGCCTCAGGTTCTGAATACGGCCGCTGTTGATGACCGGATGGCGATGCGGCCCCGGTCAGATGGCGGTTACACGCTGGCGCCTGCGGCCTATGCCGAGCTGTACGTCGGGCCGGATGCCATTCGCCATGCCCGGCGGTATCTGCCTCTTGCGCTGTCCGGTGACTTCGATGTCGTCGTCCGGGGACCCGCGCCACGCGGCTACCCTGACGCCTTTACAACGCCGCGCCGTTGGAACGCCGATGAAACCAGCCCCTTCGAGACCATGCGCATCCTTGATCCCGGAGCCAGTCCGGCAAAGGTGCCAGAGCTGAAGCGCCGGTTTGCACAGCTCTATCCGCAGCTGGGTTCCGTAGACAGCAAGGCATCGTGGGGCGGCATGATCGACGTCTTGCCTGACGTTGTTCCCGTGGTGGACCGTGTTGACAGCATTCCTGGTCTGACAGTCGTGACCGGCATGTGTGGTCATGGCTTTGGGGCGGGTCCGGGCTTTGGTCAGATTGCGGCGCGCCTCGCGGTGGGGGAAGACCCCGGTTTCGATCTGAGCCGGTTTCGGATATCGCGCTTTTCGGATGGCTCGAAGCTTCAGCGCGGACCGAATCTGTAATTTTCGGCGGTATATTCGCGGCTTGTAAGAAGTGGCCGGAAAATGCCAAGCTTTGCAGAGAATGAAAACGAGGGTGCGTCTGGGCCGACGGAGCGTTGGCCCTATTTTATTTGAAATCGACCCTATCGCCGCAGTGCAGGCGACCAGAAACGGAGAATACCCATGCCGGTCAAGAACCGCTTTGCTGAGCTACAATCAGAAATTACCGAGTGGCGCCGGGACATCCACGAAAACCCTGAAATCCTGTTTGAAACCCATCGCACCAGTGCGCTCGTGGCAGAAAAGCTGCGCGCCTTTGGCTGCGAAGAGGTTGTCGAAGGCATCGGCCGTACCGGCGTTGTTGGCGTCATCAAGGGGCGGAACACCAGCTCGGGCAAGGTGATTGGCCTGCGCGCCGATATGGACGCGCTGCCGATCCACGAACAGACCGGTCTCGACTACGCGTCGAAAATCGATGGCGCGATGCATGCCTGCGGCCACGATGGGCATACAGCGATGCTCTTGGGGGCGGCCAAGTATCTGTCCGAGACGCGCAATTTCGATGGTACCGTGGTGGTGATTTTCCAGCCCGCCGAAGAAGGCGGCGGTGGCGGCAAGGAAATGTGCGATGACGGCATGATGGAGCGTTGGGGCAGTCAGGAAGTGTACGGAATGCACAACTGGCCGGGTAAGCCGGTTGGCACATTTGCCATTCGTGAAGGAGCGTTCTTTGCGGCGACCGATTTGTTTGACATTCATCTCGAAGGTCTCGGCGGCCATGCGGCAAAGCCCCACGAAACCGTGGACACCACCGTCATGGGCGCGCAGTTGGTCACCGCGCTGCAAAGCATCGCCAGCAGAAACGCCGATCCAATTGACAAGGTTGTGGTGTCGGTCACGTCTTTCGAGACTTCGTCCAAAGCCTACAACGTCATTCCGCAGCGCGTGCACATCAAGGGCACAGTGCGCACGCAAAGCGAAGAGATGCGCGATCTTGCAGAAGGGCGGATCAAGGGTATTTGCGCAGGCATAGCAGCCACCTTTGGCGGGCAGGCCGAGATCAACTACAACCGCAACTATCCGGTCATGGTTAACAGCCCCGAACAAACAGAGTTTGCAGCCGAAGTGGCCAAATCCATTTCAGGGCAGTGCGACGAAGCGCCAATCGTCATGGGCGGCGAGGATTTCGCCTTTATGCTCGAAGAACGGCCCGGCGCCTACATTCTGGTCGGCAATGGCGATACGGCGATGGTGCATCATCCCGAATACAATTTTAACGATGACGCGATTCCCGCGGGTTGCAGCTGGTGGGCGGAAATCGTCGAGCAGCGTATGCCAGCCAGCTAAGCTGGAATTTCTGGTTAGATCGGATTGAACTGATGTTGGATCGGGGCGTTTCTAGCGCCCTGATCTGTGTTTTTTGGCCTTCATGGTGCCCTTGACCATTTTGGTAAATTGTTTGTCCCGGGCGCGCTGCCGCGCGATCGAGGCCGAATTCTGCGCATCTTCGCGCTGCAGTTTGCGCCAGCGTTCCAGCCTGTCAGGCTCTAAAGTACCGTTCTTGATGGCTTTTTGGATGGCACAGCCTGGCTCGCTCTCGTGGGCGCAATCCCTGAACTTGCAGGTTGAAGCGAGCGAAACCAGATCATCAAAAACCTCGTCAATGCCGTCCGAAGTGTCGGCCAGCTGCAATTCGCGCATACCCGGCGTGTCGATCAGCCAACCGCCGGTCAGGGTTGGCACCAGCGACCGTGATGTCGTGGTGTGACGCCCCTTGGCGTCGTCGCTGCGCACGCCCTGCGTTGCCGCGCTTTCGCCGGTCAGCTTGTTTCGCAGCGTCGTTTTGCCAACCCCCGATGATCCAAGCAAAGCCAGTGTTTGACCGCCGTTGCACCAAGGATGCAGGCGCGCGACGTCTTCGGTGTCTTTTGCATTGATCGCCAGCGCTGTCAGATCAGGGGACAGCGCCTGCGCCTGTTGCAGATAGGTTTGCGGATCTTCAGCAAGATCCGGCTTGGTCAGGATCACCAAGGGCAGACATCCGGCCGAGGCCGCAAGCGCGAGGTAGCGTTCCAGACGTGGGATGTTGAAATCGGCATTGCAGCTTGAAACGATCCCGAGCGTGTCGACATTGGCCGCAATTCTTTGGGAATAGGCCACGTGTCCGGCAGCTTTGCGTGACAGGTTGCCCTGCGCCTCCAGACGCCTTTGCGCATGTACGCCATCGTGCAGCACCCAATCCCCGACTGCGTAGTCACCAGCCGGTTCTGTCGGAATCAGGCGCAGGGTTCCATCCGGGGTGAAAACGCTCAGCCGATCGCGGTGGACTTCGGCCACGCGGGCAGGGGCCAGTTCAGCCTCGTCGGGCTGCACTTGTTCGGCGAAGGTCTCGCTCCAACCCAGCGCGCTCAGGGAAATGGTCAAGGCGTCATGTCCTGCAGTCCATGTGTTGGCGCAGCGTTCCGGGTGCAGCGCAGAAAGTTGAAGGCGTCGTGAACACCACCATAAAGACCCAAGGGTGGGCCCGGCCCGTGATTTGTCGCGGCATGGTACTGTTCGGTGATCCTGCATTGCAAGCCACTGGTAAGCGATGATGTGCCCTGCTAAAGCGCGGGCATGACTGATCCCGTAAACATCATGTGCATCAAATGGGGCACGCTTTTCGGCCCTGAATACGTAAACCGGCTTTATTCCGGGGTGCGTCGCAACCTGTCGCGCCCAGTGCGGTTTTTCTGCATGACGGAAAATGCCGAAGGTCTGCATCCGGACGTCGAAGTGCTCGATTTGCCGGTTGAGCCTTTTGCCGATCCGATGAATGCCGCGCTTGAAGTGGCCAATCGTCAGGGGGCCATGCGCAAGACGTCGTTGTTCCGAAAAGGGCTGGTTCCTGACCTGAAAGGGCCGGTTCTGGGCTTTGATCTGGATGTTGTGATCACCGGGACCCTCGACGACATTCACGATCTGGCTCCGGGCACGGTGGCCATGCGGCATGACTGGACCGAAAAAAGAAAGGGCCGCCCGACGGGCCATGGCTCTGTTTTTCGGTTTGACCCGGCGCTGCATGGGTTTTTGTACGATGATCTGGCGGCTGATCCCTACAATGTGGTCGAAGAGGCGCGCGGGTCTGAGCAGCGCTATACCTCTCACAAGGCGATGGATCGCGGTGTTTTTACTTATATTCCAGAGTCTTGGGTCGTTTCGTTCAAGTATGATTGCAACCCGTTCCCGGTCAATTACCTGCGTGCGCCAACCTTGCCGCAGGATGCGCGGGTCGTGTGTTTTCATGGCCGCCCCAAGATGGATCAGGCGATCACCGGCTATACGGGGTCCTTCATTCGCCGGTCCAAGCCATGTGCTTGGCTCGAGGAGCATTGGGTTACCCGATCCCGCGATGATCTTGGTGGGGATTGGGCCTAGGCGTAGGACGCGGTCCAATTCGGGGCACGCGATAAAACGCCGGCGGCGTTCACGCTCTTGCCCCTAAGCCTTGCTTCGCGGTATGAGCAGGCAACGAGCATTTTGAGGGAAGGGCAGAGCCATGGCACGTCGCGTTGTG
>JAHDIS010000039.1 GCA_020630695.1 Paracoccaceae bacterium | reverse complement strand
CACGTAACGCGGCTCTGGCATCTGGTCGTAGACCTTGCGCAGCGCCGGGGCCATTTTGTTGGTCAGCGTGCCGGCAACGATCATCAGGTCTGACTGACGCGGGGAGGCACGTGGCGCCGTGCCAAAGCGTTCCATGTCATAGCGCGGCATGGCCGTATGCATCATTTCAACCGCGCAGCATGCCAGACCAAATGTCATCCAGTGAAGCGAGCCTGTGCGCGCCCAGTTGATGATATCCTCGGTCGACGTCAGCAGGAAACCTTTGTCCTGCAACTCGCGGTTCAGGTCCTGGGTGGCAACCTCGCGGTCAAACCCGGCCGTGTTGGCTCCGGTCATCACTCCCATTCGAGCGCTCCCTTCTTCCATTCATAGGCAAAGCCGATGGTCAGCACGCCAAGGAACACCATCATCGACCAGAACCCCACCATGCTTACGTCCTTGAAGGCGACAGCCCAGGGGAACAGAAAAGCAATTTCCAGATCGAAAATGATGAAGAGGATCGAGACCAGATAGAACCGGACATCGAACTTCATCCGCGCATCGTCAAAGGCATTAAACCCGCATTCGTAGGCCGACACTTTTTCCGGATCCGGGTTTCGAACCGCGATGATGACGGCAGCAAGGATCAGGACAAGCCCGAGCCCGATTGCAATGGCCAAAAATACGAGAATGGGAAGGTATTCCCTGAGCATCTCTTCCACGACAGATGGCTCCCTTTTGAATGGCGCGCAGACCGCACCTGTTGGCTGAGTTGTGACTTATCCTTGTGACGCCGAAGGGTCAACAAGCCGAAAACATATTCATTCCCTGCAAAATGTTGTCCTCTGCCCCGGGTTTCGGGGGAATATGTTATTGATTTGCAGAGGGATACCAGCCGCCGCAGCGCACGGAATGCATATCTGACCGCGCGGATGGGTCGCGCTGCATTTGATATATTTGTGAGCAAAGGAAAACGGCCCTGCGCGATGCGCAGGGCCGATAACGAGTCATGTGAGTCTGGCTTGCCGGAGCGACCGTTCCATCGCCTATGGCGCAGTCAACACTTTACGCAACTGCCAAAGCTCACCTTGGTCGGGTTTAACATACGCGCTGGCCTGGTTCTGTTTCCGGGCTCGCGCGATGCTGTTGGAATCAAGATCTGCCTCTTCGAGCATTTGTTGAATATCCTGATAGTCGACCCTTTTCGCCACATCTGCCGATGTCTCGGTGCAGGCTTCGTGGGTCTGAACACGCTTTGCTTTCCTTTTCTCAAAGAAAGACGTTCCGCGTCTGCGTGTAAATCTGGATAGTCCGATCTTGATCATCGCTCGTACCTGACTGTCTCTTCTCAAGCATCCCCGCTTGCCTTTTCAAGATACCTGTCAGGCTTTGGCGCTGCATCTACGCATCAGACTTGGGAAACGCGCGATGGTCTGAACAAACTACCCGTTCGGATTACATGCGCATTCCAGAATGTACATTTTGGCCGCTATAAGCATTGCTTTTAGGGTCTCTGTTCACAGCACCGTAAGATTTAACCAGCCCACGGCGCAGGACGTTTGTCGAAAAACGCAGCGATTCCATCGCGCGCTTCGCTGGTTTCCCAGCGCCGTGCCAGCGCATCAATGGCAAGATCGACGTGTTCCTGGGTTATCCGCCCTTCCAGCATGCGCAAGAGCGCCTTGGCTTCAGACACCGCGCCGGGAGCGCAGGACAGATAGGGCCTGATTGCTTCCTCGACCGCATCATCGAGATCCTCCGCCGCAACGGCACGGGTCAAAAGGTTCAGGCGCACAGCTTCGTCCGCATCAAAGAGCCGCGCATTCATAAAAACCTCTCGAGCGCGGGTGCCACCCATGCGGGCAATGACATAGGGACCGATGTTCGCAGGAATGAGACCGAGCTTTGTTTCGGTCAGCCCCATCTTGATGCCCGCAGCGCCCAGCGCCACGTCGCAGACCGAGGCCAGCCCAACACCGCCCCCAAAGGCATTGCCGTGAAGGCGCCCGATCAAGGGTTGCGGCAGTTCATAGAGCGCCATCAGTGCGGTCGCGATGCGCGCAGATTCAGACCGTCTCGTGTCGGCGTCCATGGCCATCTGATCGCGCATCCATGCAAGATCGCCCCCGGCACAGAATGTCTTGCCGCGCGCGGCCAAGACCACCACCCGAACATCGCTGTCCTGTGCCAAACGCCGCGCCGCCTCTTCCAACTGCGTCATCATATCGGCCGACAGAGCATTATGCTTGTCTTCACGCGCCAGCCAAAGCGTGGCAACGCCGCGCGCATCGATCTCGGTTTCAATGAATTGGGTCATTGTCTATCCTCAGAATATCAAACGAAAGGATCATTCACTGCTGCTGCGCATTGCCTGCGCGCGCGCCGCTGCACGCTCTAGAACGGCGATGTTCAGCCCGGTTTCGTATCCCATTTGCTCAAGACGCCGGTGCACGGCTTCTGTCGCCACATTGCCCGCCGCCCCCGGCGCATAAGGACATCCCCCAAGACCACCGACCGCAGCATCAAAAACCCGCACGCCGTGCTGGAGTGCCACTTCAATGTTGTCCAACGCTCGCCCTGAGGTGTCGTGAAAATGCCCCGCCAGCTTTTCAGCGGGAATGACAGCGCCCACGGCACCGAGCATACGGTCAACGGAATCGGGATGGGCGCGGCCTATCGTGTCGCCCAGACTGATCTCGTAGCAGCCCATGTCCAGCAAGGCCCGGGCGACCCGCGCGACCTGCGCCGGACCAACCGCGCCGTCATAGGGACATTCCACTACACAGGACACGTAGCCACGCACCGGCACTCCGGCATCTCGGGCCGCAGCAGCGACGGGTGCAAAGCGTTCCAGGCTGTCGGCTATGCTGGCGTTGATATTGGCCTGTGAAAACCCTTCGGACGCCGAACCAAAGATTGCCACTTCGTCTGCCTTGGCCGCCAAAGCCCGCTCCAGACCTTTCATGTTCGGGGTCAGAGCCGCATAGCGCACACCCGTGGCCCGGCGAATTCCAGACAGAACCTCGGCACTGTCCGCCATCTGCGGCACCCACTTTGGGCTGACAAACGACGCGCATTCGATCCGGGAAAAGCCCGCATCCGACAAGCAATCGACCAAAGCGATTTTGTCCTGCGTCGCGATATGAACCGCTTCGTTCTGCAAACCGTCCCGCGGCCCGACTTCAAAGATTTCCACTCGCTTGGTCATGCGCCTGCCTTTTGTCGTGGGTTGCGTTGCTGAAGTGACCTGTCAGCTTTCGGGAACAGGGTAGAAATCCTGTTGGTAGAACCGTTGCGGGCCTTCGCGTTCGACAGACCGCTGAAATGCTGGCCGGGCCTCCATCCGGGCCTTGTAGGCCTGCAACTTCGGAAATTCGGCCATATCCACATAGTAAGGCGCGGCAAACAGGTTAAAGCCCATCATGATGTCCGCCGCCGAAAAGCCACCCTCCAAGAGCCACGGGCTGTCTCCCATCCGCGCCTCCATGCCCCCTAGTGTCTGACGCAGCCGTGCGACGGTCAGTTTGACAACGATTGGTGATGGTTTTGCCGGAGGCCGCAGAAACACCATCTGAAGATTCAGATTTTCGATCAGGCTCGCCATGGTTTCGGCGAAATGGATCCACTGCAGATATACCGCCCGTTCCGGATTTCCGACTCCGCGCCCCAACTCGGGCGCTTCGGACTCGACCAGATACTCGATGATGGCGCCGCTCTCTGCCATCTCAAGTCCATCCCATTCAATTGCCGGGATACGCACGCCGGGCGACAGACGCGGCAAATCCCCTTCGCGCATTGCCGGGGTGCCGATCTGGTACTCGCTGATCTCAAGCCCGCCAAAGTGATCGATGCCGATCTCTTCGAGCAGCCATAACACCCGGAAAGACCGACCGTATTGTACGTGATGCAAACGGATCATGCTGTCGTCTCCTCTTCGCTTTCCAGCCGGATCAATGCGGCCCCTGCTTCAACCTGCGCGCCTGCTTCGGTCAGCACCTCGGCGATGCGTCCGGCCCGTGCCGCCACCATCGTGTGTTCCATTTTCATGGCCTCCAGAACCGCCAATGACATGCCCTCTTCCACCAGATCACCTGCAGACACATGGACCGCCACAACCTTGCCCGGCATCGGCGACAAGGTCAGTCCGTCCCCTGCCCCGGCGTCGGATTGACGCGCCAGCGGGTCGGGAACGTCAAAACAGACGCCATAGTTTGCAAACACAGTGATCTGCCCGTTCTCAAGGTGAACCGCAGCCCCGGCTTTGCCATCCAGCCACCACGCGCCGTTGTGACGCTCGACCGTGACCGATTTGCCATTCACTACAACCGCGCCATTGTCAGGCCCGGTCATCTGCAAAAGGCATACAAAGGTCTGATCCCCAAAACTCAGAGAAACGCTTCGATCCAGCGGAGTCCAAAGGGTGAAACCTGCAAAAGGGTCAGCCCCTTCATCCAGTCCGGCCACGGCCAGCGCGGCACGCGCCACCATGGGCGCCTCGATCGGCTGAGCTTTCGTCAATTCTTCGAGATCGCGGGCAATCAGCCCTGTGTCCACCTCGCCGCGGGAAAACCCGTCATGCCGGGCCAAAGCCCCCAGAAAGGCCAGATTTGTCACCGTTCCGGCGACCTGTGTCTGCTCCAATCCCTTGGCAAGCCTTTGCAGGGCCACTGCCCGCGTCGGGCCATGCACGATCACCTTGGCAATCATTGGATCATAGTGCGGCGAGATCACATCCCCTGAGCGCACACCGCCGTCAGCCCGCACATCGGACGGAAAGCCAAGATGCGCCAGACGGCCGGTGGCCGGCAGGAAACCGGCCGGGACATCTTCGGCATAGAGCCGCGCTTCAAAGGCATGGCCGTTGATCGAAAGATCCTGCTGCCGCGCGGGCAGCGGATCACCCGCGGCTACGCGCAATTGCCATTCGACCAGATCAATACCGGTAATCGCTTCGGTGACGGGATGTTCGACCTGCAGGCGGGTGTTCATTTCCATGAACCAGAACCCATCCGTGCGCAGCCCGTCCGAGCCATCAACAATGAACTCGACCGTGCCAGCCCCTTTGTAACCGATCGCCTCGGCCGCTCTTACTGCTGCGGCGCCCATTGCATCGCGCACAACCTGCGGCATGTCAGGCGCCGGGGCTTCTTCGATCACCTTCTGGTGGCGGCGTTGAAGCGAACAATCGCGCTCAAACAGATGCACCGCTTTTTCACCGTCGCCAAAGACCTGCACTTCGATATGGCGTGGGCTCGTGATGAATTTCTCGATCAGGACCGCATCGTTGCCAAAGGCGGTGCGGGCTTCGGCCTTGGCCCGCTCCAACGCATCATCAAAAGCATCTGCCTGCTCCACCAGCCGCATGCCCTTGCCGCCGCCGCCGGCAACAGCCTTGATCAGCACCGGATAGCCGATGTCTTTTGCGGCTTGCGCCAGAACGCCAGCATCCTGATCCGCGCCGTGGTAGCCCGGCACGACCGGCACCCCGGCCTCTTCCATCAAGGCCTTGGCCGCATCCTTAAGCCCCATGGCCCGGATCGCGTCTGCCGAAGGACCAATGAACACGAGACCAGCAGCTTCGACCGCCTGCACGAAGTCAGGGTTTTCAGACAAAAATCCATAGCCGGGATGGATTGCCTGTGCGCCCGTGTCCAACGCTGCCTGAATAATGACATCGCCGCGCAGATAGCTTTCCGAAGGCGCAGCCCCACCGATGCAAACCGCTGTGTCGGCCATCTGGACGTGTAGCGCGTCGCGGTCAGCTTCTGAGAACACAGCCACACAGCGCGCACCCATCCCCTGCGCCGTGCGCATGATCCGGAAGGCGATCTCGCCCCGGTTTGCAATCAGGATCGTGTCAAACATATCTGCTCTCCTTGCCGGCCGGCCCTACGCCCGGCGCCATCTTCTGCCCCAGACGGGTACACCAGTCAGGTCTCGCGCCGCCCGCATAGCGAACAGCCAAGCCTTCCCGAACCAAGGTGTCGGCCACATCCACGTTGTTCACCCAAAGCTGCATCAGCGGGCGGCGGTATTTGTCCACGCCGACGCGGTCCAGCCGGGTCTCTCCGCTTGCCACAAGGGCCCGTAGCCTCTGCGTCGCACGATCTGCCAGAGCAGCCTCGGCCGAGCATCGCGCACGGCTTTTGCTTTCTGGCGTGTCGAACCCTTGCAGGCGTGCGGTGATTTCCCGCCCAGTGCCACAATCCAGCGCAACAGTGTCCCCGTCGTAGACATAAGTGATGGCACAGCCCGGCCCTGCGGGAACCCGGCCAAACAACTGGCCACCCTGCGCGGCGACCAGCCCCATCCATCCGCCAATTGTGACAGCTGTCACCACCACAGCCCTCAGCACCAGTTTCAGCATGGTCTTTGCCTTGCACAGGCTGATCTGGCCCGGTCTGACCGACGAAACACTGCGCCCTCCTTGCTCGGATCCGAACACCCACGGAAGCGCTTGGCAAACTTGCCACCACAGGGGACTGCCGCCCCGGATCTGTGCGGAGCCTGCCTCACATCCGGAACACGCCAAAGCGTGTCTCCTCGATCGGGGCGTTCAGTGCGGCGCGCAGGCTCAGCGCGAGAACATGGCGGGATTTGCGTGGATCCACGATGCCATCATCCCAAAGCCGCGCTGAAGCATAAAGCGGATGGGACTGACGCTCGAACATGTCGATGGTGGGCTGTTTGAAGGCAGCCTCTTCCTCTGCCGACCATGTGCCGCCCTTGCGCTCAATCCCATCGCGTTTGACCGTAGCCAGAACGCCAGCAGCCTGCGGCCCGCCCATCACGGAAATGCGGCTGTTGGGCCATGTCCACAGGAAACGCGGCTGGTAGGCGCGACCGGCCATACCGTAATTGCCCGCGCCAAACGAGCCGCCGACGAGAACAGTGATCTTGGGCACAGACGTTGTCGCCACCGCTGTCACCAGTTTGGCCCCATGACGGGCGATCCCCTCGTTTTCATACTTCTGCCCGACCATGAAGCCGGTGATATTTTGCAAAAAGATCAGTGGAATGCGCCGCTGCGAGCACAGTTCAACGAAGTGCGCGCCTTTTTGCGCGGCTTCCGAAAACAGCACACCATTGTTGGCGATGATCCCCACGTCCATGCCTGCCAGCCTTGCAAAACCGCAGACCAGCGTCTCACCAAACCGGGACTTGAATTCATCAAAGTATGAACCGTCCACCAGCCGGGCGATGACCTCGCGAATGTCATAAGGCGTCCGCAGGTCGGCTGGTACGACCCCCAGCACTTCGTCCGGATCATAGGCTGGATCTTCACCGCTCAGCGCACCCGCCCCCGGCGCGCCGCCCAGTGACCGGACAGCCCGTCGCGCCAAGGCCAGCGCATGTCCATCATCTTCTGCCAGATAGTCCGCAACACCGGACAAGCGAGTGTGTACGTCGCCACCGCCCAGCGCCTCGGCGCTCACGATCTCGCCGGTCGCCGCCTTGACCAAGGGAGGGCCTGCCAGAAAGATCGTACCCTGTTCCTTGACGATAACCGTGACGTCGGACATCGCAGGCACATAGGCGCCGCCCGCCGTGCAAGACCCCATCACAACAGCGATCTGGGCAATGCCCTTGGCGCTCATCCGGGCCTGATTGTAGAAAATCCGCCCAAAGTGATCGCGGTCCGGAAACACCTCGTCCTGATTGGGAAGGTTCGCGCCACCACTGTCGACCAGATAGATACACGGCAGATGGTTTTCCTCTGCGATCTCCTGCGCGCGCAGGTGCTTCTTGACCGTCATCGGATAGTAGGTGCCACCCTTTACCGTGGCATCGTTGCATAAGACCATGACCTGCCGCCCATGAACCAGTCCGATACCGGCGATCACCCCGGCGCAGGGCGCGGCCCCGTCATACAGTCCATGGGCCGCCGTCGCGCCCACCTCCAGAAACGGTGAGCCGGGATCGAGCAGATTGGCCACCCGGTCCCGCGGCAGCATCTTGCCCCGGCTCAAATGGCGTTCGCGGGCGCGTTCACCGCCGCCAGCCGCGGCCTGTATTGCCGCCTCTTCGATTTCGGCCAACGCGGCCAGATGCGCCGTCTGGTTGGCCCGAAACGCCTCTGACGTCGGAATGATCTGCGACTGAAGTTTCATGCCGCTTGCTCCTTTATTTTCGATACGCTGCTTTGATGGGCAAAGGCGTTTCGTTGAAATCTCTCTACCAAGCTCATTGATCCTGCCCCTGCGCGGCTTTGCGCGCTCTGGGCCGGACCAAAGGCGGCTCGTCGGCCCACCCGGCTGTGACCGCTGGCTCGGCCTGTCCCAAATATCGGGCCAGTTCCCACAGGTGGATCGTTACGGACAGACGGCTGTTGGCCTGCCAAGCCCGACACCAGGCTTTCAGTGCCGGCTCGGCCCCTGCGCAATCGTCGCCAGCAGACGTGCCCCGGGCCAGCGCATAGAGTTGCGGGTAGAGCGTTTGCCCCAGATCACCTTCGGTCTCAAAGCTGTCCGGTTCAGGCAAAGACATCAGCACCTGAGTGGCCAGCAATTCCTGCTTTACGGCCAGTCGATGCTGACACGGGATCGGGGTCCCGGTGCGATCACAATTCACGATACCGACGCCCCCGCAGTAAATGGCGCCCGTGGTCCCGCCAACGGCAAAGGGCAAAAGATCGGGAACATTTTCAAGCGCAACAAGCTGGCGCTCAAATCGCGCGACCTCGCGGTTCATGCAGGTCGAAAAATCAGGCAGCGGTTCCGGTTCGGTTTCAGCCATGGTTCGACCGGCCACCATCAGCAGCATCGCAAAGAGGACTGTAGGTTTCACGAGTTGCCTCCTTCCGCTGCTGCGCGGGCCTTTAGCGCTTTGCGGATCACTTTGCCGGTGACCGTCATGGGCAAGGCATCCAGAAAGGCGATCTCACGCGGGTAGGAATAGCTGGCCAGCCGCTGCTTAACCCAATCCTGCAGCTCTTGTTCGGGTACCTCGCTGCGCGCCTTGAGCACCACATAGGCCTTGACGATTTCGCCGCGCAGCGGATCAGGTTTGCCCACCACGCCAACAGTTGCAACAGCAGGATGGGTCAAAAGGCAGTCTTCGATTTCGGCCGGACCGATGCGATAGCCCGCGCTTGAAATGACATCATCATCACGGCCAACAAAGCGGACAAAACCGCCCTTTTCCATGATCCCCCGATCGCCGGTCAGCAGCCAACCCTTGCGGTATTTTTCTGCCGTCGCTTTGGGGTTTCGCCAGTATTCCAGCATCATCGAGGCCGCCCCGCGTCGCACCGCGATGTCACCCTCTTGATCGGTCAGTTGGCCGTCTTCATCAATCACGGCCACCGTGAACCCTGGCACAGAACGCCCCAGACATCCCGGCTCGGGGTCAAACAGGCTGCCGCAGGAACTGGCCACCATGTTGCATTCCGTCTGACCGTAGAATTCGTTGATCGTGACCCCGAGAGCCTCTCGCCCCCATGTCAGCATTTCCGCGCCCAGCGGCTCACCGCCTGATGCAACGGACCGCAACCCTTCAAGGCGCGTGTCTGCGGCCTTGAGCATACGCAGCGCGGTGGGCGGAAAGAAGACGTTGCGCACGCCGCCCGTGGCGATGACCCAATCGGCGAAATCCGGGCTGAACTTGTCCGCCCGGGCCGCCACCACGGGAATGCCCAACGCCAGCCCCGGCATCAAAACGTCGAACAATCCGCCGATCCATGCCCAATCGGCTGGCGTCCACAATACATCGCCCGGCTGGCCCAGAAAATCATGGCTCATTTCAACGCCGGGCAAATGCCCTGTCAGAACCCTGTGACCATGCAAAGCGCCCTTGGGTTTGCCCGTCGTGCCGGATGTGTAGATCAGAACGGCCGCATCTTCGGGCCCTGTCCCAACAGCAGCCCGCGTCGCCATGGCAGCGTCGGGAAGATCTTTTTGCGTAAGCACCGCGCAATCGAAAGGGCGCAGCATGCCCTTTCCCTCATCATCCGTGACAACAACCTTCGCGCCGCTGTCACCCAGCCTTGAGGCCAATGCATCGCGCTGGAACAGCTTGAACAACGGTACGGAAATCGCGCCAAGCCGCCAGGCCGCGATATGCGCAGCGGCACAAAGCGGGCCTTGGCTCAGCAAAACACCCACACGGTCACCGCGCATCACACCACGGGCAACCAGCCCGGCCTCAACGCGGCGGGACAACTGGTAGAGCGTGCCAAAGCTGACATCGCGTCGATGACCCGAGGTCAGATCGATAATCGCGGTGCGGTCCGGGTCGGTCGCGGCCCATCCGTCACAGGTCTGATGGGCCATGTTAAGATCATCTGGTAAATCCCAGTCGAACCGCGTCCGCAGCGCTTCATAACTGGAGGACCGGCGCAGCATCAGCGCACGAATTGCTCAAGGTAAAGGGCCTGTTCGCCGGTCGTATGCATCAGGCAACCAATCGCAGCAGGACCACCACCGGTGCCACCCCCCCAAAGCGAACGGGCATAGTCACACCGCGCATCGCGAAACCCGATCCACGCCCGCTGCATGGCCCGCAGGTTTTCTTCCTGCGGGGGTGCTGTATAGCCATAGTCCTTTGCATCCTTGTCCGCGGCCTTGGCTTCGGCCAGCCGGGCCTGATATGCCGCGTTCAACCTGGTGTCCCAATACTGCAATTCCTGATCGAGACAGGCGCCCATTCCAACGGTCGAGCCGCCGCCGTCTGTATCGACCATGCACTGTTCTGCAGACAGGCCGATGCAACTGGATTCGGCACCGGGGTTCTGATGCAGGCAAATCTCGGTCTCGGTCGGCGAAAAAACCAGATCCTGCGCAAAAAGCGGACCAGAGCAAAAGATGGCCGCCAGTGCTACCCTTGTGAACATGTCATTCCTCCTCAGGCTTCAGGCTCTGCTGGTCCGACATCGGCGTCCACCAAAGCCCCCATTCGATTAACCGCGTAGCGTCGTGCGGTTGCGCCCTGACCGCAGAAAACGACCAGCCAAATGCCCGGCGTTTCGCCCGGACGGGCAAAACAATCGCTCTTGCGGGCGCTGCCTCCTAATTCGTCCTCGTAGCGCTGCGCGTAATACTCGATGACATCGGTTTCGGTCAGATTGGCCCGCAGCCACCCAATCCGGTAGGCCAGCACGGTGACCCCGGCGATCAAAGTGAGGATCGGTACAAACCAGACCCAACGCGGCATTCACCCCATCGCCCCCATCAATTCACGTCCCACCAGCATACGGCGAATTTCAGAGGTGCCCGCACCGATTTCCATCAGCTTGGCATCGCGGAAAATTCGCGCAACCGGTGCGTCGTTCAAGAACCCAGCGCCACCCATGGCCTGCACCGCTTGGTGCGCTTGTTTCATCGCCTCTTCGGACGCATAGAGACAGCAGGCAGCCGCATCCTGACGGGTCACTTCACCCCGGTCACAGGCCTTGGCCACTTCATAGACATAGGCACGTGCCGAATTCATCGCCGTATACATGTCCGCGATCTTACCCTGCATCAGTTGGAAATTGCCGATGCTTTGACCAAACTGTTTACGTTCAACCATATACGGCATGATCTCATCGAGACAGGCCGCCATGATCCCAAGCCCAATTCCGGCCAGCACCACGCGTTCATAGTCCAGTCCGGACATCAGAACGCGAACGCCCTTCCCTTCTTCGCCCAACACGTTTTCGAAAGGAACCTCGACGCCGTCAAAGATCAGCTCGGCGGTGTTTGATCCACGCATGCCGAGCTTGTCAAAATGCGGGCTGGTCGAGAATCCGGCCATACTTTTTTCAATCAAAAACGCCGTGATGCCCTTTGATCCTGCATCCGGATCGCTCTTGGCATAGACAACCAGCGTGTCGGCATCCGGGCCGTTGGTGATCCAGTACTTGTTGCCGTTCAGCACATAGCGATCGTTGCGCTTTTCCGCGCGCAGATTCATTGAAACGACATCCGATCCCGCCGATGGTTCCGACATCGCAAGCGCCCCGACATGGGCACCGGAAATCAACCCCGGCAGATACTTCTGCTTTTGCTCTTCGGTGCCATTCAACTTAATCTGGTTCACACAAAGATTAGAGTGCGCCCCATAGCTGAGCGAAACTGACGCGCTGGCACGGGCGACCTCTTCGACCGCCACAGTATGCGCCAGATAGCCCATACCTGCGCCGCCATACGCTTCGTCTACGGTGATCCCCAAGAGGCCCAGATCTCCCATTTCCTGCCAAAGCGGCGCGGGGAATTCATTGCTGCTGTCGATCTCGGCTGCCAGCGGTTTGACCCGCTCCTGCGCCCATTTGTGAACCATTTCGCGCAGGGCATTTACGTCTTCGCCCAGATCAAACGTCATACTGGCCATAAACATCGGATTACCCCTCTCGCGGTTATTGAACGCTTGTTCAGTTTACGGATACCAAATGATTCCGTCAACGCGCTTTGAACACCGCCACATCACCACAATCAGCGCCCAAGACAGAAAAACCCCCGGCGTTGACGACGCCGGGGGTTCATTCAGGTTTCAATCGCGTTGATTGGTCAGGTGCGCCCGTTGCGCAGCTGAACGCCAGCAGCGACCAAAGCGTTCCAGATCTTGGCATCGCGGCCATAGACATCACGGCGATAGTTCATGTGACCCTTGGCCTGCGTAAAGGCCGTACGATAGATCAGATGCACCGGCACGTGCTGTTCCAGATTCACACGGGTTTCCGCACGCGAATTCAGGATTCGGTCGAAGTAGTTCACCGGATCGGACTCTTGCTTGGCCAAAAGTGCATAGGCAAAGTCGTGCGGATCATCCAGACGGATGCAGCCATGGCTATAGGTGCGCACTTCGCGCGCAAACAGGTGCTGCGACGGCGTATCGTGCAAATAGATGTTGTACTTGTTCGGGAACATGAACTTGACCGAACCCAGTGCGTTGCGCGGCCCCGGAGGCTGGCGCATCGAGAATGGGAAGGTGCGCGCCGTATATCCCGCAAAGCTTTGACCACGACCAACAACGCGACCCCGGCCATCAATGATCTGCAGATGGGACACCGCGCCCGGATTGGAGCGCAGCAATGGCAGGTATTCCCCGACAATGATCGACCTCGGTACGTACCACGACGGGTTGATCACCATATGATCCATGACATCCGAAAACTCGGGTGTGCGGCGATCGTAATCCTGATGACCGATGACCGAACGGGTTTCGTAGGTCAGCTTGTTATCATCAATGATCTGCGCGTGGAAATCGGTCAGGTTCACCTTGACGTGACGCTTGCCCAGACCTTCGGGCAGGTTCAACCAGCGTTCCCGCTCCATCGCGACCATCACGGATTTCAGGCGCTCTTCGGGGCTGACATTGATGGCACTCATGGTCGAGGCACCGGCAACACCATCCGCTTCGAGATTGTGGTCGATCTGGAATTGCCGCACCGCTTCGGTCATCCGAGCATCAAAGCTGCCGCCAAGGTGCGGCGCCAGATATCCCATCGCTGTCAGACGGTTGCGCAGCGCAACAACCGCCTTGCCGGATTGACCAGGGCTCAGCTTGGCCGCCGGTACAGTCGGACCCCAGCCGCCATGGGCAATGCGATGCTCGAGCATCATCTTGGCGCGCATCAGGCGTGTGTATTCGGGACTGTTCGGGATCAGTTTGCGCATCGCCGCACGTGGATCGCCCTGCATGATCTGCGCCAGCAGGTCTGCCGGATCACGCCTTGGCAAAACACGTTTGATATCCCCATCGATCCGACCCGGATGCAAGAGCCCGGACTGCAGATCGTTGGCGAATTGCAAATAGGTCTCGGTCAGCTCCATCTCGAGCAGACCACGTTCGCGACCATTGGAGACTGCGGCCATCCGGGCCATCAGACCTTCTGGGTCATAACGGTCGATCGGCAGCGCGTGATCATCCGCCAGCTGCAGCGCCTCGAAGAAGGCAATCCGCCGCTCGCGATCCTCAACCCCTGCCCCGGTCCAAAGCGGCTCAAATGCGCGGGCACGATAAAAAGCGGCGACGGCTTCGTTCTCACCCAAGGATTCGGCGACAGCCTGTTTGTAGGCCGTGACCTGAAACGAAAATCCACTTTCGGCTGATACGCCCGTAACGCCGACTAAAAAGAATCCACCAGCAGCGATGACCGAACGCACCAGACGCAGCGTCCGGCCCTGTTTGGTTTGCATCATCTCATAACCCCTTGGTCACTCGTTTTGTAATAATATCAGTCTGTAAGTGCAGCGGGTGCCTGTCTATTCACATTTCCGCCAATTTGCTACCCTTCCGTACAGTGTGCTCAAAAGGCCAATTTCGGAGCATTTGCGTCACAGCCTTCCGCCATTTCGGCAGGAAGCCGCGCATTTCCCCTTGAATGCTCGAATTGTTGAGAAAACAGGCTTTCTACAGAGTCCGATTCGTGCGATAGAGACTGTGCATCTGGGGAAGATGGCAGCAGGCGTGTAACAGCACGCCGACTTACAGGTAACAGCGACTACGGGACAGACGCTACCGATATGGCAGATTTGACTTCTAACCGCTTTACGCGGCGCGGTATCCTCGGTGCATTTGCAGCAACAGCGGTTGTGGCAGCACCCACCTACTCCAACGCAGCAGGCTTCCTGCGCGGAGGTGGCGATATTCGCAGGATCAAAATGTATTCGGGCCGCACAGGTGAGCGGATCGACATGATCTATTGGGTCGAAGGGCACTACATCAAAGACGCTGTCCGCGAAGTGAATCACTTCATGCGTGATTGGCGTACCAATGATGTCAAATCCATCGACCTGCGCACAATCGACATCATGGCGGCCGCGCATAACCTGATGGATGCAAACGAACCCTACATGCTGATCTCGGGCTATCGCAGCCCTAAGACGAACGCGATGCTCCGCTCGCGCTCTAACGGTGGCGTTGCCAAAAATTCCCGCCACCTGCGCGGACAGGCAGCAGATCTGCGGTTGTCTTCACGCTCGGTCGGGCAAATGGCCCGCGCGGCAGCCGCCTGCAAGGGTGGCGGTGTGGGTCGCTACAGCGGATCGAATTTCGTCCACATGGATTGTGGTCCGGTTCGCACCTGGGGACGGTAACACCGAAAATCAGCAAATCCAGCAAAACCAGCGCCCCGCTTCGGGGCGCTTTGTATTTGTAGTCCATGTTGAATGACCAGCGAAGTCTGGTTTTCCGGACCGCCCTCATGGCCCAACCCCAAACAAAAAAAAAGGCCGCGCAATCCACTGCGCGGCCTTTTGTTTTCAGATCAGTACGGGTCAGCGACCCAGCGACCACCATCCACGGCGTTTCGGCTTGTCGTCATCTGACGGCGCCTCATCTGCCGCAGCCTCAACTGGCGCGGCTGGTGTCTCGGCCTTGGGTTCAGGCGCAGCCTCAACCTTGTCCTCGGCGGCGGCACCACCTGTCACCTCGGCGATAACGTCGGCCGCCTTTTTACGCGTGCGGCGCGGCTTGGGTGCAGGCGCAGCTTCGGCGGCTTCTTCAGCAACCGGTTCCGGCTTTGCCTCTTCCTTGGCAGCCACCGCCTCTTCCGCAGGGGCATCATCGGTTTTCTTTTTCCGAATCCGGGTGCGCTTGGGCTTGGGCTTTTCCTCCGCCTCGGCTTCGGCCTCAGGCTCAGCCTTCACCTCTGCCGCATCCTCAGTTTTGGCCTTCTTCGAACGCGAACGCGACTTGGTCGGCTTCTTCTCGGTGGCCGCGTCTGACTTGGCGTCTTCGGCCTTGGCCTCCTCGGCTTTGCCGTCCTCTGCCGCGTCGCCCTCGGATTTCTCTTCGGTCTTTTCTTCAGTCTTCTTGGATTTGCTCCGACTGCGTGACCGGGTTTTCTTGGGCTTCTCTTCAGCTTCGGCTTCGGCCTCTGGCTTTTCGGCCTCAACGTCAGACTTGGCATCCGCTTTGTCAGCCTGTTCTACCTTGTCATCCGAGCCGTCTTCTTTTGCCTCGGCATCGCCGGATTCGTCGTCCTGCTTGGACTGCGACTCGTCCTGATCGCCCTCACCATCCTTGGACTTGGACCGCCGGCGACGTCTGCGACGGCGCTTCTTGGGCTTTTGTTCATCAGAGCCTGCGTCCGGCGCCGCTGGCGCTTCTTCGACGTCTGCCTCGGCTGCGGCGTCCTCATCGACCTGATCCATCAGCATCGTGTCGACAGAAACAACCGGTGCCGCTTCGGGCACAGGGCGTGTCGCGGTCTTGAACTTTTCAAGGGTGAAGTCCGGCGCAACCATATGCGCATCACCTTCGATCCGCACCGCCATGCCATAGCGCGACTCGATCTGTGCAACATGCTCGCGCTTTTGGTTCATCAGGTAGTTGGCGATTGCCACAGGGGCCTTCACCAGCACTTCACGTGAACGGCGGCGGGTACCCTCTTCTTCGATCTGGCGCAGAACCTGCAAGGCCATGTTATCGTCCGAGCGGATAAGACCCGTGCCATGGCACGCCGCACAAGGCTGTGTGGTCGCCTCGATCATGCCTGGACGCAAACGCTGGCGCGACATTTCCAAAAGGCCAAAGCCGGAAATCCGGCCCACCTGAATGCGGGCGCGATCCGTCTTGAGCTTGTCCTTGAGCTTCTTCTCGACTGCCGCGTTGTTCTTGCGGTCGTCCATATCGATAAAGTCGATGACGATCAGACCGGCCAGATCGCGCAAACGCAACTGCCGCGCGACCTCTTCGGCCGCTTCAAGGTTGGTCTTTGTCGCGGTTTCCTCGATCGACCCTTCCTTGGTTGCCCGACCCGAGTTCACGTCGATTGCAACCAGCGCTTCGGTCACACCGATAACGATGTAGCCCCCGCTTTTCAGCTGGACCGTCGGGTTGAACATGCCAGCCAGATAGGATTCCACCTGATAGCGCGCAAAGAGCGGCATCTGGTCGTGGTAGTTTTTCACGTTCTTGGCGTGGGACGGCATGATCATCTTCATGAAGTCCTTGGCGATGCGATAGCCGCGCTCGCCTTCGACCAGAACCTCATCGATTTCACGATTATACAAATCGCGGATCGACCGTTTGATCAGGTCGCCTTCTTCGTAAATCTTGGCCGGTGCAGTCGATTTCAGCGTCAATTCGCGGATCTGCTCCCACAGGCGCTGAAGGTATTCATAGTCCCGCTTGATCTCGGTCTTGGTGCGCTTGGCACCGGCTGTCCGCACGATCAGGCCCGCGCCCTTGGGCACGTCGATTTCAGCCGCGATGGCCTTGAGCTTTGAGCGATCCGAAGCGTTTGTGATCTTGCGGCTGATGCCGCCGCCACGGGCCGTGTTCGGCATAAGCACGCAGTACCGTCCAGCCAGAGACAGGTAGGTTGTCAGAGCAGCGCCCTTGTTGCCGCGCTCTTCCTTGACCACCTGAACCAAGAGGATCTGGCGAACTTTGACCACTTCCTGAATCTTGTATTTGCGCGGACGCGGTTTGCGACGTGGACGAATATCATCGGTGGTGTCGTCATCTGCGACGGATTCGATATTCGAATCCCGCTCGGACGCGTCCGGCTTGTCATCCTCTTCGTCGTCATCGTCATCACTGTCGGCGTCGTCACCATCCGTGTCCGCCTCGGCAGCATCGTCCTCGGCCTTGGTGTCTTCAGCGGCAGGATCAGCAGGCGCTTCGGCTTCGGCCTCGGGCGCGCTGTCGCTGGCTGCGTCGGCCTCCGTGGCATCGGCTTGGGCGGGTTGCGCCTCTGCAGCCTCATCCGCCGGCTCTTCGACCGGTGTTTCGGCCACACGCTCCATAGGAGAGCTGGCTTCATCATCGGCTACGACAGCCTCATCGGTCTGATCGTCGTCTGACAGATCGATCGTTTCCATACCGCTGACTTCGGCGACCGGATCGGCCTGAACCACCGCGTCATCTGCCTTGGTGGTCTCTGCCTTGGTCGATTTACGGCGCGAGCGGGACCGCGATCTTTTCTTGGGCTTTTCGTCCTCTTCGGCAGCCGCAGCAGCAAGCGCGGCCTCCTCTTCCATCAGGGCCTGACGGTCTGCGACAGGGATCTGATAGTAGTCGGGATGAATCTCCGAGAACGCCAGAAATCCATGACGATTGCCGCCATAGTCAACAAAGGCGGCCTGAAGCGAGGGTTCGACCCGAGTTACTTTTGCGAGGTAAATGTTGCCAGCGAGCTGGCGCTTGTTTTCTGATTCAAAGTCGAATTCCTCGACCTTGTTTCCGTCCACCACCACAACGCGGGTCTCTTCCGCGTGGGTGGCGTCGATGAGCATCTTCTTTGCCATGTTATCCGTCTGCACGGGGCATGCGCGCCCTGCCCTGGCGGGCCGAGCGTGGATGAGCCGTGTCTGATTTGGGCGATTGGAGACGCGCCAATGCGGGGTGGCTTTACGCCCCCGGCCCGCATTTTGCTATGTATCGCGCGCGTCATCGCGGTTCTTCTCCGACGCCAGCCTTGGCTTGGCGCCCGTTCATTGGCCCGTCGCAATCGTGCGGTCCGGGCGCGGTTCATTGGCCAGTTGGCCCAATCGGTCTGAAAAAGGCAGGCGGGTTTGCCCGCAAAGCACCTGTTCAGCGAAACTGTCGAGCGCCGCCAAAAAGGGCTATGCGCTTGCCTTCAACATAAGGGCAGCCATGGGGGAATGACAATGGGCAAAGCAGAAACGCGCGAATTAATCTCGTATCCGAGAACGGGCCGCTGTCGCGCCTCACATCAGCGGTGCCCGCCCTGTTGATGCCGGCGCCCGGCCAACCGGGCACCAGAGAACCGAAAAATTCAGTCTGAAAAGCAAAGCTTGTTGTTGTCCAGATCACGGACATAGGCAGAATACCGCGACCCTCTGTGTCCGGGCGCGCCTTCACAGGCGCCGCCAAGCTCGATTGCCAAACGGTGCATGTGCTTCACCTCGTCCACGGAACCCACGGCAAAACCGATCATTGTGCCGTTGCCGTTCGTCGCCGCGCCCTGATCAAACGGATGCGCCACCGCAAATGCGAAATCCTCTCCCAGCCAATAGGTCATACGGTCCGAAGGCGCGGACCGCCCCAGATCCAAATGTGCGAACAATAGGTCGTAGAACTGGCTGGCGGCTGTCATATCGTTGGTTCCAAGAACCACGTAGTTCATTTTCATCGGGTGATCTCCTGCGTTTTGACGATCCGACATCCCGGCACATGCCGGGATCTGTTTAGCCGTGATATTGAAATAGGCGTCAGTTTATGTCGTATTTGTTTCATGACCCGAACAAACGCGATCGGCAGGCTTAGGCGCATGGAGTTGCTGGCTGTCCAGCTCAAGCAAGAGAGCCATTGCACCATCAAGGATCTGGCCGCCCAGCATCAGGTCAGCGCCAGGACAATCCAGCGCGATCTTGATTTGATGCGCGAACAAGGCATGCAAATCGACGCGGATCGGGGTCGTGGCGGCGGCGTCCGTCTGGACGGCAATTGGGGTGTCGGCCGCTTGAATCTGGACTATGCCGAAGCAGTCGATCTGCTGATCAGCATCGCGGTTGCAGAACAGATGGACTCGCCCATGTTCCTTGCGAACCTCGCGTCGGTTCGCCGTCAGCTTGTCGCCTCTTTTTCAAAGGACAAACGCGAGCGGGTGGAAAGCCTGAAGTCTCGCATTCTGATCGGGGTCACGGCTTCGACCTATGTGCAGGCCGGTTTTGTCAGCCCGCCGGAACGGATCGTGCGGGCCCTGCATCAGGCCTTTGTGGATCTGGAAATGCTGGACATCACGTACCAGCGTGAGGATGGCCAACCGTCGCAACGCAGGATCGAACCGCACTTTCTCTTGCTCAAATACCCTGTGTGGTACGTGCTGGCCCATGACCACCTACGTGACGAGCCGCGCAGCTTTCGCTGTGATCGCATTCTGAGCGCAGCGCGCGCTGGCACCCGGTTCAGGCTGGCGGCAAAGGATGACTTCCAAAGTTGTTTTCAGGATGGAGGACACCTGAAATGACACCAAAGCTATCCCGCGGCAGCGCGCATTGACCAATCAGGCCCCATATCAGTTTCGTCGCGTGATCATGGCGGATGCAACCATGCTGATGTCTTGGTTAAACCGCGCCCACGTTCGCAGGTGGTGGGGCCCGCCAAAGGTCATCAGCGCCAAAGACTTGGCCGATCCACGTGTCGCGCGCTGGATCGTGTCGCATGAGGGCACACCCTTTGCCTATATGCAGGATTACACCGTGCACGGCTGGGAAGATCATCATTTTGCCCCGCTGCCGCAGGGGTCCCGGGGCATCGATCAATACATCGGCGAACCCGACATGATCGGGATCGGACACGGCCCCGCCTTTATGGCTCAGCGAATAAAAACACTTCTGGAAACTGGCGCTCCGGCCCTTGCGACCGATCCGCACCCGGACAACACGCGCGCTATTGCCGCCTATCGCAAACTGGGTTTTGCGCCCACGGGTCCAGCCCGGCAAACCAAATGGGGGCTGATCCTGCCGATGGTACTCAGTTCGCACGCCCATCCGTAAACTGAATCAGGTCCCACAGATTGCCGTATAAATCCTTGAACACCGCGACGGTGCCATAGGGGGCGTCCTTCGGCGCTCGTGCAAATTCCACGCCCTTGTTCAGCATGTCGTTATAGTCACGCCAGAAGTCATCGGTCTGCAGAAACAGGAAAACCCGCCCGCCGGCCTGATCCCCGACAAAACTGGCCTGCCTGTCATTCGACGCCCGCGCCAGCAAGATGGAACAGCCCCCGCCGCTTGGCCGCACCACAACCCAGCGTTTGTCCTGTTCGGGCTGATAGGTGTCTTCTACCAGTTCAAATCCGAGCAGATCCACGTAGAAGGCTATGGCCTCGTCATAGTCGCTGACCACCAGCGCAATGTGGGCAAGGCGTTGCATCACGCCCTGCCCTTCATCGGATATGGGTCAGCCAAGCGCATTGAGCCGCTTGATCAGGCTTGACGTATCCCAGCGCCCGCCGCCCATTTTCTGTACGTCCTTGTAGAACTGATCCACCAAGGCGGTAACAGGCAGCGATGCGCCATTCTCATTCGCTGTCATGAGACAAATTCCGAGATCCTTGCGCATCCAGTCAACGGCAAAGCCATGTTCGAATTCATCATCGACCATGGTGTCGACCCGGTTGACCATCTGCCAGCTGCCCGCCGCGCCACCACCAATCACCTCGACCACCTCGCGCCCATCAAGACC
The DNA here is from genome assembly GCA_020630695.1 of Paracoccaceae bacterium. Classification (GTDB taxonomy): domain Bacteria; phylum Pseudomonadota; class Alphaproteobacteria; order Rhodobacterales; family Rhodobacteraceae; genus Thalassococcus_A; species Thalassococcus_A lentus. Next base: position 17,550 of record JAHDIS010000039.1, on the reverse strand, counting down.
AGCCTTAGCGGCAAAGTGCAGCCCTTCGGACAAGCCCTGAACCAATCCGGCAATGCAAATCTGGTTCACCATCTTGGTCAACTGGCCTGCGCCACTTTCGCCCAGCCGTTTGCACAGCTTGGCATAGGACTGCATCACAGGCTCAGCCGAGGCATAGACGCCCTCGTCGCCGCCACACATGATCACCAACTGGCCATTCTCGGCACCGGCCTGGCCGCCAGAGACAGGCGCATCCACGAAGGACAGACCCGCATCTGCTGCCGTGGCATAGAGCTCGCGCGTGACCTGCGCGGAAACCGTTGTGTGATCCACGAACGTCGCGCCGGACCCCATGCCTGCAAATGCGCCATCCTCACCGAGGCAAACCGAACGCAGATCATCGTCGTTTCCGACGCAGGCCATGACAAAGTCGCAGCCCTGTGCCGCCTCGCGCGGGGTCGCGGCAGCGGTACCGCCATGTTCTTTTGCCCAGGCTTCGGCCTTGGCAAAGGTACGATTGTAAACGGTTACCTCGTGACCGGCCTTGGCCAGATGTCCTGCCATCGGGTATCCCATGACACCCAGCCCCAGAAACGCTACCTTTGCCATTGCAATTCTCCCTTGCTCTTCAGCGCGAATACACACGCGCTTTGCAATAATACGCCCACACTGACCACCCTATTGGCATTGGCGGCCATGCAGGATAATCCCTGCCTACCCAGTTAGCGCATGCAAAGGGCGAGGGAAATGGCGGTTGTATTCCGATGGCTTTTGCGACTGGTCAGCGCGGCGCTCGTGCTGGGCGTCATTGGCGTGTTGCTTACCTATTATCTCGCCTCTCGATCCCTGCCGGACTACGACAAGACACGTGCTGTTTCCGGAATCACGGCCGACATCGAAATCATTCGCGACAACGCCGGCATCCCGCACGTCATGGCGCTGTCCGATCGCGATGCCTTTTTCGGGCTTGGGTATGTGCATGCGCAGGACCGGCTGTGGCAGATGACACTGATGCGCAGGACCGCACAGGGGCGCCTTTCTGAAATTTTCGGCCGGCGCACCGTTGAAACCGACACGCTCTTGCGGCGGCTCGATCTGTATCCACTGGCGGTGCAATCCGTTCAGCATCAAGACGCAGCCACGCTCGACGCTCTCGAAGCTTATGCGGCAGGCGTCAATGCGAGGATCAAGGAAATCAACAGCGACAGTCTGGGCCGGGGTGCGCCGGAATTCTTCATGTTCAACGCGCCGATCTCGCCATGGCAGCCTGCGGACTCCATAGCTCTGGTCAAGCTCATGGCGCTGCAACTCTCAGGGCACCTCAAAGAGGAAGTCCTGCGCGCTCGAACATCGCTTTTGTTGGCCGATGAGGACCGTCTGGCCGACCTTTTGCCTGACATGCCCGGCGGCGGTGTCGCGGCATTGCCCGACTATGCCAACCTGATGCCCGATGGACTGGCCCCTTATTCGCCCAGCCAGACGCGGCACGCATTCCTCAGCCCCATCGCGCCGCGTGGTCTGGCCGGTGCATCCAACGCATGGGCCGCGGCTGCGACCCGGTCGGCTGGCCCCGGCACATTGCTGGCCAATGACCCACACCTCGGGCTGACCGCCCCCGGCACGTGGTTTCTGGCACGCCTGCAGCTGCAATCCGGCGGCGTGATTGGCGGGACAATTCCCGGCATTCCGGCCATCATGGTTGGCCGCAACGAACGTCTGGCCTGGGGGCTGACGTCCTCATACATGGATGATCAGGACCTCTTTATCGAAGAGCTGAACCCCGAAAACCCGGAACAATACCGCACGCCGGAGGGCTGGGCCGAATTCGTCACGCGCCGATCCATCATCAATATCAAGGACGATGCACCCGTCACAATCACGATGCGTTCGACACAAAACGGCCCGGTCTTGCCGGGATCGCAATTCGATCTGGCATCGGTGACCCCACCCGGCCATGTGGCGGCCTTGGGTTGGACCGCCCTGTCCGGGCGTGACACATCCCTGTCAGGTGCCGTGGCGCTGATGAACGCAGGCTCCGTCGAAGACGCACTCGAAGCTTCGCGGGCCTATGTCGCCCCCTCGCAGAACCTGACACTGATCGACGCCGATACCATCGCGATGAAGACCATCGGCGCCATGCCGCGCCGAACAGCCGAGCACCAAAGCCAGGGGCGCTTGCCCTCACTGGGCTGGAAGCGGGAAAACCAGTGGCAGGGTATGCTGCCCTATTCCGCCAACCCCGAATTCGTGAACCCACAAGGCGGCATTGTCGGCAATACCAACAACAAATCCGTGAACCGCCCGTTTCCGCTACATGTCAGCTTTGACTGGGGCGACAGTCAGCGCGTTTTGCGGTGGCGCGGCCTGATGCAGGGCCGTCAGGTTCACACCCGCGACAGCTTTATCGAAGCGCAACTGGACACGGTTTCAGAAGCCGCGCGCACCTTGCTGCCCCTGATTGGCCGCGATCTTTGGTTCACCGAAGAAGCCGCCCCAGAAGGCACGCCGGCCCGGCAGCGCCAGCGCGCGCTGGCTCTTCTGGCCAATTGGAATGGCGAGATGAATGAACATCTGCCCGAACCCCTGCTCTATGCAGCCTGGGTGCGCGCCTTGCAGGAACGTCTGATCCGCGACGATCTTGGTCCGCTTGCCGACGAATTCCATCATGTGGAGCCATTGTTCATCGAACGGGTTTTCCGGGATGTGAACGGGGCATCCAAATGGTGCGACATCATTCGCTCAGCGCGCGTAGAAACCTGCTCGGATGTCGCCCGCCTCGCGCTGGACGACGCACTGATCTGGATCGACGAAACCTATGGCACGGAACTGGAATCGCTGCGTTGGGGCGACGCGCACCAAGCTGCCCATGATCATCCCGTTCTGGGCGAAGTGCCGGTACTGCGGTACTTTGTAAACATCCGGCAGAGCACCTCTGGCGGGGATCATACCCTGCAACGCGGCAGGACGTCCGGACGTGATCCGGAACCCTTCCTCAATGTGCATGCCGCAGCCTATCGGGGCGTCTACGACTTTGCTGATCCAGACAGTTCGGTATTCATCGCCTCAACCGGTCAATCAGGTCATTTCCTGTCACGTCACTATGACGATCTGGGGCAGCTTTGGCGGCGCGGCGAATATATTCCCATGTCACTTGATACCGATCTGGCACGCGCTGCTTCGGTCGGGGTGACGCGCCTCGTCAAACCGTGAGCGATACGCACCTGAACGCCGAGGCGGCCCAGAGCACAGCGCTGCGGGTACTCAGCCGGTTTTGGCCCGACTGGAAAGGCGCGCTGATCCCGCTAAAGCCGCTCAGCAAGCCGCTGCGCGCGACGCCTTTCCGGGTGACGGGCGGCCCTGTGCCCGCGGTGATCAAGGTCTGGGGTCCCGGCAATCTGGCCAAAGCCACCGCTCAGGCCGACCGGCAACGTGACGTGGCCGGGTTTCTTGGCAAAGCGCCCCACCGCGCGCCGGCCGTGCTCGACTATGATCCATCACAGTGCGCCCTGCTGATGCAGGACACCTGCGGCGATCCGCTGGATGCAGTTCTGGACTCCGCTGCAGCTGACGACGCAGATGCGATTTTGACGAAAGTCGGCGGCTGGATCGCGGCGCTGCACACCCCATCGCGACAAAGTCAGCCTTTTCGCCCCAAAGGGCACATTGCCTGGCTGGATAAACTGGCAAATCAGGTGCGAACCGGTGCCCGTACCCCGCCGGACGCGCAGGGGTTTAGTACAGCTGCCAGTCAGATCGCGTCGGACGGTCTGGCACTGCGCGGCAAACCATCGACCCGCGCAATCACGCACAAGGATCTGACACCGGGCAACCTGATGGTTGATCGGGCCGGCACGATCTGGGGCATCGACTTTGAAAACGCCGCTATGGATGAGCCGCTCAGAGACCTCTTCTCTGTCAGCGCTGCACTTATGGCCCTTAGCCCGCACGGCACCCGCCGGGCCGCCATCACCGCCCTGTTTTCCGGCTATGGCGATTTGCAAACGAACCCCGACGTCGCGCGTTTTCTGTTCCGTGCCTTTGCACTCGGCCTATGGGCACGCACACCTGCAGAGCCATCGCGCAGACAGGCGCAACTTTGGGCAGCCGCACAAGAGATCCTGAACAGTCCTGATGCGCTGCCTGACCGCGTCTGAAGATCCAAACGCGGTCCACTTGGCAAGAAGCGCAGTTATTCTTTCAACGCTGTCTGCATGTTCTGCTTCAGCTCTGCTTCCCACTCGTCCAGGTTTTCGCGCGCAACCCGTGAATACTCGCTCAAATCAGAGTCTGGGTCGTTGTAGTCGTAGACTTCGGCAAGTTTCAGCATCGTCGACCGGTCATACTCTTCGAACACGCCGGTCAGCCGCTCTGCCTTGCTGCGTTCGATACCCAGCGCCTCGAACACAGACCGCGCCGCCCGGATCGAGCTGTCATAGGTTTCGCGGATGATGTCTCGGCATCCAACAGACCACAGATCATAAACATGCCAACGGTCGATGGCGCGGGCCACCACATGCACATGAGGATGATGTTCGCGCACGTGGCGCGTCAGTTCGGTAATCGCTTCCTTGTCGTCAATGGCGATGACCAGAACTTCGGCCTCATCAATCCCGGCCGCATGCAACAGATCAGGTCGCGTGGCATCACCGTAGTAGACGCTCATCCCGAACTTCCGAAGCATTTCCAACTGTTCGTTGCTGTAGTCGATGACCGTTGTTTCATAATCCGCCGCTTGCAAAGCCCGGTTTACGATCCCGCCAAACCGGCCATGACCTGCGATGAGAATCTTGGCATCCGATGAAATTTCGTCCGCTTCCTGAACCTGCTGGCGCGAATAGCGCGGCGCGATCAGCTTGTCATAGCAGATGAACAATGCGGGCGTCAGAAGCATCGAGAGCGCGACGACCAGCAAAAGCAAATCAGCCACCGGCCCCGGCACAACGGCATTCGCCACGGTGAACGACACAAGGACAAAACCAAATTCACCCGCCTGCGCCAATCCAAGTGCGAACAACCACTTGTCGCCGCCTTCAAGCTTGAAGACATGCCCCAGCACAAACAGAACAACCGACTTGAGCACGATCAGCCCAAGCGTCAGCCCGACGATCAATGCCAGGTTTTCGCCCAGCAACGCAAAATCAATGCTGGCCCCAACGGTGATAAAGAAAACGCCAAGGAAGATGCCCTTGAATGGTGCAATATCGCTTTCCAGCTCATGACGGTATTCGCTGTTGGCCATGACGACGCCCGCAAGGAATGTCCCCAACGCAGGCGAAAGCCCGACCATCGTCATCAAAAGTGCAATTCCGACCACCATCATCAGCGCCGTGCTGACAAACAATTCGCGCAGGCGCGCACCGGCCACATAGCGAAAGACCGGCCCGGTCAGATAGCGCCCGGCGACGATAACCACGCCAATCGCAGCCAGTGTCACCAGAGCGGTTTGCCACCCGCTCAGCCCCTCGACGAGGCTCAGATGAAGCCCTTCTTCACCGTGCCCGCCCCCATGGCCATCGCCGTGACCATCTCCGTGATGCAGCGCTTCCTGCAACTCTGGAAGTGCCAGCAAAGGGATCAGAGCCAGCATCGGGATGACCGCGATGTCCTGAAACAGCAAAACGGAAAAGCTGGCCTGCCCGCCGTCGCTGCGCATCAGGCCCTTTTCATTCAGAGTCTGAGTCACAATGGCCGTTGATGACAGAGCAAATATCAGACCGATGGCCAGAGCAACCGTCCAAGGCTGCCCGAACAGCATGGCAACCGCCATGACACCGGCAGTGGTCAGTCCAACCTGAAGACCACCCATGACGAAAATCCGGGCGCGCATGGCCCAGAGCACCTTGGGCTGCATTTCCAGACCGATCAGGAACAGCATCATCACGACGCCGAATTCGGTGAAATGCTGAAGTCCGACCACATCCACCCCAGCCCAATGCAAGATGGGGCCGATAGCAATGCCCGCGATCAGGTATCCCAAAACGGACCCTAGCCCGAAGCGAGATGCCAAAGGCACCGCAATCATCCCCGCAAGGAACAGGGTAAACGTGATAAACAGGAACTCTGCGGTCATGATATGGTCCTTGTGCGTATCGCAGGCGCCGCACCGCGGCCACTGATCGACACATTGGTTTAATGATTATTCGGCGTGATCAAAAACCCCGCGCGGCAAAGACTACTCTGCCTTTCTTTGGAAAGACCAGAGCGGAACGACTGAAGGATTTTGTTTGCCCCTGATCAGGCTGCAGCACAGGCGATTTCGGAACGGCCTGCGATCAGCCTTTCGCGGCCATTTCAGCACGGGCCAGTGGGCCGGGTTCTTCGCGAATGGGCAAATGGATCAGCGCGGCCAGCAACCCCAGAACAACGGCAGCCCACCACATCGGCGTGTAATCCTGTGCGGCGTCATAGATCCGCCCACCCAGCCATGCGCCCAGAAAGCTCCCTGTCTGGTGGCTGAGAAACACCAATCCGGTCAGCGTGGACAGGAAACGCAAACCCTGTGTCTGCGCGACAAGCCCCATGGTCAGCGGCACAGTCGACAGCCATAGCAACCCCATGACTGCCGAGAACACCAGCACGGTGGTGCCTGTGACCGGCACCAGAATGAAGACGGCGATCACAGCGGCCCGGGCAAAGTATATCCCGCTCAGAACCGTCTTTTTCGAGTGGCGCTGCCCGGACCATCCGGAGAGGAAAGATCCGGCAATGTTCAGCAATCCAATCAGTGCCAGAGACCACGCTCCGATGGTCGCGGCCAGTCCCAGATCGATCACATAGGCAGGCAGATGAGTCTGGATAAAGGCAACGTGAAACCCGCAAACGAAAAACCCAAAAAACAGACACAGATAACTACGGTCCCGGAATGCCACGGCCAATGCGTTGCCAAATTCACCGGCGCTCGATCCTGATGCGGTGGGTTTCGAAACGCGTGCGATGAACACCAGAAAGGGCAGGATAAACACATAGCTGAAACCAATGAGCAGCAAGGCCGTCTGCCAACCCAAACTGCCGATCATGAAGGTCGCCGTTGGCGCAGAGACGAACATGCCCAGCGATGCCGCCGCCGTGCCCAACCCCAGAATAAAGCTGCGCCGATCGGCGCTGACGATTTTTCCAAGGGCGCCAACCACAATCGGAAAAGATGCCGCGCCGGTGCCTATACCGACCAGAACGCCGGTCAGCACGAAGGCGGTTGGATCAGTCACGACGCCGCGCAGCGCAAAGCCCGCACCAGCAAAGAGTGCACCGAACGCCAAAACCCGCGCAGTGCCGTATTTGTCGGCGATCGCCCCCGCGATTGGCTGCGCAAATCCCCAGGTCAAAAGCTGAACCGCCACGGACAGCGAAAAGGTTTCTCGCCCCCACCCCAGATCCTGCGACATCGGCGCCAGAAAAACGCCAAAGGACGCGGCAAAGCCAAAACCCAGGAATGCGACCATACAACCGGCAAAGATTGCCATGGACAGACCCGGTGCCGATGTATCGCTCTGTGTCATGACCCATCCATGTGTGACGCGTTCCCTGCATTCACGCTGTCACAGGGCTTGCGGCAAAGCAATTCTACTTGCGAATAGGATCAGTGCAAAAGGCGCTTTCGAAACGAAGTCTGCCGCCGCAACGGGCAATCAATCATATCGTTTCAAATCGCGCGCGATCGCTGGCCGACCATTTAAGCGTCAGGACATAGCCCTCTTCGCCCTGCTGTTCGGCCTCGACCAAGCCTTTGTCGAACAACCATGCGCGCTGCTTGCCAGCGGCAAAGGGCAACACCAGCTGTTCTTCGCGCTTTTCCTCGCCAAGCAGGCGCGTCACGTCTGTCAGGAAATCATCGAGACCAAATCCGGTCAGCGCAGATACAGCGAATATCCCCGTCTCACGCCCTGCCCGCGTCTGCATTGCCTCGGCTTCGTCAGGATCCAGCTGATCCACCTTGTTCCACAGTTCGATCTGCGGCGTCTCATCGGTCACACCGAGCGATCCCAGGATCGTGCGTACATCGGCGGCCTGCGCTTCGGTTTCGGGGTGCGAAACATCCCGCACGTGCACGATTACGTCCGCGGCCAAGACCTCTTCCAGTGTCGCACGGAAAGCCGCCACCAGCTCGGTCGGCAGATCCGAGATGAATCCAACCGTATCCGACAAAATAACGTCAGCACCTGTCGGCAACCGAACCGATCGCATGGTCGGGTCCAGTGTCGCAAACAGCATGTCCTTGGCCATGACCTCTGCGCCGGTCAATCGGTTGAACAGCGTAGATTTGCCCGCGTTGGTGTACCCCACAAGGGCAATGATCGGGTACGGCACCTTGGCACGCGCCTTGCGATGCAACTCGCGTGTCTTGACGACTTTTTCCAACTGGCGGCGCAAACGCACAAGTTGTTCGTCAATTGCACGCCTGTCTGCCTCGATCTGTGTTTCGCCGGGCCCCCCTACAAAACCAAGCCCGCCCCTTTGCCGCTCAAGGTGAGTCCAGGCCCGGACCAGCCTTGTGCGCTGATAGGACAGATGCGCCATCTCAACCTGCAAAACCCCTTCACGGGTTGCGGCACGATCGCTGAAGATTTCGAGGATCAGACCCGTGCGATCCAGCAGCTTGACGCCCCAGGCCTTTTCGAGATTGCGCTGCTGCACCGGGGTCACCGGGCCATCGATCAAAACCAGTTCGACTTCATTGGCCTTCATCAACGCCTTGAGTTCGTCAATCTTGCCTGAGCCAAACAACATGCCCGGATGGGGTTTGGGCAAAGGTACGACGGTCTGCCCGACCACAGCAAGATCAGGCAGCGCCAGAGCCAAAGAGACCGCCTCTGACAATGCCATGTCGGCATCTCGGCGGTCCCGGTCGGATTTTATGTCAGGATGCAGGACCCAAGCGCGGGTCACTGGCGGATCGTGTTCGTTCAAGACGCCTCTTCGCCGTCGTACAGATTGATCGGCTGGCTCGGCATAATCGTGCTGATCGCGTGTTTATAGACCAGCTGGCTTTGACCATCGCGACGCAAAAGCACGCAGAAGTTATCAAACCAAGTGATAACACCTTGCAACTTCACACCATTGATCAAGAAGACCGTTACCGGAACCTTGGTTTTGCGCACGTGGTTAAGGAATGCGTCTTGCAGGTTCTGTCTGTCCGAAGCCATTGAATTGCCTTTTGTTCTTATGCGTGTTGGTGCGTGGCACGTCCGTCCGTGCCAGAGTATGTATTGCTCGTTACGGAACTTCCAGCCGAAAATTGATGCTTTTTTGGCCTTTGGGCGGGTTTACCCACCACTTGTTTCCAATAACGAATAAGAAGCGCCTAAAAAATAAGCAAACCAAACGAACGATCAATCTCGCCACAAGTCTGGGCTAAGCATGACGATGATTGCAAGCAATTCAAGCCGTCCAAGCACCATACCGACACATAAGATCAATTTTCCAGCCGGAGCCAGTGCAATCAGGTCAAAGGATGTTGAGGGGGCAAAAGAAATCAGCGGGCCTGTGTTCGAAAGCACAGATACGCTCAGAACCAGTGATTGTTCGAACCCGACGCCAACCAATCCCAGTGTGACAGTGATCGCCGCCAGCGTCAGCGCGAAGAGCATGAAGAACACCCATGAAATGAACCCCGCTTCGCGCCGGGTGCGCCGACTGACAAAGCCCGATCGCCCGACAGACGACGGATGCACCAGTTTTTCGATTTCGCGCGCTCCGTTCATGTAAAGCGCAAAAACGCGCAGCAACTTCACACCGCCGGCCGTGGTGGCAACGCCGCCCCCGACCAAAGCAAGGCCCATCAGGATAATGCCGGGCGTCGACAGGCCGGACCAGCTTTGCGCCGCTTCCCAGTTGGCGCTGACAAAGCCCGTAGTGCTCAGGTACGACGCGGCGGTAAAAAGCGCGCCCCAGAAGGCCGTGAGCCCCATGGCGATGTTCTCTTCGCCGCCAACGTCCAAAGCGCCCCACCAGTGACGCAGAAACAAAGCACAGGGCACAATGACCACAATGATCAGACCCAAGCGGAACTCGGGATCATGCCACAGGGAATCGCCCAGTTTGCGACTGCCGGTGTCGGCGGCAAATGTCAGACGGGACAGAGCAAAGACCATAAAGCACATCAGGATCATTTCGCCCGCCAGACCCGAGCCGTTTTCAAGCACACTGCCGGTGGGCGATATCCCTGATGTCGACATCACCGCCATCGCATGGCTCAATGCCACCAAGGGCGGATCGCCCGCCACCAACAGCATCACGCACAGCGATACGGTCAGTCCGAAGTAGACCGGAAACAAGGCTTGAAAACTGCGCAGCAATCGCACGCCGGGATCGCTTTGCTCATTCATGGCCGACCCGCTGAGCGACTGGCCCGGCTCACCGCTTGCGGTTACTTCGAATCCGCCAAGCGTCAGGGGTGCCATGATTGCCGCCGCCGAAACCCAGATCAGCAGCCCGCCCATCCAGCCGACCTGCGCCCGCCACAGATGCTCGGGGCCAGACAACCGTTCGGGTTCGAACAAAGTTGCGCCGGTGGTCGTCAGGCTGGAAACCATTTCAAAGTAGGCTGACAGGAAAGTGGTATTCCGAACCGCTTCGTAGAATGGGACCGCCAGAAAGACCGGCAAAAGCGTAAACCCGGCCAGCAAGGCCACAAGCTGACGAAAGGCGTTTCGGTTGTGATCCCGGTTTGCCATGGCCAGCCCGGCAAACGCTGTCAGGATCATGCCAACCAACCCGGAATAGAAGAACGCCCGCGCGTCGTGAAAGCCCTCTTGCGCGAGCGCAAAGATCGCCGGCAGCACGCAACTCGCTGATGCGATGGCCAGCATCAGCAAGAACAAGGGCATGCGGGTGATCGCCTGCATGATCTAGAAGAAGTCGATCGATACTTGCAGCAGGCGCTCAACTTCCGGCACATCGCCCGCCAGTGTAAAGATCACGACATGATCGCCATCATCGATCCGCAGCGATCCGGTCGGTTTCAAAACCTTGTCCCCTTTTCGAACCGCTCCAACCAGAACGCCTTCCGGGAAATCGATCTCTCGGATCATTTTGCCTGCCATGGGCGAGGTCGACAGAACCTCGGCTTCGATCACCTCGGCTTCGGCATCGCCAATCGAATAGACCGATTCAACCCGGCCATGGCGAATGTGGCGCAGGATTGAGCTGACCGTGGTTGCACGTGGGTTGATGTAGGCATCAACACCCAGCGGCTCCATCAGCGGAACCAATGTCGGATCATTGACCAGCGCGATGGCCATCGGGCATCCGGCTGCCTTGGCCCGCACCGCAGCCAGCATGTTGGTCTTGTCATCATCGGTCACGCATAGCGCAGCATCCGCGCGTTCGATCCCGGCCTCGGACAACAGCCCGGCGTCCAGACCATCCCCGTGCAGAACGATTGTGCGCTCCAGCTCTTCGGCGGCGTGTTCCGCGCATTTGCGGTTTTTCTCGATCATCTTTGCACGCACCCGGTCCGTGCGCCCTTCAAGCGCGCGGGCTACGGCAAGACCAACATTCCCACCACCCACGATGACCACGCGTTCCTGTTTGCGCAGGCTTTTGCCAAAGATTTCAAGCGTGCGGCGTATGTCATCAGCGTGCACCATGACGTAACAGCTGTCCCCAACGAACAACTGGTCACCTGCCTCGGGGGCAAACAACGTGCCTTCGCGGCGTACACCCACCACGACGGATCGCAGCGTCGAAAACAGATCTGTCAACTGGCGCAGCGGCGTGTTGACGATCGGGCAATCTTCGTCGATCGACAAACCGAGCAGCTGTGCCCCACCCCCTAGAAAGACCTCAGTATCAAACGCAGCGGGCGCGGACAGGCGTTGCAGGGCAGCTTCGGCCACTTCCTTTTCCGGGCTGATCACCACGTCGATCGGCATGTGATCGCGCCGGTAGAGATCGGAATAAATCGCGGTCAGATAGCTTTGCGCGCGCAGGCGCGCAATCTTGCGCGGAACCGCGAAAACCGAATGCGCCACCTGACAGGTGACCATATTCACTTCGTCGGAATAAGTTGCCGCGATGACCATGTCCGCATCACGCGCACCGGCCTTGTCCAGAACGTCCGGATATGAGGCGAAACCCGCAATCCCCTGCACATCAAGGGTATCGGTAGCCCGCCGAACCAGATCGGGGTTGTTGTCCACAACCGTGACATCGTTTCGTTCACCGGAAAGATGTCTTGCGATTTGCCAGCCGACCTGCCCGGCACCGCAGATGATGACTTTCATGGACAGATCCCCATCGTCCCTTTGCCCTTAGCCGAGCCGTTCTGGCATGACATGCAGCAGCGCATCGGTCAACCGCTCTGGGAATCCGCAACCGGAAGTGCGGCCAGAGCCACACGGCGCCCTTCGGACAGCAGGACATTGTAAGTGCGGCAGGCCGCCGGTGAATTCATGACCTCGACGCCAAGCCCGGCCTCTTCGAGCCGGGACCGCAAGGCTGCCGGAATATGCGCGATTTCCGCGCCCATGCCTACAAACACAACATCGACCGACCCGGACAGTTCCAACAGGGTTTCCATGTCATCCAGACCGCCCCAAGCCTGAGGCTGACCGCCTGCAAGCAAAACCGCGCCCTCGATCTTTTCGCCTCCGACCCGAAAGAACCCCGGTCCATAACCATCCACGGGCACCGCGTCGGAAAACTGGATTTCGTTAATTCGCATCGAGCAACTCCTGTTTGTGCGCAGACCAACAACTCTAAAGCCCTGTTCGGATTTTAGCGGTCTCTGCCCGGTGTGACATGGGCCAAGATGGTTACAGGATCAAGGCGGACAAGGCTGACGCCGTGATAATCAGGTAGGCCGCCACACGATAGAGTTTTTCTTTTTCCGGGCGGAAAATGGCTGCACCCGTGAGGTTGCCCAGAACATTTGGGGCGGCAAGCGCAACACCGGTGATTAGGGTCGCCCAGGTCAGGTCATCCCGATACGCGAACATGCCCAGCATCAGGAAATCAAACCCGAACAGAAACATCATCGTATTCGCCCGGATCGCTGCGGCTGGCAAAGGTGAGGCCATGTAGAACAAGATAACCGGAGGCCCCGCCACACCGGCAATGCCACCCAGAAAACCAGCTGTGCCGCCAATGCCATAGATCATCGGCGGCTTCAGCGTTCCGCGATAGCGAAACCCACTGATCAGGATGGCCAGCAAAATCAGCGAGACCACGGCAACGGTAGATCGAAAGACAGCTGGCTCCATCATCGACAAGAGCAACAGACCAAAGGGCAGCACGATCAACGAGCCGATCAGCAGGCGGGCTACATCCGGCGGACGACCATCACGGGCTGCGCGTGGCAGCAGCGGCAGCGGGCCAAAGACATCCATGACGATCAACGCAATGATTGCCGCCACAGGGCTGAGAAACTGGCCCGCGATGGGCAGAAACACCATAGCGGTCCCGAAGCCGGAAAAACCCCGAACCAGCCCGCCCAGAAACGCCGCCGCCGCCAGGATAAGCGGCGCCGGCATGTCCAGCGCGTAGAAAATGTCGCTAGGCGTCAACGTTGCCGAACTGGTTTCCAGTGGTGTCGGTCGGCTTGGACCAGTCACGTTTTACGCCCAGCCACAGCAGAATGGCCGACGCCACAAAGATCGAGCTGTAGGTGCCCACAATCACACCCCAGATCATCGCAAAGACAAAGCCCCGGATCACGTCACCACCCAAGACAAACAGCGAAATCAGCGCCAGCAAGGTGGTCACGGATGTCATGAATGTCCGGCTCAGCGTTTCGTTGATCGAGATGTTCAGAACTTCCTTGAGGTCCCGGGACTTGTACTTGATCAGGTTTTCCCGAACGCGGTCAAAGACCACCACAGTATCGTTCAGCGAATATCCAACAATGGTCAGAAGCGCCGCGATGATGGCCAGATCAAACTTGATCTGAAGCTCCGAGAAGATGCCGATGGTCAGCACAACGTCGTGCACCAGTGCCGCAACCGCACCCAAGGCAAACTGCCATTCAAACCGAAGCCAGATGTAGAACAACACGGCCCCGATCGCCAAAACAACGGCAATGGCCGCAGTCTGGATCAGCTCGCCCGATACTTTCGGTCCGACACTCTCCACCGAAACAAACTTGATGTCCGGCGCCACGCCCTGCAATGCGCCGCGGGCCGCCTCGATCACTTCCGTGGTCACAGCTTCCTGTCCGTCCTGCGCCTGAATGCGGATCATCGCCACGTTCTGATCCGGCCCGAAGGTCGGATCGAACACTTCGGAAATCGAGGTATCCCCCAGCTCCAGCGCTTCCAGCGCCGAACGATAGGCGCCCACATCAACCGGTTGGGTGCTTTCCGTCCGGATCGTTGTACCACCACGGAAATCGATGCCGTAGTTCAGCCCTTGCAGCATGAATGACCCGAAGGCCACCAGAACCAGCAAGGCAGAAATCCCAAGCCACAGCTTGGAGCGGGAAAAGAAATCCCAATTCGTTTTCTCGGGAACAAGTCGCAAGCGCATGTCAGACCTCGATCTTTTTCGGGCGGCGGCGTTCAAACCACATCACGATCAAAAGCCGCGTCACAAAGATCGCCGTGAAGACAGATGTCAGGATGCCAAGACCCAACGTGATGGCAAAGCCGCGCACTGGGCCAGAGCCCATGACGTAGAGGATCACAGCCGTGATGAATGTCGTAATATTGGCGTCAATGATGGCGCTGAGCGCTTTTTCATAGCCAAGCTCAATGGCTCGAGCCGGTCCGCGCGCCGTGCGCAGTTCTTCCCTGATCCTTTCAAAGATCAGCACATTGGCATCCACGGCCATACCCACGGTCAGAACGATCCCCGCAATACCCGGAAGCGTCAGCGTGGCACCGATCAGCGAGAGCAGACCAAAGATCAACACGATGTTGATGATCAGCGCGACATTCGCAAACAGGCCGAACAGTCCATAGCTCAGCGCCATGAAGACAAGCACGGCCACAAATGCCACGATGGTGGCAACCTTGCCCGCATCGATGCTGTCCTGTCCCAGCTCCGGGCCAATGGTCCGTTCTTCGAGGAACTCAAGCCCCGCAGGCAGCGCACCGGCGCGCAGCAGAACCGCGAGATTGGTCGCCTCTTCCACGGTGAACTGGCCTGTAATGATGCCCGAGCCGCCGGGGATATGGCTTTGAATGCGCGGCGCGGAAATAACCTCGGCATCCAGAACGATTGCAAAAAGCGTGCCGATGTTGGCTGCAGTGTAATCGCCGAACTTGCGCGCGCCGCCCGGATTAAAGCGGAAATTCACCGCCGGGGATCCGTTCTGGTCAAAGGACGGCTGTGCATCCACCAGTTCCTCGCCCGTAACGACAGGAACAGATTCCAGAATGTAGAACACACCCTCTTCATCGAGGCTTGGCAAAATCTCGTTACCGACACCGGCCGTTGCATCGGCGCTGCTGGCCCGACCCACGACAGGCTGGAACGTCAGCTGCGCTGTCGTGCCGATGATCTCTTTGAGTTCGGCCGCCGATCCGATGCCCGGCACCTGGATCAGGATGCGCTCGCTGCCCTGACGCTGAATGGTTGGCTCGCGCGTGCCCACTTCGTCGATCCGGCGGCGAATGATCTCAAGCGACTGCTGCATCGTGCGCTCATCCGTGGCCTGTTGTTCGGCCTCGGACAGGGTCACGACGATGTCGCTGTCTTCGGCGCGCACGTCCAGATCCGTGGCCCCGGCCCCGGTCAAGGACACAACCGGCTGCGCCAGACCGCGCACCAGCTCCAGCGCCCGGACCATGCCATCAGGGTTGGAAATCCGCACCCGCAGCTCACCGGGCGCAGAGGGCTGCAAACGGATCGTGCCAACGGTCTCACGTTCGGGCCGCAGCACATCACGCACATCCGGCCAGAGCGCTTCCATACGGGCGGCATAGACATCGGCCAGCTTCACTTCGGCCAGCAGATGCGCACCGCCGCGCAGATCAAGACCCAGATTGACCAGACCCGAAGGCAGAATATCCGGCCAGAGCGCCGCCTGCTCCCGATTTTCGGTCGTATCGGCACCGGCTTCGATGGCCTTCATCGCGTCGTTGTGCTGCTCAACCCGCGTGTAGAACCCGTTGGGCATAGCGAGCAAAAGGCCCACCGCAATGGTGAGCCAGATGACAACGCGCTTCCATAGATCAATCTGGAGCATCTATCAGCTTTCGACAGGTTCGGTCTTGGAAAGCACCTGAGCGATGGTCTGCTTGATCACGCGAACCTTGACGCCTTCGGCGATTTCAACTTCCAACTCGTTGCCTTCTTTGACTTTTGTCACCTTGCCGACGATGCCGCCCTGCGTGACAACACGATCGCCGCGCGTCAGCGCCTCGACCATGTTCTGATGTTCTTTCATCTTCTTCTGCTGCGGACGGATGAGCAGAAAATACATGATCGCAAAAATGAGGATCAGCGGGACGAACTGGGCAAAGGCGTTGCCTTCCATGGGATGCTCCTGTCTGAGAGGCTGTCTGAGATACGGGGCATCCCCCGCGTTTGTTGGCCGGAACCTATGCGTCACCGGGGTTGGATGCAAGGTCTGAGCGCGTCGAAAAACAACGCAATCCGGGCAAGGCCCGCGTGCATACAAATCACGCGTGCGCTGCACGGGTAGACGCCACCCCAGCGCACGCCTAGGGTGAGCGCAGGGTAAAGGGTGCACGGCGTATGAATCAGACTACGATCAACATCAGACCAGAGGTATTCTGGGGAACATTCAGCATCGTTGCTCTGGTTCTTGCCGTTCTGTTTATTTTCTGGGTCCTGCTACGCGTGGGCGAACGCGAGTCTGGTTCTCTGGATAACTGGAAACGCTGGCTCGGCGGTCGCAAAGTCGATTCTGGTTTGTTTGCCTTGATTGCGATCCTTTGGGGCGCACTCGTTCTCGTGCTCGGGTTTGGCCTGTTTTTTCTGATTTGGGAGGTGCTCTGGCACGCGGTTCCTTCAGCGACAGACGACAGTTGGAATTTCCGCTTTAAACTGGCGCAATTGGTTGCTTTGACCGGCGTCTTTGGCGCAATCGTTGCCTTCCCTGTGTCGCTGAACCGCCTCAAACAAACGCAAGACCAGACCCGGACAGCAGAAGAGTCGTTGTTCAACGACAAAATCACCGAAGCGGCGTCTGATCTATATGCACAACGACAAGTGACGATTGCAGACCCTGAAGACGGCGGCAAAAAATTCAACGGCTGGGAAGACGACGTCACCCGCCGCAACGCCGCCATCGACCGATTGGAGGGATTGGTCAAGGAACGCCCGGATGTGACCGAGCGCGTCTCTCGCCTGCTGTCGGTCTATGTGCGCGAATTGACGCGGGAGTTCCCGCCCAAACGTGTGCCGAACACCGAGGACGTGGATGCGATCAAAAGTTGGGCGCGCGGGTTGGAACCGGTGCGTTCCGACATGGAAAACGCGGTGCAGGTTCTGGGGCGGCTGGCGAAGTACAACGCAACCGAGGTGCTGATCGACCTGCGCGGCGCGAATATGCAGGGCTTCGACCTTAAAGGGCTGATCTTCCCCAACCCGTTTGGGCGCAGATGCAGGGGGCGTACCTCAGCGAGGCGCAGATGCAGGGGGCGGACCTCAGAGGGGCGCAGATGCAGG
>JAHDIS010000038.1 GCA_020630695.1 Paracoccaceae bacterium | reverse complement strand
CCCCGACCCCCTGATTCGTAGTCAGGTACTCTATCCAGCTGAGCTATCGGTCCGTGAGGAGGGCATTTATCGTTCGCGGCTGAGCGATGCAAGAGGCAAATGCTGAAAATCAGTCCGTCGCGTTCATTGGCAACCGGATCGCAAAGACGGTCCCGGCGTCATCACTGCTTTCAAGCTCCAGAACACCGCCATGACCGCGCACCAGTTCCGAGACAATTGCTAGACCGAGGCCGGTTCCACCCTTTCGGACACCGCCCTGAAACGGCTGGAACAGATGTTCCCGCGCTTTGGGTGGCAAACCCGGCCCAGTGTCCGAAACCCGGATCTCCCACGCGTCGTCGGCGCTGAGGGCAGACACACTGATCTCTCCTGGTTTGCCTGTGGCGATGATGGCCTGCCGGGCGTTGCGAACAAGATTGGCGATAGCGCGATACAACTGCTCCGGATCCCCGCGAAGCATCAGACCGGCAGGGACATCTTCACTAAGGCTGATGTCTGCATTTCCGATAGCAAGCCGCTCGGCCTCGAACACTTCGTTGACCATTTCAGCAAAGTTGAACCGGGTCAGAACTGGGGCTGGCTCTTCCGCCTTACCGAAAGCCAACGTGCTTTCGCAGAGCGAGACGGCGCGCGTGATGGAATTGACCAGTTTGGGGGCCATACGCTTTACGGTCGGATCCTCAGACATTTCTATCCGGTCCGTAAAGAGCTGCGCCGAGGTCAGGATATTGCGAAGGTCGTGACTGACCCGAGCGACAGCGCCACCCAGCTGGGCCAGACGTTCCTTTTGGCGCAGCGCTTGCGTCAACTGTGTCTGAAGAGACTGCAGCGCGTCCTCGGCCTCGCGCAGTTCACGCACAGAGGCCGAAGGTTGGATAATTCGGTTGGCATCCTCAGGGGCCAAAGCATAGCCCTGCATATGGCCCACCACGCCCTTGATGGGCTTAACCAGAAAATTGCGAACGGCGAGGAACAGCAGAACAGCGGTGAAGATCGAAATGACAGCCGACAAAACGAGAATACGCAAACCATAGTCCAGCATGGCTGCGCGCAGTTCCTTGGTGTCCATCGTAACTTCCACCAGATCGCCGGCTTCCTGAAACGGGTTGCCAATGACCCGGATCATTTCCGGTTCGGGTTTTGACAAACGGACCATGGCATCACCAATCAGCACCCATGCCTGAGCGTCCCGCAGATCATAGGTACTGGTGATTTCGCCCGGCATCGGTGACGACAAGACCAGTTGCCTGATCTCGTCGCGCCGCAAAACAACGTTGAAAACCCCTGCGTTTTCCAAAAGCTCGGACTCAAGCTCAGGGCTAAGCATGTCGTCAGCCAACAGTGCCAAAGACGCAATCTGCGCTCTTTCCAACCGATTCAGCAGATAGTCCTCTCTGAACCGCGCAATCGACGGCACAAAGATCAGCACTTCTGCCAGCATCACGAAAATCGTCGTGAGTATCAGGAAACGGCCGGAAAGAGAGTTATGCATTCTGCGTCCTGGTTACGGCAGCCAGCGCTGAACAAAGCGGACCACTTTTTTCACTGTCTCGTTTTCGAACAGTCTGGGCGAAAAATAGGCGCCTGCAACACGTTTGTTAAGCTCTCCGATCGTAGGGTACGGGGAAACCATGTTGGAGACATGCGACATCTTCAGGCCGTTGGCGATCACCAAGGACCACAGATTGATCAATTCACCGGCCTGATGCCCGGCTATGGACACGCCTACCGGTTTACCTTTGACCACCATGACCTTGATCAGGCCCTTGGTCTTTCGTTCGGCAATAGCCCGGTCGTTATGGCTGTAGTGGAACCGGTGAACCTCAAGTTTGATGCCATGCTCCTTCTTGGCCTGCGCCTCGGTCAGGCCGACCTGTGCCAGTTCTGGCTGCGTATAGGTCGCCCAGGGAATGTGATCGGTTTTGGCCTTAGCGGGCAGTCCAAACAGGGCCGAACGAATGACGATGCCTGCGTGATATCCTGCAACATGGGTGAATTGCAGACCGCCTGCGGCATCACCGATGGCGTAGACGCGTTTGTTGGTGGTCTTCAAACTGTCATCCACCTGAATGCCCGTCCGGGTCGTTTTGATACCCGCTTTGTCGAGGTCGAGCGTATCGGTATTGGCCTTGCGACCGACGGCGACCAGAACATGGCTGCCTTTGAACACGCGCCCGTCTTGTGTTTCGACCTCAATCGCACCATCTGTGCCGCGCACGTCTTTGGCCAACGCGTCTTCGGCGATCTCGATCCCTTCACCGCGTAGCGACCCGAGAACCACCTCGGCCATTTCGGGATCGTCCTTGCCCAGCGCTTTCGCGCCTTCAATCACCGTCACCTGACTACCCAGACGCCTATGGGCCTGCGCCATTTCCATTCCGATCGGCCCCCCGCCAATCACAAGCAGATGGTCGGGACGTTCCCGCAATTCCCACAATGATTCGTTAGTCAGATATGGCACCTGATCCAACCCCGGAATTGGCGGCACGAAGGGTGACGATCCGGTTGCAATTACGATGCGCCGTGCACTGATACGATAATTGCCTGCTTCAACTTCGGTTTCAGACACGAAGCGGCCGAATTCACGAATAACCCTGACACCAAAGCCTTCGAACCGTTCCTGGCTGTCGACCGGGGCGATTGTGTCGATCACGTCGCCGACATGGTCCTTTGCCGCAGCATAATCCACCTGAGGGACAACATCGCCAACGCCATAGGGCGCAGCATGGGACATCGTATAGGCCGTCTTTCCGGACGCGATCAGCGCCTTGGATGGAACACAGCCATAGTTCAGACAGTCTCCGCCCATTTTGTGGCCTTCCAGCATGACCACATCCGCACCCATTTGGCTTGCGCCTGCTGCGACGGACAAGCCGCCAGACCCTGCGCCGATGATCAGAAGATCGGTTTTGATCGTTTCCATGGCTCAGATTTCCTTTTTGCCGCGAATGGCTTTGATGACGATTGGAAGGGCAGCCAGAGCGGCAAGACCGAGGATCGGGCCAATGACATGGGGCGCCCAGAGCAAAGACAGGTCAGGCGACTCGCCACGGTCAAACACTTCACCAAGACCTACACCGATCGAAGTAAAGACGATCCCGCCAGGAATGATGCCCAAGGCCGTTGTCCAAACGAAATTGCGTAGCTTTACCCCCACCAAAGCCGGCACGAGGTTTGCAACAAAGAACGGCACAACCGGAACCAGCCTCAGCAGAAAGAGCATGCTGATTTCGTTTTCGCGAAGCCCCTCTTTCAGGCTGCGCAGACGTCCTTCGGACGCGTCCATCTTGGCCGCAAGCGTTTTACCCAAACCAGCACGTGCAGCGAGGAAAATGGCGACAGCCCCCAATGTAGCCGCGATGACGTTAAAGGCCGTCCCGGCCCACAGACCGAACAGAAAACCACCCGTGACCGAGGCAACTGCAGCGCCGGGCAGTGAAAAGGCGACGATCAGGAAATAGACCGCAACGAATGCAGCAACCATCAGCACGTAGTGATTGTCGCGATAGTTCAGCAGCCATTCGCGATTCTGACTCAGCGTGTCAAAAGTCAGATAATCTCGCAGTGTGAAAAAGCCGATCACAGCCACCGTCAGGATGGCAATCAGCGGAAGGTGCCTTTTCAGGCCGGGATCAGGTGCATCAGTCATTTGGGTCATGGGCTCTGGGGCTTTCGGTTGCGTTGTACTAGACCAGAACATGAGTGCGCCGCCCATGCTGCAACAGTCAGATCACGGCCGCTTGATCGCCGGTGTGTTCTGACGTGAGAAAAGCGGGCTCTGATGTCAGGACTGAAACATTTGCACCCCCAATCAAGCCGAGAAATGTTGCAATTCTTGCTGCCTTCCCGTTTGACATGCGTTCCAGCCCCCCCTATAGCACGGGCTTCGAACACCACTGGCTGCGCGAATCCGAATTTCGGGCGGCCAATGTCATGGAGTAGCCGCGATGAAACGCACATTTCAGCCATCGAACCTGGTTCGCAAGCGTCGCCACGGATTCCGTGCGCGCATGGCCACCAAGGCAGGCCGCAAGATTCTGAACGCGCGCCGCGCTCGTGGCCGCAAGAGCCTGAGCGCCTGATCTTGGCCGCTTCGCCAAAGGCGGAGCTTGATGACACGACCTTAAAGGCCGCCCCGGTTGATTCCGCGGCGGCCCTTTTACCTTTGGTCGTTTTGCAGAACCGATCGGATTTCCTGCGTGCTGCCCGGGCCAAACGGGTGCCATGCGGTGCTTTTCTGCTTCAGGCTCGCAAACGGGATGAAACGGAACCCGGCGGTCTGCGCGTCGGGTTCACCTGCTCCAAGAAGGTCGGGAATGCGGTGATCCGCAATCGGGCCAAACGCCGGCTGCGAGAAATCGCCCGCGCAGAACTGCCCCGGGCCGGGCTGCCGGGCTGGGACTATGTTCTGGTGGGACGCGCGGACCGAACAATCAGCGAAGACTTTGCCAAAATGCGTGCCGATCTGAACCGCGCACTCAAGAAAATCCATGGGGCGCAGACATGACCCCCTTTGCGCAGGTGATGGCTCTGCCAGTTCGGTTCTACCGGCTCGTGTTTAGCCCATGGGTGGGCCACGGCTGCCGATATCAGCCGACCTGCTCCGCCTACGCGATGGAAGCGTTGGAGAAGCACGGTGGGTTCAAAGGAACATGGCTTGCGGCGCGGCGCGTGTTCCGGTGTCACCCTTGGGGTGGTTCGGGTGTCGATAACGTACCTGATTGATCCAATGCCCGGCATCGCTTAGGGACAGCCCATGCTTGATGACGCAGATGACATACACCCGCTCTTTTACGGCGCTCCCAAAACGACCGAGTTCAAGAAGCTTCGCAAACGGATCGTGCAGAATGCACGCGAGGCGATCGAACAATACGGCATGGTGGAACCCGGTGCGCGCTGGCTTGTTTGCCTGTCCGGCGGCAAGGACAGCTACACATTGCTTGCAGTCCTGCACGAGTTGAAATGGCGCGGTCTTCTTCCCGTTGACCTGCTTGCCTGCAATCTGGATCAGGGCCAGCCGGGCTTTCCGGCCACCGTATTGCCCGAGTTTCTCGACAAAATGGGGGTTCCCAGCCGGATCGAGTATCAGGACACCTATTCAATCGTTATGGACAAAGTCCCTGAGGGCCGGACCTTCTGTGCGCTTTGTTCGCGATTGAGACGCGGAAACCTGTACCGTATCGCACGCGAGGAAGGCTGCTCGGCAGTTGTACTGGGTCACCATCGCGACGACATTCTCGAAACATTCTTCATGAACCTCTTCCACGGGGGCCGTCTGGCAACGATGCCACCAAAGCTGGTGAACGAAGAGGGCGACCTGTTTGTGTATCGGCCTCTGGCCCATGTTGCGGAAATCGATTGTGAAAAGTTCGCTTTGGCGATGAATTACCCGATTATCCCCTGTGATTTATGTGGATCCCAGGACGGTCTTCAGCGACAGCAGGTCAAACAAATTTTAGACACTTGGGAAAAGAACAGCCCTGGACGCCGTCAGGTGATGTTCCGGTCACTGATGAATATCAGGCCCTCGCATATGCTGGACCCAAAGCTATTCGATTTTGCAGGATTGACCCGGCAAATAGACGCTGAACAAGACTAGAACATTCTACATATCCATTAAGAGCACTGTTACTTCTTTCTCCTAGGCTCCTCGTCAGAACTGATGAGGGTTACACAGATGAAGCCGACATTCCTGGGCGAATTCGGTACGGTACGCAGACTGTTCCGCAAAACATTTCTGGGACCGCAGGCATTGGCATTCCTACCTGCAATGGCGCTGGCGGCGTTCTGGCTGGGCGGTGAACCGATGTTGATCGTCGTCGCATTGGGTTTGCCACTCTTGTATTTGTTCGCCGGGGGCGGGCCCACTGACCGTCCGTCGATCTCAACGCGGTTGCCGCAACCCGACGTGGTCAACAAGAAAACCGCCTGCGATATGGCCCAATCCGTTCTGGACGATGCGCGGGACAGCAACCTTTCAGCCGGCTGTATCCTGATCGAAGTTCAGGGGCTGGATGATGTTTCACAACGCGGAGGAGAGACAGCCGCTGAAACAATGCGCGATCTGACTCTGACCCGGTTGAGAAACATGCTGCGGCGGGACGATCGGGCCATGAGGATTGGCGAAAATCGGTTTCTTGTCTTGCTTGGATCCTCTTTGCGACTGGACCTGGAAGCGATGTTGCAGATGTGCGCCCGATTGCAGTCTGGCATTGAAGAACCGGCATCGGTGGAAAACACGATGCAATATGTATCGGCCTGCATCGGGTTCTGCAGCAGCACGCGATTGCCCAGCAATGCTACAGGGCAAGACATCTACGAAGCCGCAGCCGTAGCCTTGACCGAAGCTGCAGCAAACGGGCCATCGGCCTTGCGCGCGTGGTCCGACAAAATGAATGCAGCACACAAGGCCCAGAAGTCGCTATTGGTTGAAGTGGAAAAGGCCCTGATGAACGGGCAGATACAGCCATGGTTCCAGCCACAGCTTTGCACGTCTACCGGTGCCATCAGCGGCGCTGAAGCGCTTGCGAGATGGATTCACCCTGAACGCGGCATTGTGGCCCCGGCGCAGTTCTTGCGCTGCCTTGAGCAGTCGGGCCAGATGAACCGGCTAAGCGAGGTTATTCTTCAACACAGCCTGACCGCGCTGAGAAGCTGGGACAAAGCCGGCATCGACGTTCCCAGGATCAGTGTGAACTTTTCAGATGTTGAACTGCGGGATCCAAACCTTGTTGAACGGATCAAGTGGGAATTGGACCGCTTTGGTCTGACGCCGCAACGATTGGTGATCGAAGTGCTGGAGACCGTGATCGCAAGTTCGCCCGACGGTATCGTCGCGCGCAATATCACCGCTCTTTCCAAACTCGGGTGTCAAATAGATCTGGACGACTTCGGAACTGGTCACGCATCGATCAACGCCCTGCGCCGATTTCAGGTTCATCGTCTGAAAATTGATCGCAGCTTTGTAACGCGGATCGATCGCGACGAAGACCAACGCCGTATGCTGGCAGCGGTGCTGGGATTGGCGGACCGGCTGGGTCTGCAAACACTGGCCGAAGGCGTCGAAAGCGTAGGGGAACATGCCTTGCTGTCGCAACTCGGGTGCGATCATGTGCAGGGCTACGGCATTGCGCGCCCGATGCCATCGGACAACATGATCGACTGGGCCAGCGCTCACGAAGAGAAGATCAAACAAGCCCGAAAACTGGGTCGCGACGCAAGCTGACGCACCAAAGCGTTGCAGCCCGTATCGCAAAGGATCTCCCCGCGGGCGGCACCAACGGGCAAACAGCTGCTCCACAAACCCGCACATAGGCCCGAATTGCCCGAATCCGCTTGACCTTTGGTCCTCAGGACGTTTGAACCCTGCGGAGTCTTCCAAAGGAAAAAGCGACGCCCCCATGGACGATCAGAACAAGAACCTGCTTCTCGCAACGGCATTGTCATTTGCTGTCATTCTGGTGTGGTTCCTCTTGTTTCCACCTCCGGAACCCGAGGCCATTGATCCCAACGCAGAAGTCCCGGTTGCGGTCGATGCCGCAACAGGCGAGGCTGTCGCGACCGGACCCGCTGCAGCACCGGGCGCCGCCACAGGCACCGCCGCAGAAGCCGCCGAAGAGATCGCTGATGCTCCGCGCGTCGACATCAACACGGACCGTCTGGAAGGGTCGATCTCTCTCATCGGTGGCCGGATCGACGATTTGCGCCTCAAGGACTATCGCGTTTCCGTGGACCAGGATTCAGACATTGTTCAAATCCTCGATCCCGTCGGCAGCCAGACGCCCTACTACGCACTTTACGGCTGGGCGCCGGGTGCCGGTCTGACGCTGGATGATGTTCCGGGTGCGAATACGCTTTGGACCGCTGATGCCGCTGCAACGCTGGGTGTCGGAAGCCCGGTCGTTCTGACATGGGAAAGCCCCGCAGGCCTGACCTTTACCCGCACGGTCGAAATTGACGAAGATTATCTCTTTTCGGTAACCCAAGGCGTCGAGAACACCGCTGGCGGCACTGTTTCGCTTGCCCCATATGGTGTGATCGCCCGTCACGGCGAACCGGCCGATCTGAAGAACTTTTTCATTCTGCACGAAGGCGTCGTGGCCATGGCCGACGGCACGCTGGCCGAGATTGACTACGATGACATGCCTGATTTCTCGGTTGTCCCATCCGAAGGCGCGCGCGCCGAGGTGACGCAGGTTGCCGAAAATGGCTGGATCGGCTTTACGGATCACTACTGGATGACCACCCTGATCCCTGCTCCGGGCAGTGCCTTCAAGCAGGTCGCAAAATATGATGACCGTCGGGGCATTTTTCAGACAGAGGCTGTCTTGCCGACGGTGCAGCTGGCGCAGGGCGAAACGCAGCAGGTCACCACGCAGCTGTTCGCGGGCGCCAAGGAATGGGAAACCATCCGTGCCATCGAAAAAGGCGGTGTTGACCGGTTCCTCGACAGCATCGACTGGGGTTGGTTCTTCTTCCTGACAAAGCCGATCTTTGCCGTGCTGCACTATCTCAATGCATGGATTGGAAACATGGGCTGGGCGATCATTGGCCTGACCCTTCTGATCAAGGCCATCCTCCTGCCGCTTGCGTTCAAATCCTATGTCTCCATGGCCAAGATGAAAGAACTTCAGCCGGAAATGGAGAAAATCAAAGAGCGCGCTGGTGACGACCGCCAGAAATTGCAGCAGGAAATGATGGCGCTGTACAAAAAGGAAAAGGTCAATCCGGCCTCCGGCTGTTTGCCCATTCTTTTGCAGATCCCGATCTTCTTCTCGCTCTACAAGGTGATTTTCGTCACGTTGGAGTTGCGTCACGCACCATGGCTTGGCCCGTTTCAGGACCTCAGTGCGCCAGACCCGACCTCGATCTTCAACTTCTACGGTCTGCTGCCTTGGGCATCGCCCGAGCCGGGCAGCCTGATGGCGCTGATCTTTATCGGTATTCTGCCGCTGTTTCTGGGTGTTTCGATGTGGCTTCAGCAAAAGCTGAACCCGGCCCCAACCGATCCAACACAGCAGATGATCTTTGCCTGGATGCCTTGGGTCTTCATGTTCATGCTGGGCGGCTTTGCCAGTGGTCTTGTGGTTTACTGGATTGCGAACAACGTCATTACGTTCTCGCAGCAATATCTGATTATGCGCAGCCAGGGCTACACCCCGGACATTCTGGGGAACATCAGATCCAGCTTTAAAAAGTCTGTTCAGGATGGGGCTCCGGCAAACAAGGACTCCAAGCCAAAAGGCAAGAAATGACCGTAACTGTCACCTCTCTCTGGCGGCACCCAATCAAAGCAGTCGGACGAGAGAGCGTGGACAACGTCAAACTGATCGCCGGGCAGACAATGCCCGGTGATCGTATTTGGGCGGTCGCGCATGAAGCATCCAAAGCAAACGATCTCGAATGGAGCCGCTGTGTCGGTTTCGTGCGGGCAGCATCTTCGCCGCTGCTGATGGCTGTCGAGGCCCGCACGGAAGGTGATCTTTTGCACCTGACGCACCCCAACCGCCCTTCCATTTCCGTGAACCCTGATCGGGACGAAGCAGCGCTGATCGAATGGCTGAGCCCCCTGATTGCAGAAGGGCGCGCCGCGCCAAAGCGGATCGTGCGCGCGCCGCGCGGCCGCGGGATGACAGACACCTCAGATCCGTCTTTGACACTTGGCAGCACCAAATCACATCGCATCGTCGAGGCGCGGGCGGGCCGCTCTTTGTCCATACATAGATGGCGTTGCAACATCTGGGTTGATGGCCTCGCCCCTTGGGAAGAGTTCGATCTGGTTGGCCAACGCTTCAGGCTGGGCACCGCCGAGCTGGAAGCCTACAAACGTATAGACCGTTGCGAAGCGACCGCAGCGAACCCTGAAACCGGACGCCGCGATGCGGATCTGCTGTCCATTCTGGAACACTATGGGCACACTGACTTTACAGTCGGGTTGCGCGTGGTCACAGACGGCACGATCGCATTGGGCGACACATTGGTGATGGCATGACACAGCTATCTTTTCCTCTATCCGAAGACGCGGACGAGGCGACAACAGAGCAGGCCCGCAAGCTTTTTGTGGGTGAGGTCGATTTTCTCAAGGGCGTGGTCGCTATGGATGGCCTGCCGGATGCGGACCGCGTTGAAGTCTGCTTTGCCGGGCGTTCAAACGTGGGCAAATCAAGTTTGATCAACGCGCTGACAGGCCGCAAGGGACTTGCTCGGGCCTCGAACACGCCGGGGCGGACACAGGAAATCAACTTTTTCACATTGGGCCAAAGCCATTATCTCGTGGACTTGCCCGGCTATGGTTTTGCCAATGCTCCTGTTTCGGTTGTCGAAAAGTGGCAGGCGCTTCTCAAACGCTATCTGGCTGGTCGCGTATCGCTTCGGCGGGCCTTTGTCCTGATCGATGCGCGGCACGGGATCAAGTCGGTAGATGAAGAGATCATGAAACTGCTGGACACCTCGGCCGTGACCTTTCAGGCGGTTCTGACGAAAGCCGACAAGGTCAAAGCGAAAGATATGGACAAAGTTCTCGCGCAGGTCCGCGAGAAATTGTCGAAACATCCGGCAGCCTTCCCCGAGCTGGTCCTCACCAGCAGTGAAAAAGGGGATGGCATCGCCACGTTGCGGTCAATTATTGCCGGGCTGGACTAGACCCCGTACGACCGCCATTGTGACGCAACGCGCCGCCCCGAGGATCCGATGAGACAGCGAGACATGAACAAGAACTGGTTAGAGACCGCCCGGACACTTTCCGAAGCCCTGCCCTTCATGCAGCGTTATTCCGGCGCTGTGGTTGTCGTGAAGTTTGGCGGTAACGCCATGGGTGACGATGCGGCCATGGCCGAATTCGCACGTGACATCGTGCTGATGCGCCAGGTCGGGGTTAACCCTGTGGTGGTGCATGGCGGCGGCCCAATGATCAACGATCTGCTCGGCCGCCTGAACATCAAAAGCGAATTTGTGCGCGGCAAACGTGTCACCGACCAAGCCACCGTCGAGGTGGTGGAAATGGTGCTGACCGGTCTGGTGAACAAGCGCATCGTTCAAGCGATCATGGATCAGGGCGGACGGGCTGTTGGTTTGTCCGGAAAAGACGATGCTCTTTTGGTCTGCGAGCCAGATGATCCGGAATTGGGCTTTGTGGGCAAGCCGGCGCAGATCAACACGCAAGTTCTGCATGATTTGTTCGGTGCTGGTATTATCCCTGTTGTCGCTCCTGTCGGTACAGGGCGCGGCGCAAACGAAACCTACAACGTCAACGGCGACACCGCTGCAGGCGCAATCGCTGGTGCGCTTCGGGCTGATCGCCTGCTGCTGTTGACCGACGTTTCGGGCGTCAAGAACGCCGAGGGTGAAGTTGTGACCGAACTGACCCCCGAGGAAGTGGTGCGCATGACGCAAGACGGCGTTATCGCTGGTGGCATGATCCCCAAGACGGAAACCGCGCTGAAGGCGATCTACGAAGGCGTTCGGGGCGTGGTCATCATTGACGGACGGGTGCCCAACGCCTGCTTGCTGGAACTCTTTACCGCTCATGGCTCAGGATCGCTGATCCGGGCAACCAATCTTCCACCCCGCGAAGAATGACGCTGGATGAACTGACCCGCGATGCGGCTGCACAGGCGCTGGTGATCCACGGCGGGTTTGCCCCCACGCCGGCTGATGCCGCGCCAGAAGGGGCTGCCTGTGTTCTCATGATCGGCCCAGATGAACCCGCATTCTGGGAGGTTTTCAAAGGGTCTGGTGAATACACGGATGGGGAGCCTCATCCGCTGGATCGCTGGTCCAAACGGGTTATTGGCGCACTTGCCAACCACTGGGGCGGAGACGCCGTCTTCCCCTATGACGGGCCGCCCTATGCACCATTCATTCGTTGGGCCGAGGCCACCAGCCGGGCGCATCCTTCGCCGACAGGCTTGCTGGTTCACGACACGGCTGGCCTGTTCATCAGCTTCCGTGGCGCAGTTGTATTACCTTACCCGGTGGCCTTGCCTCAGACCCCGCCCAAACCCTGTCTGAGCTGCGAGACCAAGCCCTGCGAAACCGCCTGTCCTGTGGGCGCTCTCGCACCCGGACAGCCCTATGATGTCCCCAAGTGCCAAGCGTATATGCGCAGCCCGCAGGGGCAGGACTGTAAGAATGGCTGTCTTGTCCGGCGCGCATGTCCCGTGTCGCAGCAATTCGGCCGAAGGGCAGAACAGTCCGCTTTCCATATGTCCGCCTTTCTGGGAGAGTGACGACCATGAAACGGCTCGTTCTCATGCGTCATGCGAAATCGGATTGGGCTTTTGACCGGTCTGACAGGGATCGTCCCCTGAACAAGCGAGGGCGCAAAAGTGTGCCAGCGGTAGCCGAGTGGCTGGCTACCCGTAATCACCATCCTCAAGAGGCGCTGGTTTCTTCGGCCGAACGAACCCGCGAAACCTGGTCACTGCTGGGCAGTGATGCCACGGTCCGATTTCTCGACGATCTGTATCTGGCAGAACCCGAGGTTATGCTAGACGCCTTGTTTGAGGCGACGGCCGATACGGTCTTGATGATCGGGCACAATCCCGGAATCGCCGAGCTGGCCCACAGTCTTGTCAACCAGACGCCAGATCACCCCCGGTTTTCCGACTACCCAACCTGCGCAACACTGGTTGTGGAATTTGACGTTGCCGCTTGGTCAGACATTCGACCGGGAACAGGCCGGGTTCTTGATTTTATCGTCCCCCGCGAATTGACCTGAACATTCAGCTTTGTCTTGCCAAACTTGAGGCGTTGCCGCCAAACTGATCGCGTTAAAAGCGAGTTTTTTGATTGGAGGGACACTCTTTGAGGATGATTTCAACCTTGGGCGCCATCGCCCTTTTGGCATTTGCAAGCCCGGCCATGGCCGGGGAAGGCAAATTTTCACGCGCTGACGGTTTCCAGCTGCATATCAAATGCACGGGCAGTGGGTGCCGCGTTCGCGGCAAAGAACCCAATGGCAAATGGGGACTGGTCGAAAAGGGCCCCGGCGGCAGCAATAACTACAAAAAGCTGGTAGCCAAATACAACGGCATGGGCTTCGAATAGAACAAGAAAAAGCGGCGCCGAATTCGGCGCCGCTTTCCATTTCGGTGTTTAGTATTGGGATCAGTGCCCAAGAATCTGGCTCAGGAACAACTTGGTCCGCTCGTTTTGCGGGTTGTTGAAGAACTCTTCCGGTTCGTTCTGTTCCACGATCTGGCCCGCATCCATAAAGATCACGCGGTTGGCCACCTGACGGGCAAAACCCATTTCGTGCGTAACGCACAGCATGGTCATGCCTTCTTCGGCCAGTTCCACCATCGTATCCAGAACTTCCTTGATCATCTCGGGATCAAGCGCCGAAGTCGGTTCGTCGAACAGCATGATGCGCGGACGCATGCAAAGCGAACGGGCAATCGCCACACGCTGCTGCTGACCACCGGACAGCTGACCGGGGTACTTGTTCGCCTGATCCGGAATCTTGACCTTTTCGAGGAAATGCATCGCGATTTCCTCGGCCTCTTTCTTGGGCGTCTTACGAACCCAGATTGGGGCGAGGGTACAGTTCTCAAGGATCGTCAGATGCGGGAAGAGGTTGAAGTGCTGAAAGCACATGCCGACCTCAGACCGGATCTTGTCGATGTTCTTGATGTCCGAGGACAGCACAGTGCCGTCCACGGTGATTTTACCCTTTTGGTGTTCTTCCAGTGCGTTGATGCAGCGGATCAGCGTTGATTTGCCCGACCCGGATGGGCCCGCAATAACGATCCGTTCACCTCGGTAAACCGTCAGATCGATGTCCCGCAGCACGTGAAAGGTTCCGTACCATTTGTTCATGTTCTCAATCTGGATGGCAACTTCATCCGAGACTGTCATTTGAGCGGCTTCAGACATGAATTAGCCCTCCCTTATCGATGATCGGTGGCAAGCTGACGCTCGAGCCACTGTGAGTATTGAGAAATGCCATAGCAGACGACGAAGAACAGAAGGACGGCAAAGCCCCACAGTTCCCAGTAAACGCCGTTCCATTCGGTCGAAGCGAGGATCGGTCCGCGGATCATACCCACGAGATCAAACATCGAGATAACCGAAACCAGAGTGGTGTCCTTGAACAGGCCCACTGCCACGTTCACGATTCCTGGGATCGAAATCTTGAGCGCTTGCGGCATGATGATCAGGCGCGTTGCCTGCGCATAGTCCAGGCCCAGACTGTCTGCTGCCTCGTACTGGCCGCGCGGCAAAGCCGCCAGACCACCGCGGATCACCTCGGCAATATAGGCTGAGCTGAACATCGTGATCATGATGATCACCCGCAGCACAAGGTCAAAGTTGGTGCCCGGTGGCAGGAAGTAAGCCAGAACCACGTTAGCCACGAACAGCAGCGTGATCAGCGGCACACCGCGGATGAACTCGATGAAGACAACGCAGATCCACTTGATAATCGGCATCGACGACTGACGGCCAAGCGCCAGCAGGATACCTATCGGCAGGGACAGCGACACACAGACCGTACCTAGGATAATGTTCAGGACAAAACCGCCCAGATCCCGGCTTGGGATCTCTTGCAGGGCAATGAACCCGGACATCGCTTCGGTCAGGTAGCCTCCAATGATCCATGTCACCGCAGCGCCGACCACAAAGGCCAGCATGCCCATGGCAAAGCTCTGATGTTCAAACTTCTTGAAGGCAAGGTAGCCCACAACAAAGCCAAGCAGAGCCACGATGGGTGTCAGGATCGTGCCGCCCCAGATCAGCCAGAAAGCGATAAAGGGATACAGGCCGGTAAAGATCAGCATCTTGCGTGGGAAAACCTTGGCAAAGAGCACAGGCGCAACTGCAACAAGCAATAGCACCATCGCCAGAAGCAAACGCCAATATTGATCTTCGGGGTACTTGAAGCCAAAGAGCAACTGGTTCCAGCGTTCGGTCAGAACCGAGAAGCACGCACCCGTTGAACCCTGCAGGACTTCACGGCATTCGGCCAGGGACGATGTCGTCCAGACACCGTTCATGAACCAAGGCCATGCACCAGACACGATCTTGTAGATGAAGTAGATTGCGATCAGCGTCATGATCGAATTGATCGGCCCCGAGAACAGGTTCTCGCGCAGCCATTTGACGATACCGCGCTGGGTTGCCGGAGGCGCTTGCTCGGGCAACATTGTCTCGCGAAAGAAAGCGACGGATTGCTGTTTATCAGACATATCAGCGCTCCTTCAGCTTAACGGCGTTGTTGTAGACGTTCATGATCGCCGAGATCGACAAGCTGATCGTCAGATAGAACAGCATCAGAAGCAAAACGCATTCAATCGCACGGCCTGTCTGGTTCAGCGTGATGCCGCCCAGCGTACCTGTCAGATCCATGTAACCCACGGCAATCGCCAACGAGCTGTTCTTGGTCAGGTTCAGATACTGCGAGATCAGCGGCGGGATGATCACCCGTAGCGCCTGAGGCAGAACCACAAGGTTCATGATCCGGCCCGGGCGAAGACCTAGCGAAGCGGCCGCTTCGGTCTGGCCTTTCGACACGGCGAGAATACCGGCACGCACGTTTTCCGCGATGAAGGCCGCTGTGTAGATCGCCAAGGCAAAGGTCAGAGCAATCAGAGAGTTCCGGGCGAAAATGCCCCCCTTGAAGTTAAAGCCCTTGAGTTCAGGGTACTCCAGCGTGATCGGCTGACCCATGACAAAAAATGCCAGGATAACCGGAACAAAGAATAGACCAACCGAAGGCCAGAGCGTCGGGATCATCTGACCACGATCAAACAGCGCCTTCTTGGCGTAGCTCCGCAAATAGAAGATACCGGCAATCGACGCGAGGAAGACTGCTACCACGATGCCGGAACCCGGCCCCATGACCGGCTTGGGAAAATAGAACCCACGTCCGGTAAAGGCAAAAGAGCCCAGCAGCATCGAAGCCTCAGCGTCTTCTCCGCGGAAATCTCTTGGCTGAGGAAGGATCGCAATGAACACGGCCATAATGATCAGGATCCAGATCAAAACCGGCACGTTGCGGAAGATTTCGACGTAGACGGCCATGATCTTGCGGATCAGCCAGTTGTTGGACAGTCGCAGGACACCAACCGCCACACCGATCACAGTGGCCAGGAAACATCCGACGACTGCAACAAGCAATGTGTTCAGAACGCCGACGACCGCAGCACGCCAATGTGACGATTGGCTGTTGTATTCGATCAGACGTTGGTTGATGTCATAGCCCGCAGGCTCTCCGAGAAATTCGTAGCTGATATTCAAACCGGCGGCGGCCAGGTTGCTTATCAGGTTCGCACCCAGAAAGGCGATCAAGGCCACAAGGGCGATCAGCGCTATGAATTGGAAGGTGTAGGAACGGTACCGCGTGTCGTTAATCAGCTGGGAAAGCCGAAACGACTCCGACGGTGGGTCGGTCATGGTCGACATGTGATTATCCCTGATGGGTTCACCGCTTCTGGAGATGACGGGTTGTCCCGTTCTTACAGCAGGCGAACCATTTTATTGGCTAAGCAGGCAATAGAAGCGAAAGGGCGCGGTAATCCGCGCCCTTTCTGATGTATTTAGCGGAACGGCGGGCTGTAGAGCAGGCCGCCATCGGTCCACTGTGCGTTCAGACCACGCGACAGACCGATTGGTGTGTTTTCGCCGATGTTCGTTTCGAACAGTTCGCCGTAGTTACCACCAGCCATGATCGCCATCTTGGCCCAGTCAGCATTCAGACCCAGCATTTCGCCGAGGTTGCCTTCTGTGCCCAGCAGACGGTTGATCTCTGGGTTGTTGGTGCCAGCTGCGAGCTCTGCGATGTTGGCCGAAGTCACACCCAGCTCTTCTGCTGCGATCAGAGCGTTCAGAGTCCAGCGAACGACGTCGCCCCACTCGTTGTCGCCGTGGCGAACAAGCGGACCAAGAGGCTCTTTCGAGATGATTTCAGGCAGAACAACGTGGTCGCCTGGGTTCTCGAATGCAGCACGTGTCGCGGCAAGACCGGACGCGTCTGTGGTGTACACGTCGCAAGCACCTTCGAGGTACAGCGGCTGTGCTTCAGCATTGGTTTCGATCGGAACCGGCTCGTAGCTGATGTTGTTCGCGCGGAAGAAGTCCGCGAGGTTCAGCTCGGTTGTTGTGCCGGTCTGGATGCAGACGGTCGCGCCGTCCAGTTCCTTGGCCGAAGAAACGCCCAGTTCCTTGGGAACCATGAAGCCCTGACCATCGTAGTAGTTGATGCCTACGAATTCGAACTTCAGATCGACGTCACGGCTAAAGGTCCATGTGGTGTTACGTGCCAGCATGTCGATTTCGCCCGACGCCAGCGCTGTGAAGCGTGTCTTGCCGGTTGTAGGT
This sequence comes from Paracoccaceae bacterium, assembly GCA_020630695.1. Classification (GTDB taxonomy): domain Bacteria; phylum Pseudomonadota; class Alphaproteobacteria; order Rhodobacterales; family Rhodobacteraceae; genus Thalassococcus_A; species Thalassococcus_A lentus. Next base: position 23,977 of record JAHDIS010000038.1, on the reverse strand, counting down.
ACGAATTCAACAGCGGACGGGTCACCCAGAACCGCAGCGGCTACGGCACGGCAAACACCCACGTCGAAGCCGTCCCATTCGCCATTGGCGTCTGGTGCAGCGAAACCAACCAGACCGGTTGTAACGCCACAGTTCAGCTTACCACGGGCTTTCACGTCGTCCATTGTCGCAGCCGATGCAGCGCCTGCTGCCAGGCCGGCAATGGTCATCGCGCCCAGAAGTACGGTTTTTTTCATAAGTTACCTCTTCCTGTTATTCCGCATTTGTGCGGTTTGGTTGCCCCTTTTGGGGCAGATAGTACCAAAGCAGGGGCTCCCCCCCGATCTCAGTGCTGTAAGTTTGGGCGGATTCTTGCGGAAACGTCAAGCGAAGAACCCGTTGTATCTTTGCGATTTGCGCTGATTACCCCTAGGTCAAGCGCGCCAAGTGCCGAGAAATTAAGCCGCCATTCCAAAGAACTTCGACGCGTGTTCAAAAGCAGCTTGTTTGATGTTGGCCATTTGTTCGGCTTCATCGTCCTTGCCCCACTGCTCCGCTTGCCAAATTTCGTCGAGTCGCGACAGCTCCCAAGCTTCTTGCGCGGGCAGTTTTCCCTCAGAAGTAGCAAATCCGAGAATCAATGAGCCAGGCAAAGATACCAGATCGTGAAACGCCGCGAGCTGGAACGCGCTAAGCGAATGCACGCGGGCCCGCAGTACGGTCAAGGCAGACGCATCCTGCGGCTGGTGCATGATTCCCTGACGCGACTCCAACCTTGCGCCCAATTCTTGTGCAGCCCAGTCCAGCACCGGATCCCAATTGCGGGCTTGCCGCTCAACAAGCTCCGCCGGGCCATCAGCACGGTAACACAGCAAATCGCTGTCACCGTAGTCCGCCAGCATATCGGCCACCTCGGAAAACTGGATGCGGACCTTGTCGAGCGCCGAATTGGAGGTGCGTGTGAAAGGCATCGTATTGGGATCGAGCTTGTCTTCTTGTGCATCCCATTCCGCAGCAATCGCATTTGCGAGCGTCTGCGTTGGAAGCACCAAAAGGGTTTTGGCAGGTGTTCGCACAGACCGGCCATCCAACGTCACAGTATATCCACCTTCAGTTTGTGCAACTTCGGTCGACTTCCAAAAACGTTTTGGTGCCCATTCGCTCATCTGGTCAGCTCCAACATATCCAGCAGGGTTTTTTCGAGGGATTCGGCGCTTGATACGATGTGTGATGCGCCCTGTAGTCTTTCAATCGGGTGGTATCCCCAGTCGACGGCGATTGCCCGCACTTTGGCAGATGCCGCCATTTCCAGATCAAAACTGGTGTCACCAATCATGACTGCATCAACCGCGTCGACCCCGGCCTCAGCAAGGGCCGTCAGCACCATTGAGGGGTGAGGCTTTGAAGGATGATCATCAGCGACTTGCGTCGTTACAAAGCATCCCCGCAGTCCAAGGCTATCGATCAGGGCGTTCAGTCCGCGCCGGGATTTACCGGTCGCGACGCCCAACAAAAGGTCATCCTGTTTGGAAAGACGATCCAGCAAGGCCCCCATGCCGGGATATAGCGGTGCACTTTTGGCACCGCTTGCCATTCTTAAATCCGCGTAGCGGGTTTTGTAGGCCTCAACCATGGCGTCCAGATCAGATGGCGCAGCATCCGGAGCAAGCCGCGCCATGGCTTGGGGCAAGGACAGGCCCACGATACCCAATATATCTCGGCGCTGGGGCAAGGCGCGCCCCGCGAGCGCAAAGGCGGCGTCCATCGAGGCCAGAATGTCAGCCTGACTATCAACCAACGTCCCATCGACATCGAAGATCGCCAGCTTCAACTCAGTCATCGCAGCGCCTCAAAGGGATCATCGGAGGCATAACTTTCTTCCCAGCCCAAAGTATCCCAACTGCTGGCCATATGCTCAGGCAGAGGCGCCGTCACTGTGATGATCTGCTTGGTCATGGGGTGCTGGAACTCCATCTGGCGCGCATGCAGATGGAGCTTTTTCGAAATAACACCGCCCAGCTGGGCGCCCCAGCCATCCCCAAGATTTTCCTGACCTGAGCCACCGTATTTTCCGTCACCAATAATTGGATGCCCGATTTCAGCCATATGAGCGCGCAGCTGGTGGGTCCGACCCGTGATCGGCTCCATGGCAACCCAAGCCGCGCGGCTCGCCACACGATAGAGCGTGGCGTATTGCGTCAGCGCACGCTTGGCACCCGGTGTGTTTTCGACCTCTCGTGGGTGGATGCAGTGCATTTTTTCGCCTTCACCACCCCGGCCATGTCCATCGGCCTTGACCAGACCAAACCGGATTTCGCCCAGATAAGGGGCCGGCACACCTGCAACCAATGCCCAGTAAATCTTGCGCGTTTGTTTGTGCTGAATTGCAGCGGTTAGCCCCTTGGCTGCCTCGCGGCTTCGAGCCAGCAACAAAACTCCAGAGGTATCCTTGTCCAACCGGTGCACCAATCGCGGCTTATCGGGAAGATCCCCCTGAAAAACCACGGACAGACCGTCCACGTGTTTTTCCTGTTTGCTGCCACCCTGCGTCGGCAAACCCGGTGGCTTGTTGATCGCGATGATGTGGTCATCCTGCCAGATTACACTGTCGCGCATCATGCGTTCATCCGATGCCGAAACCTTGATCCCCGGCTTGGGCTTTGGCGCCTCACCGGTTGGAATTGGTGGGATGCGGACGGTTTGACCTACTTCAAGCCGCGTCGAAGCCTTTACCCGGCCACCGTCCACTCTCAACTCACCCTTGCGGCACATCTTTTCAATGCGCCCGTGGGTCAATTGCGGGAACAGGCGTTTCAGCCAGCGATCCAATCGCTGATCCCCGTCACCGGGGCCAATCGTGATTGTCTGTACTCGGCTCATGCGGAAAGTGTCCTTGCGATCAAAAGGCCAGCCCCAAGAGCGGCGAGCGACAATGTGACAGAAGCCACGACATAAAGGGCCGCAGCGCCAACTTCGCCGCGTTCATAGAGGGTGACGGCATCCAGCGAAAACGCCGAAAAGGTCGTAAAGCCGCCAAGAAAGCCAGTCATCAGCAACGGCGCAAACCGGTTTGCCGAAAAATGGGCCAGCGCGACGATCAACACGCCCATCGCAAAAGACCCCACGATATTCACCACCAGTGTACCCCATGGGAATCCCTTTCCCATCAGGCGCACAGCCCAAAGACCCACGCCGTAGCGGCAGACTGCGCCGATTGCGCCGCCCAAAGCGACCTGGATCAAAGTGTGTGTCATGGGGCGGGGCTTCGCGCAGGGGCGGCGCGATGTCAAGCCAAGGGGCCTTTTCCAAGGGCCGACTCACGCTATCATGCAAAGAGAAGCGGAGGATATCATGATCGACCGACGTAGCTTTTTGGGAAGTGCCGCGGCTTGCATCGCGCTTCCCAATGCCGGGCACAGCGCCTCCAACCTGCTGCGTGCCGCCCCCGGCGCGCAACAAATTGCACCAGATCGCTTTGACCCAACCGACCTTTGGGTCTTCGATGGCGCGATGCCGGGCCGCAGCCTGCGGGCCCGTCAGGGCGATCGTTTGTCGATCACTGTCGAAAACGCCCTGCCAGATCCGACATCGGTGCACTGGCATGGTCTTCGGATCGACAATGCGATGGATGGCGTTCCGGGCCTGACGCAAGTGGCAATCGCCCCGGGCGACCGGTTTGACTATGACTTTGCCCTGCCGGATGCCGGCACCTATTGGTACCACAGCCATGCTCAAAGCGTGCAGCAGGTTGAACGGGGCCTGTACGGCCCGCTGATTGTCGAGGAAGCCGAGGGCGCTCCGGACATCGATCAGGATCTGACACTGATGCTGGATGATATCCGCCTGACCGAAACCGCGCAGGTATCGGATGACTTTGGCAATTTCCATGACAACAGCCATGCGGGTCGGTTTGGAAATGTCTGGCTGGTCAACGGACAGATGGAACCCAAGTACGCCGTACAACGTGGCCAGCGACTGCGGCTCCGGTTGATTTCGGCGGCCAATGCACGCGTGTTTCAACTTGGTCTCAGCGGACTGTCTGGCCACGTCGTCGCGTTGGACGGCATGCCCCTGTCCGAGCCAGCGCCCCTACAAGACACCTTTTCGCTGGCTCCGGCACAGCGCGCTGACCTTATCGTGGATGTGACCACAGACGAGGCTGAAGCCTTCCTGATCAGCTTTGAACGGGACGGCGGATATGCCATGGCCAGCTTTCCGGTTTCAGGCACGAAACAGGCTTTGCGGCCGCCCCCCGCCGCGTTGCCCGCCAACCCAGACTTTCCCATCGATCTTAAATCAGCGCGCACGGCCACACTGCTGATGGAAGGTGGCGCGATGGGCGGCATGCGTTCAGCACGGCTCAATGGCACCCAGTTGGATATTCGTGATCTCGCTCAACGCGGGAAGTTCTGGGCCTTCAACGGCACCGTCGGTGAAATGAATGCCTATGGACAAGACACGCCGCTGATCGACGTCGCCCAAGGCGAAAGCGTTCGGATCGGTTTGGCGAACGACACGGCCTTTGCGCATGCCATGCACCTTCACGGGATGCATTTCTCAGAGGTACTGGCAGATGGCAGCCTCGGGCCATTGCGCGACACGCTCCTGATGCAGCGGGGAGAAACCCGCGAAATCGCGTTCAACGCCCACAACCCGGGCGACTGGCTTTTTCATTGTCATATGCTCGGCCATCATGCATCCGGCATGGGCACTTGGCTACGGGTTACCTAGGGCCGCGGTCGCGGCGCAAACGTGCGAAATAGTCCACGCGTTTGCGCAATTCTCGCTCAAAGCCACGTTCGACCGGATCATAGAATTCCGTGCGGTCCATATCGTCAGGAAAATAGTCCTGTCCGGAAAAGCCATCCGGCGCATCATGGTCATAGGCATAGCCATCACCGTAGCCCTGATCCTTCATCAGCGAAGTTGGCGCATTGAGGATATGCTTTGGCGGCATCAGGCTGCCGGTGTTTTTGGCCACGCTTCTGGCACCCTTGTAGGCCACGTAGACCGCGTTCGATTTCGGAGCGAGCGCGACGTAGACTAAGGCCTGCGCAAGGGCCAGTTCGCCCTCGGGACTGCCGAGCCGTTCGTAGGTCTGCCAGCTTTGCAGGCACACATTTTGCGCCTGGGGATCTGCAAGGCCGATGTCCTCGACTGCCATGCGCGTAATCCGTCGCGCAAGAAAGCGTGGGTCTTCGCCAGCATCCAGCATACGTGCGAACCAATACAGCGCTGCATCCGGATCAGACCCACGCACCGATTTGTGCAGGGCGGAAATCAGATTGTAGTGGCCATCACCCGATTTGTCGTACTGAGCGGCGCGCTTCATCAGGCGCGCACTCAGCGCATCACGCCCCAGCTTGCCGTCCACTTTCCAGGCCATAACCTGCTCGATCAGGTTCAGCAGGGCACGGCCATCGCCATCGGCCATTTCCAGCAGCGCTTCACGCGCTTCGCCATCAAGCGGCAATGCTCGGTCCAATTCTTTTTCGGCGCGCTGCGCCAGCCGTTCCAGATCGGCCAAGGCCAACCGTTCGAGCACAAGTACCTGCGCCCGCGACAGCACAGCGGCATTCAGTTCAAAGCTGGGATTTTCAGTTGTCGCCCCAACAAGCAGGATCGTGCCGTCTTCCATATGTGGCAGGAACCCATCCTGCTGCGCTTTGTTGAAACGATGAATTTCGTCGACAAACAGCAACGTGCCCTGACCGTTGGCATGCCGGTGTTTGGCCGCATCAAACACTTTGCGCAGGTCCGGAACCCCTGTGAAAATTGCGCTGACCTGCACAAAATGCCGATCTGTCGCATCCGCAAGTAAACGGGCTATGGTCGTCTTGCCTACACCCGGCGGCCCCCAGAACACAATCGAGCCCAGAGAACCGCTTTCCAACATAACACCAAGCGGCGCATCGGGGCCCAGCACCTGCTCCTGCCCGATAACCTCGGACAGAGTTTGCGGCCTGAGTCGATCAGCAAGTGGCCTTGGCCCCTCGGTTTTGGGCGTTGCCCCGGTATCAAAGAGATCAGCCACCGCTACACCCTGAACCGCAGCGCAATCCGGCGATTGCCGCGCTGTGCCTCAATCTGAATGCGGGGCGCGGCCCGCTTTAAAATACGGTCCACGTCGCTCGGGGCCCGCGGCGCCAGCCCGTTGATGGCCCGAATGATATCACCAGACTGCAACCCGGCCCTCACCCCATAAGGCCCTGGGTCGATGACAACGATCCCAGTCGCGCCGAAGGGCAGCCCGAACTCATCCGCCACTGCCGGGTTCAGCCGGGCGACGGTCAATCCGGGCAAAACGGCCCGCTCATCCGAGGTCACCGGATCAGAGGGCGGATCGGCTGGAGGGCGCATCATGGTTACATCTGCACTCCGGGTGCGACCCCCGCGCGTAAACGTGATTTCAGCTGCCTCTCCGATACCCCGCACCGACATGCGAAACAGCATCTCGGCTGGCGTATTCACCGGTTGTCCGTCTACCGTCAAAACTACATCTCCGGCTTCCAGCCCTGCAGTTGCAAATGGGCTGGCGGGATGCATCTGAACCACGACAACCCCGCCTGGCAATCCCAGCCCAAGGCTTTCCGACAAATCTGCGTCAACCGGTTGTCCGGTCATACCGGCCCAAGGGCGTTGAAACCGCGACTGGCCCGCCCGGGCCTGAGACACGAATTCCCGAACCAATGACGACGGGATTGCGAAGCCGATTCCATTGGAGCCGCCCGACCGGGTCAGGATCGATGTGTTCACGCCAATCAGCCGCCCAGCGACATCGATCAGCGCACCACCGGAATTGCCCGGGTTGATAGGAGCATCAGTCTGGATGAAATATCCGCGGGCACTTCCCGTGGCCGTTCCTGTACGGGCCAGGCCAGACACGATGCCGCTTGAAACCGTTTGCCCGACGCCAAAGGGATTGCCGATCGCCAAAACCAGTTCCCCGACTTCCACAGTGTCGCTGTCACGCAATTCCATGTGCGGCATATCCGCGGCATCCAGCAACTGTAGGATCGCAAGGTCTGCCTCCTCATCCGAAAGCAGGACCCGCGCTTCAAACTCGCGGCGGTCATTCAAAACAACCCGGATATCGGTGGCCTGACCAACCACATGGTAGTTGGAAACAGCGATCCCGTCGGCCGAAAGTATAACCCCGGAACCAAGCGAGTTCTGAACCCTCGGACGGTTGTTGAGATCGCGAAACAGCCCTCCAAAAAACGGATCATCGGCAAAGGGGCTGCGGGATTGCTGGACGACACGCCGGGCATAGATGTTCACAACTGCAGGCGCCGCCTGTTTGACCAATGGCGCAAAAGACAATGATATCTCGGCCTGGTTTTGCGGAACCCTTGTCTCGGCATAGACCGGGCTCGCCAGCAAAAACAGAATGGTTAGAATTCGGATCATGGCCGCCTCCATCCCGCAGGATATGTCCACCGTCGGCAGGCAATGCAAGCGGCACATGAGGCTTCTTCTTTTTAAAGATACGCAAACACCCAGTGCCACCAGGCGAACAACATCCAAAGAAAAAGGCCCTGCCGTTGTCGGCAGGGCCCATCCATCACATGAAAAAGCGGTGTTTATTCTTCTTCTGCAGCCGCCAAACGGGCCTTGTCTGCCGCGCCTTTGGCGTCAACATCACGGTCAACCAGTTCGATGATGGCCATGGGCGCCATGTCGCCGTAGCGGAAGCCAGCCTTCAGAACACGGGTGTAACCACCGCTACGCTCTTTGTAGCGCGGACCGAGGATTTCGAACAGTTTTGCAACGTCCTTGTCCTGCTTCAGCTGAGCTGCGGCCTGACGACGGGCATGCAGATCACCGCGCTTGCCGAGTGTGATCAGCTTGTCCATGACGCGCTTGAGTTCCTTGGCTTTGGGCAGAGTCGTCTTGATCTGCTCATGCTCGATCAGCGAGCCAGCCATGTTGGAAAAAAGCGCCTTACGGTGCTCATGGGTACGGTTGAGGCGGCGATAGCCTTTTGCGTGACGCATTGTCTTACTCCTAATGTGCCCTCTACGGGCGATTTTGCTTTGTCTGGCCAGCGATGCGTGTCACCGGCTCTCCTTGGGGCTCTTGCCCGGGTTGTCACCCGCTGCCCCGGTGGTGACCGGAGCGGGACGGGTGGGCGGGTGGGGCCCGCTTCGGTCAGTGCCGGGGCAGCGGGCCCTCCCAATCTCAATTTGTCAGGATCAGAAGCTGTCTTCGAGCTTCTTGGCCAGATCTTCGATGTTGTCCGGTGGCCAGTCCTCGACGTCCATGCCAAGGTGCAGACCCATGCCGGACAGAACTTCCTTGATCTCGTTCAGCGACTTGCGGCCGAAGTTCGGCGTGCGAAGCATCTCTGCTTCTGTCTTCTGGATGAGATCGCCGATGTAGACGATGTTGTCGTTCTTGAGGCAGTTCGCCGAACGTACAGACAGCTCCAGTTCGTCCACTTTCTTGAGCAGAAGCGGGTTGAACTCCAGACCATCGTCGTCGTCCTGACGACCGGCCTGCTCGGGCTCGTCGAAGTTCACGAAGATCGACAACTGGTCCTGCAGAATACGCGCCGCAAAAGCGATCGCATCATCCGGCGTGACCGAACCGTCTGTTTCAATCTTCATGGTCAGCTTGTCGTAGTCCAGAACCTGACCTTCACGGGTCGGCTGAACGTCGTAAGCCACCTTTTTGACAGGCGAGTAGATCGCGTCGATCGGAATAAGACCGATAGGAGCGTCTTCCGGCTTGTTTTTGTCAGCCGAAACGTAGCCCTTACCGGTGTTGACGGTCAGCTCCATGTAAACTTCGGCACCTTCGTCGAGGTGGCAAATCACATGCTCGCGGTTCAGGACTTCGATGCCTGCAGACTCAGAAATGTCACCGGCCGTAACAACGCCCGGACCTTTTGCATTGATCGAAACCCGCTTTGGGCCTTCGACTTCCATGCGCAGGCTGACGCCTTTGAGGTTCAGGATGATGTCGGTGACATCTTCACGAACGCCCGCAACAGAAGAAAATTCGTGCAGAACGTTGTCGATCTGTACCGAGGTGATGGCCGCGCCCTGAAGCGACGACAGCAGAACACGGCGCAGCGCGTTGCCCATGGTCAGACCAAAGCCACGCTCAAGCGGTTCGGCAACCACGGTTGCCTTGCGCGCGGGATCGTTGCCCGGTTTCACGTCAAGCTGTGTTGGCTTGATCAGTTCAGCCCAGTTCTTGTGGATCATATGTCCCTCCATACCTGCCGGCCCCTCATGTCCAAAAAGGGCAGACGCCCGAGGTTTCTAAATGACGTATTCGGGGCCAGGCACAACAGGCCCGGCCCCGAAGGGTAGTTCCTGCCGGATTAAACCCGGCGGCGTTTTGGCGGACGGCAGCCGTTGTGCGCGATCGGTGTCACATCGCGGATCGACGTGATGTTGAACCCGACAGCAGCCAAGGCGCGCAGCGCGCTTTCGCGGCCCGAACCGGGGCCCTGCACTTCGACTTCCAGCGTCTTGACGCCGTGCTCTTGTGCTTTCTTGCCTGCGTCTTCTGCAGCCAGCTGGGCAGCGTAAGGTGTCGATTTACGCGACCCTTTAAAGCCCATGGTGCCAGCGGAGGACCAGGAGATTGCGTTGCCCTGAACGTCAGAGATCAGGATCTTCGTGTTGTTGAAGGTCGAGTTCACATGCGCAACGCCAGCTGCGATGTTCTTGGAGACCTTTTTCTTGCCACTACGGCGAGTATCACGTGCCATATCTGTGCGCTCCCCTTACTTCTTCTTGCCGGCGATGGGCTTTGCGGGGCCCTTGCGCGTGCGTGCGTTTGTGTGTGTACGCTGACCGCGTACAGGGAGGTTGCGGCGGTGACGCAGGCCACGGTAGGAACCGAGGTCCATCAGGCGCTTTACGTTCATCTGAACTTCGCGGCGCAGGTCGCCTTCGACGGTGTAGTTCGCGTCGATGTGCTCACGCACGGACAGAACTTCTGCATCGCTGAGTTCGTTCACGCGGCGGGTTGCGTCGATACCTACGGCTTCGCAGATCGCCTTGGCCGAAGAATGGCCAATGCCTGTGATGTATGTGAGTGCGATCGGCACTCGCTTGTGGGTCGGGATGTTTACGCCGGCAATACGTGCCACGTTGTCTTCCTTTTCGTTGCGGGTCCGTAGTACCAGACCCTTTTTTCACAACATTGGCCCGAGGCTTAAACGCTCACGGGCCCAGCTGATCAGGTGATCGGCGCGACAGTGTCGACTCAGATCGCGCCATGCGAGTCTCTAATAGAGATGCGGGTAAGTAGGAGTGATGCGCGCGCGCGTCAACCCCTTGTCAAGGGATTTGTGCCCACGCGCGCAGCGTCAGATTGGTTTAGCCGAGAATGGCCGCGATGTCGGCTTTAACGGCCTCAATCTCACCCAGACCGTCAACCGACTTCAAATCGCCCTTGGCGTGGTAGTAGCCGATCAGGGGCGACGTCTGTTTGTAGTAAGCCATCAGGCGGACCTTGAGGCTTTCTTCGTTGTCGTCAGCACGCGCCGTGCCGCCAGCGGCGACAGCCTCAGCTGCGCGGCCAAGAATGCGTTCAACCAGCACTTCGTCGTTGACCTGAAGTTCGATCACATGATCGAGGCCCTGACCAAATTCCGCCAGCAATTCACCCAGCGCATCGGCCTGAGCCAACGTGCGGGGGAAGCCGTCAAAGATGAAACCGCCGTGATCGCCGCCGGCTTCAAGCTTTTCCCGGATCAGGCCGATGACGATTTCGTCCGTAACCAGATCGCCGCGATCCATGACATCGGCAACAATGTTGCCCATTTCGGTTCCCGAGGTACGAGCTTCACGAAGCATGTCACCGGTCGAAAGCTGAACCATGTTACGCGACTCAACAAGCATTCCGGCTTGTGTGCCTTTGCCCGCTCCGGGCGGTCCAAGAAGAATAATGTTCATCGACGAGCGGGTCCCTTTTTCTTGCGTCCCTTACCTTTACCGCGCAGCTGCGATTTTTGGATGAGACCTTCGTATTGGTGCGCCAAGAGATGGCTTTGCACTTGCTGGATCGTGTCCATGGTCACGCTGACAACGATCAGAACCGAGGTACCACCGAAGTAGAACGGGATCGCGAGTTCGTTGCGCAGGATTTCCGGCAAAAGACAGACGGCCGCCAGATAGCCCGAGCCCATTACCAGGATGCGGTTGACCACATATTCCAGATACTCGGCTGTGTTCTTGCCTGGGCGAATACCGGGGACAAAGCCATTCTGGTTCTTGAGGTTCTCAGCGACATCGTCCGGCTTAAAGCTGACGTTGAAGGTGTAGAAGTACGCGAAGAAAATAATCATCGCGGCAAAGAACAACAGGTACAGTGGCTGACCCGGGCCGAAGTAGGCCAGAATAGTCGACATCACAGGACCTGCGTCAGACCCCGAGAACGTACTGATCGTCACCGGAAGCAACAAAAGCGAACTGGCAAAGATGGCCGGGATAACGCCGGCAGGGTTCACTTTGACAGGCAGGTGGCTGCTCTGTGCTTCGGTCATCTTCATACCGACCTGACGGCGCGGGTATTGAATGGTAATTTTTCGCAAGGCCCTTTCCATAAAGACCACGAAGGCGATCACCGCCACTACCATTATCATGACGCCCACGATTACCGCAGGGCTGATGGCCCCGGTCCGGCCAGATTCAAAGAACTGCGCCAGCGCGGCGGGCAATTCGGCAATAATGCCGACAAAGATGATCAGTGAGATACCGTTGCCAATGCCGCGTGCGGTGATCTGCTCACCCAGCCACATCAGGAACATGGTGCCGCCCACCAGCGTGATCACGCAGGACGCACGGAAATACCAACCGGGATCAGTGACCAGATCGCCCGCTTCAAGCGAGGCAGCAAGCCCGTAAGCTTGGAAGGTGGCCAGCAACACAGTGCCGTAGCGTGTGTACTGGTTGATCTTCTTGCGGCCCTGTTCGCCCTCTTTCTTGAGTTGTTCCAGCGCAGGCACCATCGAGGTGAGCAGCTGAACAATGATCGAGGCCGAAATATAGGGCATGATACCCAAGGCAAAGATGCCCATCCGCGACAGCGCGCCACCGGTGAACATCGACACCATGCCCGCAATGCCTTGCCCTGCCTGATCGACAAAGTCGCGCAGTGCTGCTCCATCAATGCCGGGAACGGGCAGGAATGTCCCGATCCGGTATACAATGAGCAACCCGAGCGTGAACAAGATGCGGTTGCGCAGGTCGGTTGCTTTGCCAAGCGCCGCCCAGCTTGTGTTGGCGGCCATTTGCTCTGCTGCGGATACCATGCGGATCTCTCTGTTTATGATAAACGCCGCCAGAGCGTTTTCCAGCTCAGGCGGCGTTTTGGGAAAACTGGTAGATGATGTAAGCGGCCCGGTGGCCGCTCACAACCCGTTATTCTGCCGCGCTCGCAACTGTGAGCGACCCGCCAGCCTTTTCAACGGCTTCCACGGCCGCCTTGGAGGCACCGGTTACGTTGATTGTGGCTTTTGCGGTGATCTCGCCCTTGGCAAGAACGCGGACGCCATCCAGCTTGCGGCGAACAGCACCGGATTCGACCAGTGTATCTTCGTTCACGTTGGCTGCGTCCAGCTTGCCGGCATCAATGAACTTCTGAATGATGTTCAGGTTGATAACGGCATAAGATTTGCGGTTTGGCTTGTTGAAGCCGCGCTTTGGCAGACGCTGGTAGAGTGGCATCTGGCCGCCTTCGTAGCCATTGATGGCCACACCCGAACGGGACTTCTGACCTTTGATACCACGGCCACCCATTTTACCCATGCCCGAACCCGGGCCACGGCCAATGCGCTTTTTACGTTTTGTTGCGCCAGGATTGTCGCGCAGTTCATGCAGTTTCATATCGCTTCTCCTTGCCGGATGTGCCCCCCGAAGCGAATGGGACAACCACGGCTTTTCTTGCTTATGTGAATCGGGCCTACAGGCCACCGGGCGCGTATAAAAGAAACCCCTACCCTTTGGCAAGCCTGAAGCGTTTGCCCAAAAGGTGCGCCCGACAGTCAGGAATTCCTCCATCGCCAGAAAGCACCACAGGCGGCAAGGTGTTGTTGGGACATTTCAACGCCCGACACGACAATTTTCGATCTGACGTTTCATATATATATTCTCACGGCTGGTGCTCATGTCATCCGACGGCATTTATCAATTCTTGGGTGTGTTTTCTGCTGTTTTGGCGGTTTGTGCATTCCTTCCATACATTCGCGACATGCTTCTGGGGCGCACCAAACCCCTGCGCTCCGCTTGGTTGATCTGGTCCGTTCTGGCCAGCCTGTCCGCAGCGTCCAACCTCGCCGAAGGCGCAGGTGACTCGGCTTGGTTCGTTTGTGTGCAGGCCGGGGCAACTTTGCTGGTTTTCGTCCTGTCCTTCCGCTTCGGAACTGGCAGTTTTGTCCGATCCTACGATGGTGCGGTGCTCGCACTGGCGCTCGTTGGTCTTGGCCTTTGGTGGCTGACCCATACCGCAATCTATGCCTTGGCGATTTCGATCGCAGTCAGCGCGCTTGGCGGCTGGGTCACGATCTCAAAAGCCTACAAGGCGCCTGAGACGGAGACCGCAAGTTGTTGGATTCTGTCCGTCATTGCGTCAGCCATGGCCATTGTTTCGGTCGGCAGCCTCGATCCCGTGCTGCTGGCCTATCCGGCGTATCTGCTGGTGCTTTATCTGGGCATTTTGACCGCGATGTTCCTGGGCCGGCAACGCGGTGCAGCCCCGGTATCCGTCTTGCAGCGGAACCGCGCATCAACCGTGGTCCAATTGCGTGTGGAGCCACCCTTGACCCGCAAAAGAGCGGCATAATCGATTTTTCGGAAACGCTATGCCACGCGCACCGGCAGGCTGGCAAACCCCCGGAACCGCGCAAGCGGGACATGCTGGCGCGGACCATTGGATTGCAATTTGGGGAACCTTTGAACCAAACGGCCCAGAGCGATCCGCCCTTCGACCCGCGCCAGTGAAGCTCCAAGACACACGTGGATCCCAGTTATAAAAGCGATATGCCGGTTCGGTTTGCGCGTAATATCAACACGATCCGGGTCATGAAATTGTGCGGGATCCCGGTTCGCACCGGCAATAGACGTATGAATGTAGGTTCCTTTGGGAATCACTTCACCCGATAGCTTAATGTCCTCACCTGCAAGCCGGTTGCCAATTTGCAGTGGGCTTTCAACACGCAGGAACTCCTCAACCGCTGTTCCGATATGACTGGGCTCGCGTAACAAAAGCTGGTGCTGATCCGGGTTATCCAGCAGGATTCCCACAGAGTTTCCCACCAGACTGGTTGTGGTTTCATGGCCTGCATTCAGCAAAAAGATGCAGTTTTGGATCAACTCTTCCTGTGTGAGGCGGTGCCCGGCGTGCTCTCCAAAGATCAGAGAATCGAGCACCTCACCCTGCGCTGCGTCATCAGGATTCGATCTGCGGTGGTTGATCAGGTCATTCAGAATTTCGCTGAATTCTTCAACCGCCCGGTTCCCCTCGGCCAGTCGCTGTTGTGACACATTGGGATCGAGCGCCCCCAGTATCGCCAGCGAATATCCACGCAGTCTGGCACGGAACTGTTCGGGGATACCCAACATGAAACTGATGATCTCGGTCGGCAGCACCTTGGCGAAGTCGTCGATCAGGTCCAGTTCTCTCATATCTTCGACACGGTCGAGCAATCCATCGACGATACCGCCAATCAGGGGCTCAAACTCAGCCAGCTTGCGCGGTGTAAAGGCGCCTGAAATCAATTTGCGCACAGTTGTATGATAGGGAGGATCGTTGAAAACCAGCGACGTTGTGTGATGCCTGTGCAGCGGACAGGCACCGAATTTCTCGCCAAAAGCCTCGGTTTTGTCGGAAAGCATATCGCGAGATTGGTACACGCGCATGCAGTCATCATATCGCGTCAGATAGATCGAACCGTCGGGGTTTTTGTGGATCGGGCTTTCTGATCGGAGTTGATGCAAAAAGGGGTGCGGGTCGGCAATGAAATCCGAACCGATTGCATTGAGGTCAAACTCCGAAACATCGAGCGCCATGGATGGGTCCTCCGGGTTTGTACCGTGACCGAGCATCGCCAAGGCGACAAGCCCCTATCCCTGCCGCCCCAGACAACGGTTGACTTGGAAGGCCGCACGCTTCATATGCCACCCAAGGTCCAGCCCGCCGCGTGAGCGGGCACCGCGCACACAACGATAGCAATCAAAAAGCGCCCGACCTGACTTTGATCAAACACGGTTCCCAATTCACGCGGGGGGCAAGCACCAACGCGGCGGCAGGGGCATTCGGCTCTTATCGTCAGATTTGGGGCAACCCAGCGGTGATGCGTGCAGCAATGCGCGCGGACCGAAGATTGGCGTCCGCACTCAGCGGTTCGTCCAAAAAGGAAATAACTTTGACTTTCGAAACCCTCGGGCTCCCAGCCCGAATTCTCAAGAACCTTGCCGAAATGGGCATTTCTGATCCGTCCCCCATTCAGGCCAAGGCAATCCCCCTGGCAATGGAAGGCCGCGATGTTATGGGCCTCGCCCAGACCGGGACAGGCAAGACGGCAGCCTTTGGCCTGCCCATCGTATCCAAGCTGTTGCGTCTCGAAGGACGCCCGGACCCGAAATCGGTTCGCGGCCTCGTCCTTGCTCCGACGCGGGAATTGGCCGGACAAATCCGCGACAACCTACGGGCCTATGCCGAAGGCACTTCGCTACGGATCAACCTTGTTGTGGGCGGTGCAGGCATTAACGGACAGATCAACCGCCTGCAACGCGGGACCGACGTTCTGGTGGCCACTCCCGGCCGCTTGATCGACCTTCTGGATCGTCGTGCAGTCCGTTTGGACAAAGCGAAGTTCCTCGTTCTCGACGAAGCTGACCAGATGCTCGATCTGGGCTTTATCCATGCGCTGCGCCGCATTGCGCCCCTGTTGCCCAAAGAACGTCAGACTATGCTGTTCTCGGCCACCATGCCAAAGCAAATGGCCGAGCTTTCCGAAGCTTACCTGACCGATGCTGTGCGTGTCGAAACCGCGCCTCCAGGCAAACCGGCCGACAAGATCGAGCAATTCCTTCACTTTGTAGTTCAATCGGAAAAGGCGGGCCTTCTAAAGGAACATCTGGCCGAACATCGGAGCGATCAGGCCTTGGTCTTTTCCCGCACCAAACACGGCGCAGAAAAGCTGATGAAAGGCTTGGTCGCGGCCGGTTTCGAAGCGGCTTCCATTCACGGCAACAAAAGCCAGGGCCAGCGTGATCGCGCAATCAAGGCGTTCCGTGCCGGAGAACTGATGGTTCTGGTTGCTACGGATGTTGCGGCACGCGGCATCGACATTCCAGAAGTTCGGTATGTGTACAACTTCGATCTGCCCAATGTGCCGGACAACTATGTTCACAGAATTGGACGGACGGCCCGTGCCGGTCGTGACGGAACCGCGATCGCGTATTGTGCACCGGACGAAATGGGCGAATTGAAAGCCATTCAAAAAGTCATGAAGCGGGACATTCCGGTGGCAAGCGGACGTCCTTGGGATCCGGTGGACGCACCCAAAAAGGGTCGGCCCGGCGGCGGTCGTCGTCGCGGTGGACCGGGTGGCGGTGGTGGACAGGCCAAAAAGCAGGGCGGCGCGCCAAAGAGCGGCCAACGCCGCCGCAATCGTAGGTCAAAAGCTGCATAAATCGGCGATATCTATGGGGCAGAAATCGTTTCTGCCCCATTGGCTCAAAGGCGCCGTGGTCTTAGGATAAAAAAACACCCCCCGGATACGATCCGGGGGGTGTTTCTAATTCCGATGAAAGGCGGCTTAGCCGCGCTCTTCTACGATCTCGACCAGATGCGGGATCTTGCGGATCATACCACGAACCGAAGGGGTATCCTCGAGTTCGCGGGTCTTGTGCATCTTGTTCAGACCCAGACCGATCAGCGTTTCACGCTGCTTGGCGGGGCGACGGATCGGCGAGCCGATTTGCTTTACAACAATGGTCTTTGCCATGGGTCTCAGGCCTCCTCAGCGACTTGAGTGGACTCTGACGGCGCGTCTTCGCGCTTGGGCAGAATGTCGGCCACTTTCTTACCACGACGCTGCGCAACCGAGCGCGGCGATTGTTCCTTGCTCAGGCCGTTCAGCGTGGCGCGGATCATGTTGTATGGGTTCTGCGAACCGATCGACTTGGCAACAACGTCCTGTACGCCCAGCATTTCGAAAACGGCACGCATCGGACCACCGGCGATGATACCAGTACCGGTCGGCGCGGTGCGCATGACCACTTTACCAGCGCCGTGACGGCCCTCGATATCGTGATGCAGCGTACGGCCTTCGCGCAGCGGAACGCGGATCATCTGGCGCTTGGCTTGCTCGGTCGCCTTACGGATGGCCTCAGGGACCTCCTTGGCCTTACCCTTGCCAAAGCCTACGCGGCCTTTCTGGTCGCCAACAACGACAAGCGCGGCAAAGCCAAAACGCTTACCGCCTTTAACGGTCTTGGACACTCGGTTGATCGCGACGAGACGATCTGCGAATTCCGGTGCTTCATCGCGCTCACGGCGACCGCCCCGGCGGTTTTCACGTTCTGCCATTTGGCATCCCTTTATCTTGGTGGCGCAAGTCGCGCCGTATCACACTCGATCCTTGGTGGGGACATGCCCCCCGGATCATCGAGGAGGCCGCAAAAGCAGCCTCCTGCAAGTCTTAGATTTTCAGACCGCCTTCGCGGGCAGCGTCGGCCAGAGCCTTGACGCGGCCGTGGAACAAGAAACCGCCACGGTCAAAGTAGGCTTCGGTCACGCCAGCGGCTTTCGCACGCTCAGCAATCGCTGTGCCGACCTTTGTGGCCGCTTCGACGTTGTTCTTGCCCACAACACCCAGTGTCGGCTCAAGCGACGAAGCGGAAGCCAGTGTTTTGCCGGCCACGTCGTCGATGAGCTGAACAGAGATGTTCTTGTTCGAGCGGTGAACCGAAAGGCGAACGCGACCTGCGTTGACCTTGCGGAGTTTGTTCCGGACGCGCAGGCGGCGCTTCTGGAACAGATCTCGTTTGCTGTTTGCCATTTCCTGCGATCCTTACTTCTTCTTGCCTTCCTTCTGGAAGATGTACTCGCCCTTGTAGCGAATACCCTTCCCCTTGTAGGGCTCGGGGCGGCGCCAATCGCGGATATTCGCCGCGACTTCACCAACCACCTGCTTGTCCTGCCCCTCGATGATAATCTCGGTCGGCTTTGGGCAAGCAATCTTGATACCCTCAGGAATGGCGAAATCCACATCGTGGGAGTAACCAAGGTTCAGCTTGAGCGTGTTGCCCTGGACTTGGGCACGATAACCCACACCCTGGATTTCCAGCTCTTTCTTGAACACTTCGGTCACACCGTGGACCAGATTGGCCACCATAGTGCGGGACATACCCCACTGCTGACGGGCGCGCTTGGATTTGCCGCGCGGCATCACAGTGACGGTGTTGTCTTCGATCGTGATGGTCACGTCGTCAGTTGCGGTAAAGCTCTGGGTGCCCTTAGGCCCCTTCACCTCGATGGTCTGGCCCGAAAGGGACGCAGAGACACCCGAGGGCAGCTCGACCGGTTTTTTGCCAATACGAGACATGAAGCCCTCCTTAGAAGATGGTGCAGAGCACTTCGCCGCCGACGTTGGCTGCGCGTGCGTTTGCATCCGACATCACACCCTTGGGTGTGCTGACAATCGACACACCCAGACCCTGTCGGACCGTTGGGATGTCTTTCACGCTCATGTATACGCGACGGCCAGGCTTGGAGACCCGCTTGAGTTCGCGGATGACAGGCGTGCCATCATAATACTTGAGGCTGATTTCCAGCGTCGGGTGACCCGCCGCATCAGTGCCTTTTTCGTAACCGCGGATGTAGCCTTCGTCGGCCAGCACATCCAGAACCCATGCACGCAGCTTTGACGCTGGTGTGGACACAACGGATTTGCCGCGCATTTGGCTATTGCGGATGCGGGTGAGCATATCGCCGATAGGATCGTTCATATCATACCCTCCCTTACCAGCTCGACTTTACCATACCGGGCAGCTGGCCGGTCGAACCGAGTTCGCGCAGTGCGATACGGCTGACTTTGAGCTTACGGTAGTAGGCGTGCGGCCGGCCTGTCAGCTGGCAGCGGTTGTGCAGACGGGTTGGCGAGCTGTTGCGAGGCAGCTTCGCCAGCTTCAGGCGCGCCTTGAAGCGCTCTTCCATCGGCTTGCTTTCGTCATTCGCGATCTCTTTGAGCTCAGCACGCTTGGCGGCAAATTTCTCCACCAGGCGCTGACGCTTCTTTTCGCGTTCGATCATTGCTTTTTTGGCCATGATGCGGGTCCTCTTACGCGTTGAACGGCATGTTGAAATGCTTCAACAGCGCTTTTGCCTGCGCATCGGCGGAGTGATCGCCGTATTGCTGCGCAGTGGTGGTGATGATGATGTCCATGCCCCAGACTTCGTCGACTTTATCAAAGTCGATTTCAGGGAAGACGATGTGCTCTTTCAGGCCCATGGCGAAGTTGCCACGACCATCAAAGCTCGGCTTCACTCCGCGGAAGTCACGGATACGAGGCATTGCGATGGTGATCAGACGATCGAGGAATTCGTACATCCGGTCGCCACGCAGCGTCACCTTGGCACCCAATGGCATGTCTTCGCGTACGCGGAAACCAGCGATGGATTTCTTGGCCTTGGTGCCGACGGCCTGCTGGCCAGCGATCTTGGTCAGATCTTCAACGGCAGATTTGGCTTTTTTGCTGTCACGGACAGCTTCTGCACCACAGCCGATGTTCAGAACGATCTTTTCAAGTGCAGGGATCTGCATGTCGTTCTTGTAGCCGAACTCTTCTTTCATTGCTGCCTTGATGGTGTCAGCAAAAGAAGACTTCAGACGCGGGGTGTAGTTTGCGGTATCAAGCATCGATCACGTCCCCCGTGGTCTTGGCAAAGCGGACTTTCTTGTCGCCTTCCATACGGAAACCAACGCGGGTCGGCTTGCCGTTCTTGTCGACAATCGCCAGATTCGACAGATCGATTGGCATCGACTTGGGCAGACGTCCGCCCTGGCTTGTCTGGCTCTGACGTGTGTGGCGGATCGCCATGTTCAGGCCATCTACAACTGCCTTACCAGCAGCTGGCATAACGCGGGTGATCTCGCCGGTCTTGCCCTTGTCCTTACCGGTCAGGACGACAACCTTGTCACCTTTTTTCAGTTTAGCAGCCATCTTACAGCACCTCCGGCGCGAGCGAGATGATCTTCATGAAGTTCTTGGCGCGCAGTTCGCGAACAACCGGCCCGAAGATACGGGTACCGACCGGCTCACCTGCGTTGTTCAGGATCACGGCGGCGTTGCGGTCAAAGCGGATTGCTGTGCCGTCTTCACGGCGAACTTCCTTGGCGGTGCGTACGACGACGGCCTTACGGACGTCACCCTTCTTTACGCGGCCGCGCGGAATGGCCTCTTTCACGGATACGACGATGATATCGCCTACCGATGCGTAGCGGCGATGCGAGCCACCGAGGACCTTGATGCACTGCACCCGGCGTGCGCCGGAGTTGTCAGCAACATCCAGATTGGTCTGCATCTGGATCATATGGTTTCTCCCGACTTCCGGGGCCGCCTGATTAGGACATTGACCCCGGGGTTTCGTTCAAACCGAAAGGTTAGTGCTTATTCAGCAATAACCTCCCAGCGTTTGGTTTTCGATTTCGGCGCGCATTCGATGATTCGAACCATATCGCCGACAGCGAACTTTTCCGCCTCATCATGAGCACGGTATTTCTTGGTGCGCTTCACCGTCTTTTGCATTACGGGGTGCTTGAAGCGGCGCTCGACCAGAACAGTCACGGTCTGAGCGTTGGCAGTGGAGGTCACGGTGCCGGACAGGATTCTCTTGGGCATGTCTTACGCCTCCGATGCCGCGGACGCGGCCTTTTGGTTCAGCACGGTCTTGACCCGCGCCACATCACGACGCACCTGACGGATGCGTGCAGAGTTCTCAAGCTGGCCACCGGCCTGCTGAAAGCGGAGGTTAAAGGCCTCTTTCTTCAGCTGAACAAGCTCATCGCGGAGCTGGTCCGGTGTCTTGTCATTCAGTTCCTTGGCGTTCATGTCGCCCTTTCCTTTTTATCAACATCACCGGAAGGCCCCTGCATTGATGAGGGTCACCCTGATTCCCGGTGGAGGTGGATGAACGCGCCGTATAGGGGTCATGGGTATTGTTGGCAAGGGGTTTCTGGGGCATCGCCATGCAGCGCTAGGCAAGCGATGTGACACCGATTGTTTCGACTGCGGGAACGCTCTGTCCCTGCCAACCGCTTGGACGGTGCAAACGGCCCGTGATATTCTCTCTTTGGTTGATTGTCGCCATGTTGAGGTCGTTATGGAGTTGCTTGTTTTACTTAGTTTCCTTGGGTTCGCGTTTGCTGCAACAGGTTCTCATGATGTGGATGCCAACCCCAGCGACGATGCAGATACGGACGGTGACGACGTGCCAGCACCGGACACCCCAGAACCGTCAGACGATCCACTCTCATTGACTGTATCCGGCAGCGGCACGTTTCTTGGCAGCGAAGGCGATGACACCGTAGCGCTTGGCGATCCGGCTGATCTGGATTTTGATGGTCCCGTTTCGATCGAAACCGCAGACGGTAACGACCTGATCGATTTCTTCTCGGCAGATGACTACGGTGATCGTGACGCACTCGAGGCGTCTCGTATCGTTGGCCTCAATATTGATGCCGGCACAGGCGACGATACCGTCGACGTGGTCGGTGAGGCCGTCGTCATTGATGGCGGGGCTGGGAACGACAGCATTTCCCTCTATGGCATCGATGCGGTGGTTTCCGGTGGAGATGGCAATGATCTCATTTCCGTAGAATCCGACGCCGGCGAACCCATCGTCGTGAATGGCGGGTTGGGCGATGACACGATTGCCGGCGCCGTCAATGTTGCGCTGAACGGTGGCGAAGGAAACGACGTTATATCCGCAATCGGAGGCGCTTTTGCCGGCGAAGGCTATGCTGCGGTGCCTGATGGTGGCCCCGGCGATGATACAATCCGTTTCGACGTCCTCACCGATTTAAGCGGGCGGGGGTCAACTCAGGTCGCCCTCGGCGGCACTGGCGCCGATGTTTTCGAACTGACAGTCGATGAAGGCCATCCGGACACAGTCCTCGATTTCTCGGCTGCTCAGGCACTGGGGCGTCTGGATGATGAGGGCAATCCAGTCTTTGGAACGGGCGACTACAGTTTCTCTGACCCGGCAGAAGTGTCTTTCGATACTCTGGTCATTCGAGATTTCGAACCGGGCGTCGACAGCATTGTACTGGAGGCGGACCCACTTTCAGATGACTACACCTTGTCCTCTGTCACGGTAAGCGAAGTGACTGCCGCCGACGGAAGCACGAATACAGAAGTCGCGATCCGGTATGAGAACCCTGGACTGTATGATCGCATCGTCATTGTGACCCTGCAGGGCGCGACAGGCGTCACCGCAGAGGACATTGAACTGGCAGGTGTGAATGCCTCGGTCGACGTTGCAGTAGCCTGACAGCTACGCCCTTGCGAATGACACTTTCAGGACAGGCGGCACGGACACAGCGCGCCGCCTATTCCCATTTGTAGTTGAAGCTGACGCTGATCCGTTCGTCCTCTTCCGCCATGTTCATGGGAACCTCATGACGCAGCCACGATTCCCAAAGCAGAACATCCCCAACTTCGGGTTTGACGTAAACGAAACTGCGCAGTTCTTCTCGGCAGTCCTTGATCCGTGTCGGCGCCGCCATCATCATGGGTAAGCGCGGGTCTTCCAGTTTCAGCGCAGCAGCCCCTTCCGGCATCGCTACATAGGTTGTTCCACTGATCACCGAATGCGGGTGAATGTGGCTGGAATGCGTGCCGCCGGGAGGCAGGATGTTGATCCAGATGTCTTCAAGCACCAGTGCCCGGCCCGCCAGATCAAATTCCAAATCTTTGGCAAAGGCGGCAACGTGTTTGTCCAGTGCCTTCTGGATGTCGCCAAAGATCGGGAACCGCCACGGCAAGTCGGTCAACGAAGCATAAGACGTGTAGCCGGGATAGCCTTCGGTTTCGCACCATTCCTGCCCCGCCTCGTCATCCTCGGCGATGGAAAAGCACGAGGCTTCAAGCTCATCAGGGTCGATCGAGCCAAACTCATTCAGGCTGGCATGATAAAGGCGGGTCGCAAAGAGAGATTTGATCTGAGACATGCCAGTTCTTTAGCGCCTCTGACGCAAAAGAACGAGTGCGGTGTCACGATTTTGCGCAGTAAAAAACGCATAGTCGCATCCAGAAGCAACAAAGGCGAAGGTCGTTCCAAAACCGATCAGCGCACAGAAAAACCCCCGCCAATCTAGACGGGGGTTTTCCAATTTCAGCGGCATGCAACCCAGTCACCCTCTCTGAGAGAACCTGAACTGCACTGGCCGGAAAACGCGACGCGTTTTCAAGCCTTACCAGTCTTCGCGAACCACGACGCGTGTCTTGACCGGCAGCTTCATCGCGGCGAGACGCAGCGCTTCGCGCGCGATCTCGTCGTTGACGCCATCGATTTCGAACATCACGCGACCAGGCTTGACCTTGCAGGTCCAGCGATCGACGGAACCCTTACCTTTACCCATACGAACTTCGATGGGCTTGGCGGTGACAGGCGTGTCCGGGAAAATGCGGATCCAGACCCGGCCCTGACGCTTCATGTGACGCGTCATGGCACGACGGGCTGCTTCGATCTGACGTGCTGTCACACGCTCAGGCTGAAGCGCCTTGAGGCCGTAGGAGCCAAAGTTCAGATCAGAGCCGCCTTTGGCGAGGCCCTTGATCCGACCTTTGTGCATTTTGCGGAATTTTGTACGCTTTGGTTGAAGCATCTATCCGTCCCCTTTACCGACGACCGCCAGCACCGCGAGGGGCTGGGCCGTCCTGGAGTTCCTGTGCCTTACGGTCACGCGCGGAAGGATCGTGCTCCATGATCTCACCTTTGAAGATCCAGACCTTGATCCCGATGATGC
>JAHDIS010000095.1 GCA_020630695.1 Paracoccaceae bacterium | reverse complement strand
GCATGTGTATCAATGTGGCAATAGGGAAATTACAAATTGAAGATGTCAAAATCGTTCTGAATGGTGCGGGCGCTGCTGGAATCGCCTGTTTGGAGCTGCTCAAAAGCATGGGCGCCAAGCACAACAACTGCATCATGTGCGACACAAAAGGCGTAATCTATCAGGGCCGTTCCGAGGGCATGAACCAGTGGAAATCTGCCCATGCGGTTAAAACCGATCTTCGGACGCTGGAAGACGCGATGAAAGGCGCTGATGTGTTCTTGGGTGTGTCGGCAAAAGGCGCGGTCACTCAGGACATGGTGGCCAGCATGGCGGACAATCCCGTGATTTTTGCCATGGCCAACCCGGATCCTGAAATCACGCCTGAAGAGGCGCATGAAGTACGGGTAGACGCAATCGTTGCGACCGGCCGCAGTGACTACCCGAACCAGGTGAACAATGTTTTGGGCTTTCCGTATCTTTTCCGCGGCGCTCTCGATGTCCACGCACGCGCGATCAACGATGAAATGAAGATCGCTTGTGCAAACGCATTGGCTGAGCTGGCACGTGAAGACGTTCCTGATGAGGTTGCGCTGGCCTATGGCAAAGCGCTGACTTTTGGTCGGGACTATATCATCCCGACACCCTTTGATCCGAGACTAATTCACCGCATTCCGCCTGCTGTGGCCAAGGCGTGCATGGACACCGGTGCGGCGCGGCGTCCGATTATTGATATGGAAGCTTACGAAGTCGGTCTGAAATCCCGGATGGATCCAACCGCCAGTATTCTTCGGTCGATCAACGCGCGTGCACGGGCCGCGCAGGCCCGGATGATCTTTGCCGAAGGGGATGACCCTCGGGTCCTGCGTGCCGCGGTTATGTACCAGCGATCGGGTCTGGGTAAGGCGCTTGTTGTCGGTCGCGAAGCGGACGTGAAAAAGAAACTGGAAGACGCCGGTCTGGCAGACGCGGTTCGTGAGCTCGAGGTCGTCAACGCGGCAAACACACGGCATTTGGAAACCTACAAGGATTTCCTGTACCAACGCCTGCAACGAAAAGGCATGGACCGTTCCGATATTCACAGACTTGCCGCCCGCGATCGTCACGTGTTCGCGTCCCTGATGCTTGCGCATGGCCATGGCGACGGTCTGGTCACGGGCGCCACGCGCAAGAGCGCCCATGTCATGGAATTGATTAACCACGTTTTTGATGCGGACGCCTCTCATGGCGCGGCCGGCGTTACGGCGCTTTTACACAAAGGACGGATCGTAATGATCGCGGATACCTTGGTGCATGAATGGCCTGATGAAGAAGATCTGGCAAACATCGCAGAACGAGCCGCCGGTGTAGCACGGCATCTGGGGCTTGAGCCAAGGGTCGCGTTTGTTTCCTTTTCAACCTTTGGATACCCCGTGTCCGAACGCGCTGAGAAAATGCACATTGCGCCACGCGTTCTCGATAAACGGGGCGTGTCATTTGAATACGAAGGCGAAATGACAGTCGACGTTGCGCTGAACGTAAAAGCGCAGGAAAGCTATCCGTTCCAGCGTTTGACCGGACCCGCGAACATATTGGTTGTTCCAGCGCGGCATTCTGCGTCAATCTCGGTCAAGCTGATGCAGGAAATGGCAGGGGCTACCGTGATTGGCCCAATCCTTGCGGGTGTCGACAAGTCTATCCAGATTTGTTCAACCAACATGACAGCCAATGACATTCTCAACATGGCTGTCTTGTCCGCCTGCAAGGTGGGATGATCGTGCGTTCTGTGTCATGGTTTGATGGCTTGCGCGTCTGGCGCAAGTCATGAACGGAGGACACTTGCGTGACCATCTTCAATCTTGGATCGATCAACGCAGACCAGGTGTATCGGTTGCCGCATCTCCCAGGACCGGGTGAGACGCTGGCTTCGACCGGCTACAAGCGCGGATTGGGCGGGAAGGGCGCAAACATGTCTGTCGCGGCGGCCCGCGCGGCAGCTCATGTTGTTCACATTGGTTCTGTCGGCCCGGATGGGCAGTGGGCGGTTGACCGTTTGATGGAATACGGTGTCGACACGCGTCAGCTCGAAATGGTTGAAACAGTGACCGGCCATGCGATCATCGCTGTCGATGATGATGGCGAGAATTCCATTATTCTGTACCCCGGAGCCAACGCGGAAGTATCTGAAGCCAAGATTGAGACGGTTCTGGCTGAAGGAACCGAAAACGACCTGTTTCTTTTTCAAAATGAAACCAACGCTCAACGGTTCGCCGCTGAAACAGCATCGAAACAGGGTATGCGCATCGCCTATGCGGCTGCGCCATTTGATGCGAATGCTGTCAAATCAGTATTGCCGTTGTTGGACCTTCTGGTCCTGAATGAGGTTGAAGCCGATCAGCTGGAAGAAGCCATTGGCCAAAGTGCTGAACAGCTTCCCGTCAGGGATGTGATTGTGACTTTGGGGGGTGATGGCTGTCGCTGGCACAACACGGATGACGGCATCACGCGGGAATTCCCGGCGATACCCGTCGACCCCATCGATACGACTGGTGCGGGCGACACATTCACAGGGTACCTGCTTGCTGGTTTGGATCGGGGCATGCCCACCGAGCAAGCCATTCAACTTGCCATAAAGGCGGCGGCCTTGATGGTAACCCGTCTTGGTACCGCGGATGTCATTCCGGATTTGAAGGACGTTCAGGACTTTGCGCCCTGAACGCCGATCTTAGCCTGCAAAAGGGGCGTTCTTGCCCCAGAGCTGTTTAACCCGTTTGTCACGACCACAAGCGGCCCGATATCTTTTGTAGGCCTTTTCACGTGTGATGTATCCAAACCGGGTCAGAGTCTGTTTCTGGCTCTTGTAGTAGTTCTGGTGAACTTTCTCGGCTTTGTAGAATTTGGATGCCGGCAGGATTGGCGTGACAATCTTACGGCCCAACGCCTTTTCAGCGGACGCTTTGGCGGCCTCGGCCATCAAACGATCTGTTGGGTTGGCGACAAAGATGGCTGTGCGATAGCTGTCACCGCGATCACAAAACTGGCCGCCCGCGTCTGTCGGATCTACAGACCGGAAGAACAAATCATACAGCCGACGTGTATCAACCTTCTTTGGATCATACTTGATTTTGACGGCTTCGTAGTGACCGGTCCCGCCATTGACGACCTGTTTGTAGTCGGGGTTTTTGACAGATCCCCCGGTGTAGCCGGAAATCGCTTCCTTGACGCCTTTGACCTTTTCGAAGTCCGCTTCCACACACCAAAAACAGCCACCGGCCACGATGATTTCCGCGGCTTCGACCCGGGGACTGGTCAGGCCTAGGATGACGATCAGGGACAGAACAAAGCTACGCATTTCATACTCCGGTTTGTTTCGTGAAAGATTGCTCTTGTTGGCTGGCTGACTCAACTCACCGCAGCGTGATGTCACGCGGCTGTGAACGCCGCTTGTTTCTGGACAGACCCACTCAATCGTGGTCCGCTTGCCGAAAGCGACAGAATAATGGAACCGGGACAGGTACAGATGAAATCACCGCATTCAGGAGAAAAGGCATGAGGCTGGCTGTTTGGAGTGGGCCGCGAAATCTGTCGACGGCAATGATGTACAGCTTTGCGCAACGCGCAGATTTCACGGTGTGGGACGAGCCGTTTTACGGCCCGTATCTCCGATTGACCGGCTTGAATCATCCGATGCGCGACGAAGTGCTGAAATCTAGACCAGAGAATGCAGAACAGATTGAACAGACTCTATTAAAGCAGGAATCGAGTGAAAAGACGCACCTCTATCACAAACATATGTGCCAACACATGATCGACGGAATCCCGCGATCGTTCATGATCCAATGTAAAAACGTATTCTTGCTCCGCCACCCAGCGAGGGTCGTCGCCAGTTTTGCCAAGAACTATCCAGAAGTAGACGCCGAAGACATAGGATTTGCAAAACAGGCTGAGTTGTTCTCAGAATTGGTTGATGCCGACCAGCAGCCTTTGGTCCTGGACAGTGAGGATGTTCGACGAAACCCAGAGCACATGCTTCGATTTCTTTGCGAAAGATTGGGTCTGCCGTGGGATTCAAAGATGCTTGCCTGGCCAGAAGGGCCCAAACCCTATGATGGGGCATGGGCGCCGGTCTGGTATAAATCGCTTCACGCGACAACTGGCTTTGCCGGCCCCGAAGGGCCATTGCCGGAATTGAGCGGACGATTGGCCAGTCTCGCGAATGGAGCTTTGCCGCACTACGAATTGTTGCGCGAAAAGGCCATAAAAGGCTGATAGCGGGAAAGGCGTGTTGTTTTCCCCGATGAAACCTGACTGTTGCAACACCATCTTTGTTTCATGAAACGACGTGATTTTCTTGCCCTCACTGCAGGTGGTGCCGCTGCCGCCACACTGCCTGTTCCTCAATTGGCCGCGGCCACTACGCGGGTTGCTCCACGGTCCATGATGACCGCATGGGCCACAGCAATGGCGCGCGCTGGGAATCCGATTTCTCACAAAACGCTGAACAGCGCGCTCAAGGTTTCCAGCGCCGAGGCATCTGCCATCATGAACCGCTTGGCAGCCCAGGGCGTCATTGCGGCGCCGAATGCCATCGGCGTCGCGCGGGCGGTTTCCGGAAAATCACACACAGACCTATCAAGTGACGGACTGAATCGTTTGCGTGGGTTTGTTGAGCGTTGGGCAAATGAAAAAGGCGCGCCCGAAGAAGACGCGCCCAATTCAAATCTCGATGCTTCATCCGAACCGGAACAGCTCGATCAACCCTGACGTTTCTTGCGGGCTGCCAACAAGCGCAGACGCAACGCGTTCAACTGGATGAAACCTGCTGCATCCTTCTGATCGTAGGCACCTGCGTCATCCTCGAAAGTAACGTGGGCCTCGGAATAGAGCGAGTTGTCGGACCAGCGACCAACCGTACGCGCCAGACCCTTGTACAACTTCAGACGAACAGTTCCCGAAACATGTGTTTGGGAAGCGTCGATTGCGGCCTGCAGCATTTCGCGTTCCGGCGAGTACCAGAAGCCATTGTAGATCAATTCAGCGTAGCGGGGCATCAGTTCGTCCTTAAGGTGGGCTGCGCCGCGATCCAGTGTGATCTGCTCAATTCCGCGGTGCGCTTCCAAAAGGATCGTGCCGCCCGGAGTTTCGTAGATGCCGCGTGATTTCATCCCGACAAAACGACCCTCAACCAGATCAAGACGGCCAATGCCGTGCTTGCGACCGTATTCGTTCAGAGCGGTCAGGATCGTGGCGGGGCTCATTGCTTCGCCATTGATCGCAACCGCATCACCCTTGTCGAAGGTCACTTCGATATATTCAGGCGTGTCAGGCGCTTCTTCGGGTGAAACGGTCCGCTGATACACATACTCAGGTGCATCCTGTGCCGGATCTTCCAGAACCTTGCCTTCCGAGGATGTGTGCAAGAGATTGGCATCAACGCTAAAGGGCGCTTCGCCGCGTTTGTCCTTGGCGATCGGGATCTGGTTCTTTTCTGCGAAATCAAGCAGCGATGTCCGTGAATTCAAATCCCATTCGCGCCAAGGCGCGATGCATTTGATATCCGGGTCCAACGCGGCGGCGCTCAGCTCGAACCGAACCTGATCGTTGCCTTTGCCCGTGGCGCCATGGGCCACAGCATCAGCACCTGTTTCATGTGCGATCTCAACCAGCCGCTTTGAGATCAATGGACGTGCGATTGACGTTCCCAGAAGGTACAGACCTTCGTAGACAGCGTTGGCGCGGAACATCGGGAAAACAAAGTCGCGCACAAATTCCTCGCGAACATCTTCGATGTAGATGTTTTCCGGGGCGATCCCCAACATTTGCGCTTTTTCGCGCGCCGGTTCCAATTCCTCTCCCTGACCGAGGTCAGCGGTGAACGTAACCACTTCACAACCGTATTCGGTTTGCAGCCACTTCAGGATGATGGATGTATCGAGGCCGCCGGAATAGGCGAGAACTACTTTCTTGGGCGCGGACATGGGGATTCCTCTTGTCGGGTCGGGCGCGGATTAGCGGTTTTTCGCGCCTTGAGCAAGCATAGGGCGTTGACGCGAAGCCGCAGGCTGTTACCGGTTGAGTTGCCCAGTGATTAGGAGTGGCCTGATGAAAGGTTGGCAGATTTTTGTGCATTCGGTTCGGTTGGTTTTGAACAATCTCGGACCTGCCCTGAAAATTTCGGCGGTTTTATATATGGCTCAGGTCGCGCATCAGCTGACCTTTTTCATGAACCCTCCGAACATCGATGAAGACGGACTGGTTTTTGTAGCGCCAGATGCCGCTGTTCAGACACTCGTTCTGAGCCTCATATCACTGATTGCCGGTCTTTGGATTGCGGTGGCCTGGCATCGCTATGTTCTGGCCAACGAAGAACCGCAGGGTTGGCTGCCGAGATGGCATGGTTCAAACATCCTCAGCTATCTTGGACGTTCGATCATGATCGGTCTGCTAATCGGCCTTGGTTTGATTGTTGCTGCTATCCCCGTTGGGTTAGTCGGGGCGTTTGCACCCGGACTTGTCGGTGTGTTGACTTTTGGGTTGATCGGTTTGGCTTCTTACCTGTTTTTCAGGATGGGTGTCATGCTTCCGTCTGCCGCTATGGGTGAACCCATGAGATTGGGTGATGCCTGGAGCGCAACCAACGACAACGATGGCGCGGTCGTCGTTCTGGCGCTTTTGGTCATCGCCGTGAGTGTTCTGGTCCAGATTCCATCATGGCTGAACCCTGATCCGGGTTCGATCATCAACCTGATCTATGGCATCGTGACAGGCTGGTTTGTGACAATCATTGGTGTGTCAGTATTGACCACGCTGTACGGTCACTATGTCCAAGGCCGCCCAATCGACTGACTTGCTTTGGCGATTGCGCTGCGGCACTGATACCAAATGACTAATTTTCGTGATCAGGTCGAAACGGCCACCCAAGCCATGCGTGCGGTTTTCCCCGAAACACCGCTTTTGCTGAATGCGCACTTGTCAGACAGATTTGGTGCTGAAATTTGGTTAAAGCGCGAAGACCTGTCCCCTGTTCGAAGCTACAAGCTGCGCGGCGCTTTCAATGCAATGCGCAAACGCGAGAGCGATGACCTTTTTGTGTGCGCCAGTGCCGGAAACCACGCGCAAGGCGTCGCCTACATGTGTCGGCATTTTGGCAAGCGTGGCGTGATCTTCATGCCTGTGACAACACCTGATCAAAAGATTCAAAAAACGGGCATGTTTGGCGGCGATAGTGTCGAAATCAAACTGGTTGGCGACTATTTCGATGACTGCCTTCGTGCGGCCCAAGAGTTCTGCGCCAAGGAAGGCGGTCATTTCCTTTCACCGTTCGACGATGAGGATGTCATCGAAGGCCAGGCCTCTGTCGCCGCGGAAATCGCGCAGCAGTTGGGCCGCGTACCGGACCATCTAGTGATCCCGGTTGGTGGCGGTGGACTAAGCGCGGGCTGTCTCAGCTATTTCGGAAATGACTGCCAGTACACGTTTGTCGAACCTTCAGGTGGGGCTAGCCTTCGTGCTGCACTGGCAGACGGGAAGCCCGCCACTCTGGAGCATGTAAATACCTTTACGGACGGCGCTGCGGTTGCGCGGATTGGAGAAATGCCGTTTGCGCGGCTTGCCGATGTCGGGCTGGCCAGCACATTGACCATCGACGAGGACCGACTTTGCACAACGATGCTCGAGATGTTGAATGTCGAAGGCATCGTGCTGGAACCGGCCGGAGCATTGTCGGTTGATGCGTTGAAAGATCTTGGTCAGGCTATTCGGGGACGCACGCTCGTCTGTGTGACGACCGGTGGGAACTTCGATTTTGAACGGTTGCCAGAGGTCAAAGAGCGCGCTCAGCGCTGGGCGGGTTTGAAGAAGTATTTTATTCTGCGATTGCCGCAAAGACCGGGTGCTCTCAAAGATTTCCTGAGTCTTATGGGGCCAAACGACAACATCACCCGGTTTGAGTACCTCAAGAAATCGGCCCGGAATTTCGGCTCGGTTCTGATTGGAATCGAAACATCGGACCCAACCAACTTTCCACGCTTGTTCTCTTTGATGGAGGATCAGGGGTATGCCTATCAGGACATCACTGATGACGAGATCATCGCACAGTTTGTAATATGAGCTTTGCCGGAAAAACTGCTTTTGTAACGGGTGCGGGACAAGGCATAGGGCGGG
>JAHDIS010000037.1 GCA_020630695.1 Paracoccaceae bacterium | reverse complement strand
CCTTGAGTAAACCAACCACCGGGGCGCGTGTTCAGGTAGGCGAATTTGTCAAACTTGCCTTCGACGGTAATGCGTGAGGACGAGGCAACAGAGTTGAGTTCGGTCGAAACGCTGCTGGACGACGTGCCCCAGAAACCGACACCAGCCGAGCTGCTGCTGTCCACCCAAGAGTCCGAGATATTTGAGTCAGCTGTCTCGGAATCGAACGAGAATGTCGCGCTGGATCCGGCGTTGACCTGTTTTTGCAGATCCGCGAACGAAGGAGCATAGATCGGGTCGACCGCAACATTGCCATTCACCCAATAGGCCGAGTTCATGTAGTTGTTTGTTGCCAGAGTGGTCAGGAAACCAGGAACCGCATCGTTCAGCATGATCTGAACGTTGCCGTTCAGGCTGTTGACCGGGTTGCTGGTGTAAAGAACGGCGACAGACTCTGGCGGAATGCCATCCAGAAAATTGTAGAGTCCCGACGCATTGGATTGAACGGGCAGAACGCCCTGGATCATTTGGAATTGCTTGTTGCTGAGTTTGAGCGCGTCACAGAGCGTGTTGTACATTCCGTCAGTGGCGCTTGGCAGATTTGCAGACATGATAGTCTCCCTTGGGTTAATGAGTTTCCCGATGCCCCGTATTGGCTGCTTGGGCATCGACACTCACAACTCTAGGTTTGATCCGCGGACCGGGTCCTTAAGGCCTTATTAAATGAAGTTAATATTCGGGGAATCTCGGTTCAGGAGCGGTGCATGCATTGGTCTTTGCATCGGGCCAAGGGCGTCGCATTTAGCCCGAAATATCGTTTCTTTGGCTATGCTTAACGCGCCCTAAACCAATGCGGTGGTCTTTGCGCGCGGTTGGCGCAGTCCAGCATTTTTGAGCGAGGGCTTTGTCAATTTCCCGCAGAGGATAAAGGTTAATTTCAGACAGATTTCATATTGATTTCAGGTCAGCTTCTTAACCTGCCGTTAATGCTGGTTTCAGGCGGGCAGACGCTCCGCTGCCCAAGCCTAAGAGAGCGCCGCACCAACATGCAAAGCAGGACCGTTACAGATATTGAGATGTATCCGTATTATCCCGGCATCACGACTGAGGTGGCCCCGATAGTTGTTCAAGGGAAAGGCACGCTGGTCACCAGCTTTATCCTCGGACAACAAATATATCGCCTTGATCTGATCGACGGAATACTTGCGGAGGCGGTCCGCGTTGGTGCGGCGTTCAGCTGGGTTGGCCGGGATGAGGCGGGCGCGCGCATTTCCTCACATTGGCTGTATTGTACGGCGTCCGGGGCCAAACCTGCCTTTGGGGCAATATGTGACTGGTCTCGTCAGGGGGCGACCTTTCCCTTGATGAGCGATGCCAAGGCCGAATTGATCTATTTGGAAGAACTGGCCGATATTTCCGCGTCCCTACCAACCCCCAGCGCGCCCTATGCGCAGTCTCAGGCCCGGCTTGGTAAAAAGGGCTGGTTGGTCATGACAGCCATGACAATGCCGGGTTTTATGGGGATGCTGATCGAAGACCCGACACTTCCTTTGAGCTGCGCCGTGGGTACCTCTGAGATTTCAATTTCGGCGACATCGGCACGCACATTGCAGACCGTTGGATTGTCCAACCTTTATTGCGCGCGCATCGACACGTCTGCCCTGTTCTTGCAGGGGGGTGCGTGATGTTAAGATTGGTTAACAATCCTATGGACAGGGGACACGTTTTACGCGAACCTTACGTAACGTCCGCAACTATTTGTGGGCGAAAAACGGAGGGAGGGCGTCGGCCCGGGTATTCGACAGTCTCCGCAGTCCAGGGATTGATCGCCATGCCGAGCGATGAAAGCGTCACGCCGGGCACGGCGAACCAGCAAGGCCAGCCTAATCGGCCCGCCTATGTCAGGTTCGGAGACGTGGTTTATGGGGCCGGAACCGGCCAACTGACGTCCTCGGAAGGTCAGCATACCTACCTCAGGGCCCAGTCTGCGCTGGTCCTTGATATTCTTGTTGAACAGCTGGGCCAGTTGGTTCCCAAAGACGACCTGATCCAAAGAGTCTGGCCCGATATCATCGTGACCGATGCGAGTTTGACCCAATGCATCCGGGATATCCGTTTGGCGCTGGGCGACACGGACCGAAAAATCCTGATGACGGTTCCAAAGCAGGGCTTCCGTCTGTTTGGTGCTTTGTTGCCTCAGGATCAGGCCGCCGAATTCTGGGCCGAAGTCGATCTGAAGATCCCTTTGCCCACGGTTCCTGCCAGAGCCGCCGGTGCGGGTACTGAGCCGGGGAAAATCGTTCCAAAACTGGATCCGCGTGACGTCCTCCCGACACTGGCTGTGCTTCCGTTCAAAGGGATTGCGACCCAATCCGTGGATGTATTCGGCTTCTTTCTAGCTGACGAAGTCTCCAGATTGCTCAGTCTGGGCAACGATGTGAATGTGATTTCGCGCATGTCGACTGGAACGCTTGGGGGTGAGCCGCTTGCGCTTTCCGATGTCCACAGCAAGTTGAACGCTGATTTTGTATTGTCTGGATTTCTTGCGCCGCATGGTGATCAGGTTGCCGTTTCATTGGAATTTGCCGAAACGGAAACTGGCTATGTGCTCTGGGCTGAACGGATGCAGATTCCGTTTGATCCGATCAACCCATCCACCGAAGGGCTTGATCTGGTGGCGGCCAACATCAGGCGTGCGATCATGGCCAATGAAGTGCGCCGGGTTCATTCCCGTCCAATCGGTGATCTGAAGCTTTTCAGCATCCTGCACGGGGCTGTTGGTTTGATGCACCGGCTGTCGCCGGATGATTTCCGGCGGGCCAAGGGCTATCTGGAGTTGCTTCATGAAAAAGTGCCACAGCACCCGGCGCCCTTGGCATGGATGGCGCGTTGGCATGCTCTGAACGCGGTGCAGGGCTGGGCGCATGATCCAAGGCGCGAATCCGAAGCGGCGCTGGAACATACGGCGCGTGCGCTTGACCTTGATCCCAACCATACCCTTGCGCTGGTCTGTGAAGGGCAGGTCCTGGTGCATTTGTCTCAGGATCTGGATGCCGCAGAAGAACGCTATGATCAGGCCCTGAAAAACAATCCCAACGATGCAAATGGTCGAAGCCTGCGTGGCATGTTGCGCGGCTTTACGGATCGCGGTTCCGATGCCAAGCGCGATACGGAACGCGCCTTGCATCTGACACCGCTCGATCCTCATCGGTTTATGTATCTGACGCTGGCTGCAGGTGCGTGCCTCGCGGATGAGGATTATGAACGCGCGCTCGCTTTGACCAAGGAATCTCTGCGCCTCAACCGGGCGCATATGTCTGCGCGCCGCATGCTGCCCGTGGCCTATCTGGGAACGGGCAAAGAGAAAGCGGCGCAAAAGGCCGCCGAAGAACTGCTGACACTGCAACCAGATTTTCGAGTGAGCGATTGGCTTCGCTCTTCACCAAGTGCGGATTTCAAAAACGGAATGCGATTTGCCGAAATGCTCACCTCGTTGGGCGTTCCGGACTAAAAAAGGGGAAAATACCATGTCCAATCCAGAGAGTGCCTACAGCGCCTACAGTGCTTACAGCGCCTACAGTGCCTACAGCGCGTATAGCGCCTACAGTGCCTATAGCGCCTACAGTGCCTATGGCCGGGAAAGCCCGGTTGACGCGCTTGCCCTGATGACGAACCGGGATGGAATTGTCGGCGCCAGATTGGAAAACCTGACCCCACCCCTCAAGGCGCTAGCCGATGATCCCAATACACTCAAACGCTTGTCACCGGATGTCCAAACGGCCCTCTATGTGTCCGAACTGGCACCAACCGTGGATGTGTCGGCAAACCCCGCAGGTCCGTCTCCGGAAGTAACGGTTTGGCGGCGCAATGGCCTGAACGTTAAGAACGGGAACACAAATTTCGTTGAAATGATGAATATGACTGCGCCGAGCATGGACCAACTGGTCGATCAAATGCGCTTTCTTTCGGGTTATTCGCAAATTCGCGGGGATCGTGCTGCTGAGATACTTGGCCAGCTCTCTCTGCCGATCCCGTTCTTTGCGACCATCGGATATATGGATCCGTCGCGAACGCCGCGGACGCTTGAGCTGTTGAATGCGATCACCACGTTTTCGTTCACGGTTATACAGCGCACGAAATTTGCCCTCGCGGTCAAACGTCCGATCGAGTTTTCGCCGCAGGTTCAACCGATGATCCCAACGCCAACGCATGCGTCATTGCCCAGCGGTCATGCGACCGAAGCCTTCCTGATTGCGCGGGTGCTTTGGAAACTTCTGCGCGAGAGCGGTGCGCAGCAGTATGAGGATAATGCCTACTGGGGCGATATGCTGATGCGGCAGGCCGCTCGTGTTGCGATCAACCGAACCGTCGCTGGCGTGCATTTCCCGGTGGATAGCGTTGCCGGGGCCGCACTGGGCCTGACACTGGCGGAACACGTCCATTCTGTTGCGAAAGGTGGCAAGTGGTCTTCGTGCGTATTCGATGGGTCCCAGTATAATTCCGAAACCGACTTTGAATGGTTCAGGCTCTACGGTCCGGAAAAGGACAAGATGCGCAAAACATTCCAAAGCGGTGGGGCGAAATGGGGTGGCTCTGAACAACACGAAGGCTCGTCCGGTATTCCGGCACCCATGTTGAACTGGCTTTGGAAGCAGGCCGTGGCGGAATGGTGCGAAGTTCCGGCGATCAAGGATTGATTGGGGATCGTCATGTTGGATTCCGACACCGCAACTTCGGGCAATGCGCCAGGCGTTCTGAGCCAGGTCGCCGATTTTCGGCTGACCCGGTTCAGTCACAAGAACAACGCTGACCAGTGGTGGTCTGTGTTGGTGGAAATCGAAGGATCAATCGACGCTTTTATCGCAAACGCGATAGAGCAAGGGCAGGGGACGAGTGCGCCGAATTTGCAGCCGATCCCTGTGGACCAAGTGACGTTTGTCGTCCCGGTCGCCTATGACGCGGCAGATCGCGCGGTAGATCATAGACTACAGCCCGTCTCCATCTTTGCGCGGCAGTCCTTTCTGAGCCTGCTGAACCAGCAGCCACTTGCTGGTCACAGTGCAAACCAATGGAATGTGCAATCGCTTGTTTTGGGGGGGGTGGTAGATCCGGTCGTGCTTGATTTGGATGCAGATTGGCCCGATACGACACCGCACCCGCCCCTGTCCAAGGGCGCGACGGTTATGGCCGTGATTGATGACGGCATTGCAATCGGGCACGATTTGTTTCGCGATGGCGAGACTTCGAGCCGAGTCAGATTTGCGGCGTTTCTGGAATCTGTTCCGTTTCGAAAAGATTCCAAGACGACAGTCGGCCGTACTCTGAACAATGAGGCGATCGACGCACTTTTGGAAAAATGCACACGGCAGGGGCTATTGGATGAGGATACGTTCTATAGTCGAACGGGTCAGATCGATTTCCCAAAACAGATTTTTTCAACTGTTGCCCTGAGATCTTCGCATGGCAGTCACGTCATGGCTTTGGCCGCTGGACAGATGTTGGATGACGCAGAAGACGAACGTCCCATCATTTGCGCCGCTCTACCGTCCCGTCTGGTCGAAGACACCTCCGGGGTTGATCTTTTGCCGAGCTTTTACCTTGGCTTCCAGATGCTGACCAAGGAAGCGCGCCGGTTTTGTGAAGCCTCTGGAGCTTTGGCGAAAGTCATCTTTAATCTGTCCTACGGCAATTCTGGCGGACCGCATGATGGTACGGGTTTGTTTGCCCGATTGTTCGAGCACTATTTTGGTGCAGAGGCCGTGGTGAACGGTGATCCTCAACGTGCTTGGCTGATGCTTCCCGGGGGAAATGCCAATCTGGCGCAGCTTCATGGCGTTCTGGAGCCTGGTGTGGAACTGGCGCAATTCGACCTTTCGGTTTTGCCGGATGATCGGACTGGAAACGCGGTGCAAATCTGGATGCCTTTTGAAGGGGCTGACCCGGCCGAGGCTACCGTCGTGGTCTGGTCGCCTGATGGAAAGAGCCATCAAGTCACGACGTCAGGACCGGACCAGAGCCACTGCTTTGTGAATGAACAGGATTTTGAGATCGCGCGCTTGTCTTTTTCCGGACCGCAAGGCGAAACAAAGCGCGGGTTGGTT
This sequence comes from Paracoccaceae bacterium, assembly GCA_020630695.1. Taxonomy (GTDB): domain Bacteria; phylum Pseudomonadota; class Alphaproteobacteria; order Rhodobacterales; family Rhodobacteraceae; genus Thalassococcus_A; species Thalassococcus_A lentus. The sequence continues at coordinate 36,788 of JAHDIS010000037.1, read as the reverse complement.
CAACTGTTGATCAATCCAACGGCCAGCCACGACAGGAAAGAGCCGCTGGCTCCGTCCGGGATCTGGCAAATTGAAGTGACCCGCCAAGCGGATGCCCAACATGCAATCGAGCTGTGGGTGCGCCGCGATGAAACGATACCGGGGCTGAAACCTGGTGGGAAACAAGCCTATTTCGACAATCCCGGATATGAACGGTTTGGTAAATACGGCGAGCCGTTGCGCGTCGATCCACCCGGTTCGGATTGCCCCGTAAAACGGGCGGGTACCCTAAGCGGGTTTGCCTGTGGTCAGTCTCCGGTGGTGGTCGCTGCTTATGTTGCCAAAACCGAGGACTTGGCACCCTATTCGGCGTCTGGCCCGTGCAACCAGCCGTCATCGCCTGCCGGATCAGACAGAGAAGGTCCTGATCTTGCAGCCAAGGGCGACGAGAGCGATGTCGTTCGCGGGGTTCTGAGTGCGGGATCACGCAGTGGAACGCTTGTGCGTCGCTCCGGAACCAGCGTTGCTGCACCGCGCATGGCGCGGGCGGCGGCTGTTGCGATCCACGATTTCGATGGCTCTGGTCGTGAATGGGCGCAAGCGCCGACAGCGTCGACACCGGGCATGGAGAAACTGAACCCCGGAGCGCCGAAGACGCCGCAACAATCGGGGTCAGGTGCGTATAGCTATCCTGTGGAAGCGCGCTGGATCTATGGCAAGTAGCTTAGCGCGGCGGATCATTAGCAACGCGGGCCGTCTCGTGCCTGCGTTGCTGCCGTGACACCCAAATTTGTGTGCGAATTCCAATCAAGCAAGTGTTTTTCCACCGTAAATCACGTTTGGATTGGCCTCGGGATCACGCTGGGTTCACGAGGGCGCCGTAAACTGAAGCTCCAGGCACGAGAATCGAAATGGAGTAGGCGTTGGCAGATTTTCACGACGAGATGCTGGCAATTGCCAATGGATACATAGCACATTTGAAAGACGCTCTTGACCTCCCAGTCGCGGGAAACGCAGACGCAAATGACGTTCAGCGGAAAGTGTTGCGTGACTTGAACGCGTTCCGGACGCAGGAGTTTCCACCGCTTTGTTCTCAACCCAAAGGACGGGATCGGGACAAGATCGCCTTGGCGCGCACCCACCAGCTCTGGGGCATCCTGCAAGAGGCGGAAGCCGACTTTAATGCGTTGCTTTCGACAGGGGATCTGATTGGAAAAGCGCGCCGTTTTTCTGATCTTGCAGCGCGCTATTCCGAAGTTCGGCGTTTACCGTAGCTACGGCAAAACACTCGGATCAAATCCGCTGTCCAGCCGGTCCACGGGTTTTCGCGCCTTGCGGTCTTTCCGGCCTTGGGGCCCAATTTTCGCTTCTGGAACCTTCGTGCGCTTCTTGAGCTTTTTGTCGTCGTTCTTCTTGTACTTCGCTTCGGTGTTGATCGGCATCATTGTCCTGCCTATCCGGTTTTCTACGAGGTGCCGCGTCGCCAATGCCGCAGCAAAGCTCGTGCCGCCGCGTAGACTGGTTGAACACGATCCAATGCCCGCAGCTATCGTACCGAAATGGGCCGGTGCGTCCTCACATGGGAATGAATAGTCAATCATGCGGACTGTGTCGCACTGGTCTTTTCCCTTCATTACGGCGCTGTACGGAACCGGCTGACCATCGCTGCGCCGATGCCCGGAAATCACGGTCACGTGGCTTGAATTGGCCAAAGAGTTTTGGTTGCCCGCCTGCTTCACTTGCTCGGTCAGGCTGTCAAAGTCGCGTTGACGGATATCCCCGTGATCAAAGGGGCGGCCTGTGGCATCGGTCAAATCTGTGAACTTTGGGTCAGCAAAATAAGCGCGGCGCACGGTCAAATTGTCAGAGCGCAAGGCCTGATCCACCTCGATGTCACCGGTGATTTGAATGGGGTCATCGCGTTTGTTTTTCAAACGTATGCGCCACGCCCCGGCCGGGGCCAATGCAATGTTTTCATTCTGCGGGATGTCCCCGGGAAATTGGGTCGGATTCACGATGAAGACATATTGAAAGCGGTATTTTGCGCCGCGTTCATGACGCTGAACAAAAACCATCCCGACGCGATCATCGCCAACTTTCAAATCTGCATAATGTGGTTGGTCCGGTTGGTGCGGCGTTGCCAATTCAAGCGTTATGCCCGGCGCAGAAATTCCTATGTCCAGCGGCCAATCAGCATCTGTCAGTTTTTCTGTCCAGAATTCGATCATGCTGGCTGTCTGATCTTCGGGTTGAACGTGAACCACGACGTCACTTTCCTGTTGTCCAGGCAGGCAAAATTCGACGTGACTGCGTTCCAGATTGTTGTTGCCGATCGGCATAACAATCGTCGGCGCAGGCAATTGGCGCGCCGCGCGCGCTTCGATTAATTGTGCGATTGCACCTTCCAGGATTTCGAACCCGTCCTTTGGTCCTGCTTGTTGGCCGAAAGAAAGATTCACAAAGATCGACCAAGGCGTATCGTCGCCTGCAGATGACGCGCCGAGCATCAGTGTGTCGATCCAATCCAATGCGCGGGACAAAGCACTCAGCACGAAATACGGCAGGAACACGCCAGTGCGTCCTATGGCGCGGCGCGGAGGCAGATTGATCAGAAAAATCGGCTGAGCACCCGTTTCGGGCCTGTCTTCAATCGGGCCATACCCCGCTGCAAGGTCAGCGCTGTGCATGCCGTGCGAGCTGTGGCGCATCATCCCGACACTGATGTCTTCGCCTGACCCGATCAAACCTCGATGTCGCAATGCCTGTTCTTCTGAAAACACACCGTTTTGTATGCGTTCAACGTCAGCTTGGATTTCAGAACGCATGACCTCTCGGCCGAACGGCAAAGTGAGGTCGGTGGTTTCGTTGAGTGAAAATTGCTGCCAAGAGGCGACAACCCGCGTTTCACCAGTATTGTCCAAGAAACGCTCATGTGCAGGAACCATCCCTGTGTCGATTACGACCGTGAACACGGCATCGCTCCGGATGTGCCAGGGCATTGCTTTGATTTCTTGATCAATGGGGATCTGTTCGTCGGGGTCGAACTCTTGGTTTAGTACCTTTTCGGGAACCTGGTCTAGCACATCCAAATGCGGGCCAAAGATACCGGTGAAATTGAGCGTTTCTGGCACAACAGGGTTTGCCGCGGTGTCCGCAGGCGGCAATGTGTCTCCGGGAAAGTTTGGTTGGACGATTGATGCCTGCGGTGGTTGGTACTGTTGGAGAAACTGCACAACCGCTTGGTTTTCTGGATCAATCTGACCGTCTTCATCGAAAATGTCTTCGTTGCTTAGACTGTCGAAGAGACCTTTTTCTCGTGGGCCGCCTACAAGCGAGCTGTAGCTCGCAAACAAGTTTGGGATAATATGTTGGCCCGGCGGAAAAACATGGCGTCCCAGTCGCGCAACATAGCGGACGTAGGGCGGGATTTTTTGCTCGCCTTCCTTCTCTGGTTGCCAATCGCCGATCATCGGATTGGCCCCTGCGTGCGTTGGCCAAATTCCTCTGTTGCGGCTTTCCAGACGGCATGTAGTACGGGGACCGCGGTTGATGCGCTGGCTTCATCGGCTGTTGGAACGATCGGCGCAAGCGGTTGAACCTCTGCATCCGCGGCGCTCAAACCTGTGACATCATTCTGGTCGATTTTGGTGTAGTCGAAGTCATCATTGTTGGCGTCGTTTATCACATACTCCCATTCGCGTGCCTGCATGTCCCCGGTGCTGGCAAGGTCCCAGACGGCTTGGCCAATGATACGTCCAAGCGTGCAGCCCGCAATGCTGTCGACTGGATAGTGGACACCCGCGACCGTACGGTTCACGGCAATTCGCGCGGCAAGGCGGTCAACATAGATCTGCGCATCCGGAAAGAAATTGCCGATCACGGTTGCAACAGCAAAGGCTTCGGTTGCATGCCCTGATGGGAAACTGGAATGCGCCGGTGTTTGAATGATCGGCATGACCTTGGGCTCGATTTCCACCGGCCGTTTCGTTGCCACGTGATGTTTCATGTGTTGCGACAGCGCTGACGCGATTTCCAGGGTCGCTGTTATGAACTCAAAAGTGTGTTTGTAGCCGCTGGCATCCAGTTGTACCGGGCTTGCCAGATAGGACAGGATGTCCGTCATCTGGATATTGATTTCGACCGCCCGATCGATGCGCAGGTCGGCATAGTTCCGAACGTGCATCAATTGGTTTTTGAGCGTTGTGGGACCCGGTCGGTTTAATTCCAAAAGAAGAGAGCCGTCCGATTTCTGTAGCGCCACAGTTCCATTGCCGCCCTCGACCTTGGTTTTCTGCAGAACCTCCATAACCATCAACTGATGACGCAAGCCCGGAGGCAGATAAAAGGGCGCTCCATGGCCGACGTCGGTGTCCGCAAGCGTAGCATCGGTTGTCCCGTCCCAATAACCGATCACCGCATCGCTGGCAGCCGCTATCGTGGCACTGAGAGCTGGCGAAACAGAGCCGCCCGCGTGTGCTGTGCCACTACCAGAGCCCGACCCGCTGCCGGACCCGGACCCGCTGCCGGAACCCGACCCAGATCCCGAACCCGATCCACTACCCGAACCCGAACCGCTGCCCGAACCAGATCCCGAACCCGAACCAAAAGCCACCATGATAATTCTCCCCTTATCGTGAACCTTCAACAAAGATGTACCTGTGTCTCTGGCTACAATTGTGAGGCGAGCCGAATGTCTTTGGCAAATCTTAATGGCAATGGCGCTGCATTATTCACGAAGCATTCACGCTGAAGCGCCTACTGCTCATAAAAAGTTTCGGAAAAATGGGTGGGGGCCTTACTATGGCGTTTATGAGTGTCCATTCTGCCTTTGTAGAAAAAGCTGTTACGATTCACCTTTGCGGTACATTTCGTATGGTCAATGCGGCTGGCAAAGACGTCACGCCGCGTGGGGCAAAGACCTGCGGGTTGGTAGCCCTGTTGGCGACAGCGCATCTGCACCGCAAGACACGCATCTGGCTTCAGGACAAGTTATGGAGTGATCGGGGTCGTGAGCAGGGCGCTGCTTCGTTGCGGCAGGCGCTGGCCTCATTGCGTCGGATATTGGGTGACAACCGGGATGCGCTCAATGCCTCACGCACGCATGTGTCGCTGGACGCGTCTTTCATTCACGTGGTCGACAATCCCCAAGATGGCGAGTTTCTGGAAGGGATCGACATCCGGGACGAAGAATTTGAGGAATGGCTGACGCTTGAGCGGTCAAAACGTGACCCGCAGGGGCCGATCCCAACCCCTGTTCTGGGCGTTCGAGAGCAGGATAACCCAGCGCCGCTTCGGGCTTTGTTTGTTGGCTCGGGAACCGAAAACGAAGTATTGGCCGCTGTTGAACTTTCCATCCTTGATCATCTGTCCTGCACCCTTCGCGAAAACCTGATCGCGGATGTGGTCTGCCAGACTGATCCGAGCCATGAACCTGGTGAACAACCCGCCATCGCCTGCGACGTGCGGGTTTCACTCAAGGCCTTTTCGTTGGGACATGAAATCATCGGTCTGCGCGTCTTGGCCGAAGACGGGAAAAGCGGCACGTTGATTTGGTCGGATACGCAGCAGTCCTTTCTGGATGGGATGCTGCCAACCGATAATGTGGGTTTGTTGCGCATTGGAAATCAGATGCTCGACGCGCTGAGCATGCACTTTTCCCGCCGCGTGCAGCAGCCTGAAAAGGCGGCCAGCGGTATGTTGTTACAACTCGCTCTGCGCAATCTGTTCTCAATGACGCGCAAAGGCAGCATCGAGGCGGACAGACTGTTGCAAATCGCGCAGGAAACATCGCCAAAGAACGGGTTGGTTGCGGCGACCCGCGCCCATGTACGGGCCATTCAATGGGTAGAACGCTACGGCATTGACGAAGAACAGCTCAGGCGTGAAGCACAGGTGTTTCAGCAATCAGCGCTGGAGTTGGAGCCGGGTAATTCAGCTGTTCTGGCCAATCTCGCCAACACGACATTGATCCTCGACCGGGATTTCTATCGCAGCGAAGAACTGTCCGACCGGGCGATTGCGATCAATCCGGGCAATCCGTTCGCGTGGTGGGTTCGATCGGCTTCCGAGCTTTATCTTAACGAGTTTGACAAAGCACATTCGAGCGCCAAGCAAGCCAGCGCCTTGCTCGGGCCCGGACCGTTGAAATTCTGGTGGGATCAGCACAAGGGACTGACAACGGCGATTGTCGGGTCTGTGCAGGATGCTATCCGGGATCTGCGCCGGACCCATGCGACCGCGCCAACTTTCAGGCCCGCGTTGCGGTTCTTGATCGCGCTTTACGGTCTGTCTGATGACGAGGAAAACGCGGCCGAAATGATCCGGCGGCTACAGGCACTGGAGAGTGATTTCACGTCGCAACGACTGGTCGAGGATGAAACCTATCCGGCCAAGCTTGCGCGCAGCGAGGCATTCATGAATGACCGCAGTCGCGACTTGCTGCTTGGGCTCTAGCCCGCGCCGGGACGCGGTTCGGCGCATGTGCCCGCTGGGTTTCCAGCGATCAGTTTAATTCGACCGCGGGGCGGGACAGCGAACGCAAATCATGCGTAATCCGGTTGATGTCTTCCAAACGGGTAACGCCGGGAGCCAACCCGCTGGGCAGGCCAATTACACCGGCGGGGACCGAGGTCGCGGCGCGCAACGCATCTTCGAGATCGACACCGACCGCGTTGACCAGCACGTTGATTGCTTGGGTCAGGTCCAGATCGGCCCCGGCAAGCGTACCGTTGTCCAAAGTCAGTCTGCCGTTTTCGCGGCAGATGCGTCGTCCGTCGAGGAAAAACTCGGTTTCCTCGGTGCCCGCCACGGCCATTGAATCGCTGACCAGATAGATCTTGCCCGGACCCGTTTTTGCTTTCCATGCGGCTTGCAGAACAGCGGGGTGCACATGGATGCCGTCGGCAATTGCGCCCGAAGACAATTGGCCAAGGTTCAAAACCGCCCCAACCAGACCCGGTTCGCGATTGCCCAGTTGGCTCATGGCATTGAACAGATGCGTTACGCAGGACGCGCCTGCCTTTGCATAGCGGCGGCACGTTTCGAAATCGGCGTCCGTGTGGCCAAGCGACACAAGAATTCCGGCCTTTGCCAGTTTCGACACTTGGTCTGGTGTGACGTTTTCCGGAGCGACTGTAATCTTGAGAACCGGAATGTTTGCCTTGGCCTCCAGCAACTGCTGAAAATCGGCATCATCCATTGGTCGGATGAGCGATGCGTCATGTGCGCCTTTGCGGGCAACAGACAAATGAGGGCCTTCAAGATGCAGCCCCGAAATGCCGGCAATCTGGGCCTGCAAGGCTTTGCGTACTGCGTTGATGGCTGCCGTTGTTTTATCTGGACGGTCGGTAATCAAGGTCGGCAGGATCGCCGTGCATCCCAATGACCTGTGCGCCTCGGCCATAATCGTCAGAGTATCAAGGTCAGGGCTTTCATTGAACATGACACCACCGCCGCCGTTGACCTGCAGATCGACAAAGCCCGGTGTCAGGATGTCCCCCTTCAGATCAACAGTTGCTTCGTCCTTTGTAACCGCGCTTTCCGGAACCAGTTCTGCAAAAACACCTTCACGAAACCGCGCTGCCATGGCGTCATGCAGGCTTTCGCCGTCGAAAATGCGGCCGCCGGCGAATGTTACGGACGTCTGGGTCATACGGTTTCAGTCACTTTCTTCAGGTGACGCGGTGTGTCGGGATTGATGCCGCGTGCCCGTGCGACCTTTTCCACCATTCCATAAAACGACACAATGGCCGCGATCGGATCGGTAAGCCAGTGATCGGTGCGTGCATGGGGCAGGGCGGTTGCCCGCGTGACTTTGGTTGATGCCGCAAAGGCTTTTGCGCCCTTATCGGCCAAAGCGTCCAAGACCTCGGTGACACTTGTTTCGGCGGCGTCGCCTGCGGCAAAGCCGATCACGGGAAAGCCTTGCTCCACGATGGAAACCGGCCCATGCAGCACTTCAGCCGATGAATAGCTCTCGGCGTGGATCAGACAGGTTTCCTTGAACTTGAGTGCAGCTTCGTTGGCGATTGCCCAAGATGGGCCGCGCCCGAGCGTAAACAGTGACTGGCCGCTGATCGCCGAAGCGGCGTCCGACCAGTCGCAAAGTGTGGCCGCCGCCAGATGTGCAGGCAGGGCATGGATCGCCGCAATGAGATCAGCGTCCTGTTTGATTTCCGCAATTAACCAAAGCCCCGTGACCAGCGATGTGACAAAGGTCTTGGTTGCCGCCACGCTCAGCTCTGGGCCTGCATGGATCGGCAGGGTTGCATTGGCCACCGCTGCCAGATCAGACGCTGGATCGTTTGTGATGGCGACGGCCATGCCGCCGGATGCGACAACCGAACGTGTCATCCTGACGATGTCGGGGCTCATACCGGATTGCGAGACGGACAGGCACAAGGCGCCCTTGGCGACAAGATCGACGCCGTAGATCGACTTGACCGAAGGTCCGACCGAAGCCATGGGCCGGCGCAGAACCAGTTCGCTTGCATACTTCAGAAAGGTGCAGGCGTGGTCGGAAGAGCCACGCGCCACAGACAGCAAAAAGGCCGGATCCATGTCTCGCGCGGTCTGGGCCGCGGCGCGGATGTCTGCGCCGCCATCGGACAGCAGGCGTTCTACGGCATCGGGTATTTCAAGAATTTCCCGTCGCATGCGAGTGGGGTCAGGGTGCATCTGGCGCGCCTTTGTTAATGTGACAGACGCAGTTCGGCCACGAAATCGTAGGCATCACCGCGATAGATTGAGCGGGTCAACTCAGCGACCCGTCCGCTTTGAAGATAGGATGTGCGCTGGATGCGCAGCCCGGCGGTTCCCTCGGCGACGTTCAGCAATTCGGCGTCTTCTGCTTCGAGATTGATCGCCGAAATTTTCTGGACCGCGCGTACCGGTCGTACGCCGGATTGTTCGAGCAATTCATAAAGCGATGTTGTGACAGCGGTGGGGTTGGACAGGATATCCAGCGGCAACGCTGCCCGCTCCAAGGCCATGGGCTGTCCACCCGCTTCGCGCAGGCGATAGATCCGGGAAACCTGATCCCCTGCTGCGAGCCCCAGCGCCACCACTTCGTCGGGCGAGGGCATGAAGATGCCCCGTTCAAGCCACTTGGATGTGGTTTGAAGCCCGCGTCGCTGCATATCCTCGGTAAACGAAGTCAAATGCGACAGGGATTGTTCGACGCGGGGGATCGGTTCCCGCACAAATGTGCCGGACCCCTGACGTTGTTCGACAGCACCTTCCCGGACGAGCTCTTGTATGGCTTTGCGGACCGTAACGCGTGACAAATCTGTGATCTCGGCCAGTTCGCGTTCGGGCGGAAGCGATGAATTGGGGGCAAGAATGCCCTCTTCGATCCCCGCCTCCAGTCGGCGGCGCAACTGCACGTACCGTGGTCCTGCGGAGCGGCTCAACCATGCTTCAGGGCGCAAGAAGTCAGCAATATCCATGTGTCACCTCTATTTCCTGCGAAAGTGCAATCGCGCCATCCAGCGGCTCGCCCAGCGGTTCAATAAGGTCTTGGGCCATTTCATGAGCAAGATAGGGGGCAAAGAACGGCCCGATCCCGCCAGTGAGGCAAATCGCAAGGCCAGGTCTCCACGCCATCTGCCGCAGGCTGGACGCAATGTGATCACCCGCGGATTGCAAAATGCTGACCGCAACGACATCGCCCTGTTGCGCGTGCTGTGTGACGCAGGGCGCAAGCGCTCCAAACGCGGCAGGGCTTGCGCCCTGCGCAAAGCTGACGAGACTGCCAGTATCGCTAAAGCGGGATTGCAGGTCTTCGATCATCGGGCTGGATGCAACAAACCCGTCATGGTGTTGCAGCACCTTGGCCAGCGCCTTGCGCCCAACCCATTGGGCCGATGCTTCGTCACCCAGCCGTGCACCCCAACCGCCCGCAAATTGTTCGTCGCCAGCAATTCGAGACGCAAAGAACGACCCTGTTCCGCAATGCGCGATCAGGCCATCACGTTGGCCCAATGCGCCCCTGAGGGCCGCGCGGCGATCATCCGCGTAACGGGCATTTTTGAGCGGCAAAGCATTGGCCATCCGTTTGGCTTCTGCCTTGCCGGTGATGCCCGCGAGCCCGACGAAAGCGGGCAGAGCGCATAGGGTGTCGAAAGACATGTCTGCGTTCTGCGCGGTCGCCTGCAGGCCATCCAGAAGGCACCGAACTGCATTGTCAAAATCGGTTGCAGTGTTGGCCGGCCCAAATTCAGACACCAGACGTTCACCTGAGTCTTGCAGGGCAATTCTGCACCGTGTGCCACCGCCGTCGATGGCCAGAGTCTGGGTTTCGGTCGAATCTCTCATGTTGATACCTTTATAATACCTTTTGCGTGAATTAAAGGTCCAATTGATACCAAATGCGCTTAAAGCAGGCGTAAGTTGGCGAATTCCATGTCAAAATTGCGGCGAGAAACAAAATGGTAGACAAATGGTATCTAAAAGGTATTTTGATTGCAGCTATGGGGAGAATCGTGTGAACGCCAAGACCACTGAACATCTGCATGATTTTGCGATTGGGCTGGATCAGCGCGCGCCGGAGGAGATCGCCTCGCTTCTTGCGGGCGGTCAGCTCGCTGCGGCTGTCATGGTGCAACACGCAATTTCAGGTATTTGTGCGGGTGCCAAGGCGATGGCGCAATCGATCAGGGTCGGGGGATGCCTGCACTATGTGGCGGCTGGCTCGTCCGGTTTGATGGCGGCGGCAGATGCTCAGGAGCTTGGCGGCACGTTTTCCATTCCGGCCGCGCAACTGCGCATTCATATGGCGGGCGGTCTGCCGACCGGCGTTGAAATGCCCGGTGACACAGAGGACGACACCGACTCTGTTCTGTTGGCGATGTCGGATGTGTCCGCGCAGGACACGATTATTGCCGTCTCGGCGAGCGGCTCAACCCCCTACACGGTTGCAGCGGCAGAGCGTGCCAAATCGCTCGGGGCTTCCGTTATCGGTATTGCGAATAATGCCGGTTCTAACCTGTTGAATCTGGCAGACCATGCCGTCTTGCTGGAAACGCCGCCCGAGGTTTTGTCCGGCTCGACCCGACTGGGGGCGGGGACGGCGCAAAAGATTGCGCTCAACATGCTTTCGACACTGATGGCGGTGGATCTTGGGCATGTCCATGACGGCATGATGGTCAATCTGCGGGCGGACAACATCAAGCTCCGGCATCGAGCCAGCGGAATCGTGTCACAGATTGCCGGTGTGTCCATCGTCGATGCCGGCCGTGCGCTTGATGATGCGGACGGAGACGTAAAGACGGCCGTTTTGATTGCTTCGCGCGGACTGACCCCGGACGCGGCGCGGGTACTTTTAAACGAGACCGCCGGGCATCTGCGCCCGGCGATGGGGCAAACACCTTAGTACATAAACCAATGTTTCAACTGGGAGGATCCATTCATGAAACGCAACATACTGAAACTGGCTTTACTGAGCACAGCGCTGACAGCCACAGGCGCCATGGCGCAGGATGTTACGCTGACAATCGAAAGCTGGCGCAACGACGATCTGGTGCTGTGGCAGGAAAAGATCATCCCGGCATTTGAAGCGGAAAATCCCGGAATCAAGGTGAAGTTTACGCCTTCGGCACCGGCCGAATACAACGCGGTTCTGAATTCCAAACTGGACGCCGGATCTGCCGGTGACATCATCACCTGCCGCCCGTTTGACGCATCGCTTGCACTCTTCGAGGCGGGTCATCTCGCCGATCTGGACGATATGGACGCAATGAACAACTTCTCGGACGTTGCCAAATCCGCGTGGCAGACTGACGATGGTTCGGCCACGTTCTGCGTGCCGATGGCCTCGGTGATCCATGGGTTCATCTACAACAAGGATGCATTCGCCGAAGTCGGTGTCGAAGTTCCAAACACCGAAGCCGAGTTCTTCGCGGCGCTCGATAAGTTCAAGGAAGACGGCAACTACATTCCGATGGCGATGGGCACCAACGACCAATGGGAAGCCGCGACCATGGGCTACAACAACATTGGGCCAAACTACTGGAAGGGTGAAGAAGGCCGCCGTGCATTGATCGCGGGCGAGCAAAAGCTGACCGACGAAGCCTGGACCGCCCCATACGCCACACTGGCCAAATGGAGCGCGTATCTTGGCGACGGGTACGAAGCGCAAACCTATCCTGACAGCCAGAACCTGTTCACGCTGGGCCGCGCGGCAATCTATCCTGCCGGTTCGTGGGAAATCGCGGGCTTCAATGCTCAGGCTGATTTCGAAATGGGCGCCTTCAAGCCGCCGGTTCGGAATGCGGGCGACACCTGCTATATCTCTGACCACACCGACATCGGTATCGGCATGAATGCCGCGACAGAGAACGCAGAGGCCGCAAAGACATTTCTCGCATGGGTTGGCAGTCCCGAATTCGCTTCGATCTTCGGAAATGCACTGCCGGGTTTCTTCCCGCTGTCCAAGGAACCGGTTGAGCTGAGCGATCCGCTGGCAAAGGAAATCGTTGGCTGGCGCGGCGAGTGCGAGAGCACGATCCGGTCGACCTATCAGATCCTGTCACGCGGCACGCCCAACCTCGAGAATGAGACCTGGGGCGCATCCGTTGCGGCTATCAAGGGCACCGCGACACCCGAAGAGCTGGGCGCCGATCTGCAAAAAGGTCTGGCGAGCTGGTACGAACCTCAGCAGTAAACCCTCCCTTTACTGCCTTGTCCGGGCGGGCCTTTTCGCCCGGACTCTTTAGGAGATTCCCAAATGCAACGCGCTCGCATCCGCTGGCATATCGCGGTTTTTCTGGCACCTGCCGTGCTGGTCTACACCACCGTCATGATCTTCCCTTTGTTCAACACTTTGCGGCTCGCGCTGTACAGCAAGGTTGATCAGGAACGTGTCTATGTCGGGCTCGAAAATTTCCGTACTCTGTTCTTTGATCCGATCTGGTCAGAACAGTTCTGGAACGCGCTCGGGAACAACTTCTGGTTTTTCGTCGTTCATATGCTGGTGCAGAACCCGATTGGTGTAGCGCTCGCTGCGATCCTCAGCCACCCTCGCTTGCGGTTTGCCGCGCTCTACCGGTCGGCAATTTTCATTCCGACGATCCTGTCCTTTGTCATCGTCGGTTTTGCCTGGAAACTGATCCTGTCTCCGATCTGGGGCATCGCGCCGTCGATGCTGGATTTTGTCGGGTTGAAGTCGCTGTTTGCGCCTTGGCTGGGCAAAGAGGAATATGCGCTGACGACGCTCGCGCTGATCTCGGTCTGGCAGTTTGTCGGTATTCCGATGATGCTGATCTACGCGGCGCTTCTGACTATTCCAGAAGAGATTTTGGAGGCCGGAGAGGTGGATGGTATCACCGGGTTCTCGGCATTCTGGAAAATCAAACTGCCTCTGATCCTGCCATCCATCGGGATTATCTCGATCCTGACTTTTGTAGGCAACTTCAACGCCTTCGATCTGATCTATGCCGCGCAGGGCGCATTGGCTGGCCCAGACTATTCGACCGACATCCTCGGCACCTTCATGTATCGCACCTTCTTTGGGTTCCAGTTGCAACTCGGAGACCCGCACATGGGCTCGGCCATTGCTGGCGGCATGTTCGCAATCATTCTGATTGGTGTCTGCATCTATCTCTTTGGCATCCAGACCCGGATGCGTCGCTATCAGATGTGAGGACGGAAAAATGAACAAAGCCCGCACGAACCCGTTCAACAACATCGCCATGCACGGCGCGTTGATCCTTTATACCCTTATTGCGCTGTTCCCGGTTTTCGTGATCCTGATCAACAGCTTCAAAACCCGCAAAGCCATCTTTCGCGAACCGCTCGCATTGCCTGACGCTGACAGCTTTTCGTTGATTGGCTATCAAACGGTGCTGAAGCAGGGCGACTTTTTCTTGTACTTCCAGAACTCGTTAATCGTGACCGTCGCCTCGCTGTTCTTTGTGCTGCTATTCGGAGCAATGGCGGCCTTTGCGCTGGCGGAATACCGGTTCAAGGGCAACACGCTGATGGGTTTGTATCTGGCGCTTGGCATCATGATCCCAATCCGGATCGGAACGGTTGCCATTCTGGAGATGATGGTCGCAACAGGTCTGGTCAACACGCTCTGGGCCCTGATCCTCGTCTATACGGCACAGGGTCTGCCGCTCGCAGTGTTCATCCTGAGCGAATTCATGCGGCAAGTCTCTGATGATCTCAAAAATGCGGCCCGCGTTGATGGGCTGAGTGAATACGCCATCTTCTTCCGGCTTGTGCTGCCTTTGGTGCGCCCGGCCATGGCCACAGTTGCCGTGTTCAACATGATCCCGATTTGGAATGATCTTTGGTTCCCGTTGATCCTGGCGCCAGCAGAAGAAACCAAGACACTGACGCTGGGATCGCAGGTCTTCATTGGTCAGTTCGTGACCGATTGGAACGCGGTGCTTTCCGCGCTTTCCATGGCGATCCTGCCAGTTCTGGTTCTCTACGTGATCTTCTCGCGGCAATTGATCCGCGGTCTGACATCAGGAGCGGTCAAATGATCCGTGTTCTTATCGCCGGCTTGGGCAATATGGGGCTGTCTCATGCCTTGGCCCACCATGAAAATCCGCATTCGGAAATTGTCGGTCTGGTCAACCGGTCTGACGTTGATTTGCCGGACGCCCTGCAGGGTTATCCACGTTACGCGACCTTCGAAGAAGGGCTGGCGCTGGAGCCGGATCTCGTGGTGGTCGCAACCTATACTGACAGCCATGCGGATTTTGCCTGTGCCGCGATGGAAAAGGGTGCGCATGTCTTTGTCGAAAAGCCTCTGGCCATGACCGTCGAAGATGCAAGACGCGTTGTCGCCACGGCCAAACGATTGGGGCGCAAGCTGGTTGTGGGATACATTCTGCGCCATCATCCGTCGTGGATGCGGCTGATCGATGAGGCCCGCGGTCTGGGTGGCCCTTATGTGTTCAGGCTCAATCTCAATCAACAGTCGTCCGGCGCGGAATGGGATACGCACAAGGCGCTGATGCAAACCACCAGCCCGATCGTGGATTGCGGCGTGCATTATGTCGATGTCATGTGCCAGATCACCGATGCTGATCCCATCCGCGTTCACGGCATGGGGTTGCGGCTTTCAGACGAAATTGCCGAGGACATGTACAACTACGGCCAGTTCCAAGTCGTGTTCGAAGATGGATCGGTCGGCTGGTACGAGGCCGGCTGGGGCCCGATGATGTCAGAGACGGCCTTTTTCGTGAAAGACATCATTTCACCCAACGGCGCGGTCTCGATCACTGATGGCAACAAGGGCGCGTCCGCTGACATAGACGGCCACACCAAGGTTGGCGGTATCCTTGTGCACCGCACGTCTGGCGATCAGCTGATCGAAATGCCCGATGAGCCTGGTCATCAGGAACTGTGTGACGCAGAGCAAGCTTACATGCTGAACGCCATCAGGGATAACGTTGATCTGACCCGGCACATGAATGATGCCGTACAATCTCTCGCTATTTGCCTGGCCGCCGATGAAAGCATCCGCAGCGGTCAGCCCGTGATCCTTAAGGAGCCAAACCGATGACTGCCTTGACCCTGACCAATGTGAACAAGTCCTTTGGGGAGGTTCACGTGTTGAAAGACATCAACATCGAGGTGGAGGAAGGCGAGTTTGTCGTCTTTGTCGGCCCGTCGGGCTGTGGCAAGTCCACATTGCTGCGCGTGATTGCCGGGCTTGAGGATGCGACCTCGGGTGAGGTCCATATCGGGGGCGATCTGGTCAACAATACGCCACCATCGAAGCGCGGTATAGCCATGGTGTTCCAAAGCTATGCGCTCTACCCGCACCTGAACGTGTTCAAGAACATGTCTCTGGCTCTCAAACAGGAAAAACAAAGCAAGGCCGTCATCAACGAGCGTGTGGCCAAGGCCAGCAAGATGCTGAACCTTGAAGACTATCTGGAAAGATACCCTTCCGAGCTTTCGGGCGGACAGCGTCAGCGCGTTGCCATTGGACGCGCCATTGTGCGAGAGCCGAAACTGTTCCTGTTCGATGAACCGCTTTCCAATCTTGATGCGGCCCTTCGCATGAACACACGGCTTGAGATCGCGAATTTGCACGACACGCTTGCCGCCTCGATGATTTACGTCACGCATGACCAGACCGAAGCCATGACGCTGGCCGACAAGATCGTGGTTCTGCGCGATGGTCGGGTGGAACAGATCGGCAGTCCGATGGAGCTGTACAACAATCCGGTCAATCAGTTTGTCGCCGGTTTCCTTGGCTCTCCGGCTATGAACTTCATGCCGGCCGGGTTTGTTTCGGAGGGGGATCCCAGAACCATCGGCGTACGCCCGGAAGACCTGCGACTGCAGGATGACGGCGGGCTCTCCGCCACGGTGCAGCACGTCGAGCACCTGGGCGGCGACACCAATGTGATCGCGGAGGCTAAAGGCACCCAGATCACGGCGCGCCTGTTCGGTCAGCACGCGATCAACCAAGGACAGACAGTCACACTGGGATACGCGCCTGAGCGTGCCTACTACTTCGACAAGGAAGGGCATCGCGTCTAACGCTTTGAGCGCCAAACAATGGCGCTCGCGCGCCTGCACCGACGTAGCCGTCTATGCCGTGCATTTCAGGCGCCGGATGCATCAGGGGTGGGCGAAACCAGCAGCGGGCCACTCTGGTAGAGGCGATCGGCAAGGCTTCGGGCGTTCATGGTCTGGAATTTGCGTGATGGTCGCGGTGTCTGTCTACCCTGCCTCGAGCAGCTGAGACCTCTCTCGAATTGCGAGCACGGAAGAATACGTGGACACGCAATAGGGCACACAGAACGTGACCATTATTTTGAGCAGACCGCCGGTGGTCAGGCTTGCCGAAAGGATCGCATCACCGTGGTTGATACAAGCCAGAACGACGCCGACGATCAGTGCAATTTTTGAGGCGCGTCGAACAACCGAAGGCTGCCTTGCGAGCCAAAAGAAAGATGCGTTCTGTGCTGGCATACCGACTTTTCCGGCATCTACCCGAGGGTTTCTTCCAGCTCTCGCGCTGAAAGCAGGTAGTAGTTCCGCGTCGGCGCATTCACCGTGAAGTCCGCGATATGCCGCAAAGCTTCGATCTTGAGCTGGCTGGCTTCCGCCTTGTGCTGATTGCAGGCGATCAGACGATCGGCCAGTTCCATCGCCCACTGTGCATCATTGTCCGAAAGTGCCGTCCGAGCTGCGGCCAGAACCGCCTCTGCCCCACCCGCGAGTGCTATGATCTTGGCCGCTTCAACGGCTGGCGGCAATTCGGCAAGGCTCGTGGGATTGCCATCAAACCAGCCCAATGTCCCCGCGAAATAGGCCCGCGACGCATAACCGACATCGCCGTAGAACTCCTGCAGGTAGGGTTTGAATGCCAGATGCTCGGGCAGTTTCAAATCAGCTGCAATCGTTACTGGGTCCAGTCCGGCATTCATGCCTTCCACTGTTTTGGAGATAACATAGCGGATTGCATCGCGGTAGTCGGTCAGAGCCGCGCGGATTGCCTCCGCGCCGATGACCGGTTGCGTATGACCGGGTGCCAGAATTTCGGGTTCGAAATCCATGAGCTGATCCATCGTATCAGCCCAGGCATCAAAATCGCGATATGGTGTGCCGCGGATTGCGTAGAGATTGGGGAAGGCGTGGTAGAAATTGTCACCACAGAACAGCGTCTTTTGCGAGGCGAGCCAAACCACGATGTGGTCCGGTGTCTCGCCGGGCGCTTTGGTCAGTTCAAGATCAAACCCTTCACGAGTGATGCGTGTCGTTTCCGAAACCCGAAGGGTGGGTTCAATATATCCGGCGCCCATTCCTTTCATCGGACGGTCGCCCGGACCAACGCCAACGCTGATACGTTCATCGGGCCGAAGGCTAATGCCAAAGTGCCGTTTTGTCCGCGCCATCAGCGCCTTGTTCGGGGCAGGGCGGGTTTCATCGACGCCAACAAGATCCGATGTGAAATTGTCAGAAGCAATGACCTCGACTTCGCGGCCTTCGGCAAAAACCGTTGCGCCCGAAATGTGATCCCTGTGTGAGTGCGTGTAGATGATCGTAGTGATCGGAAGGTCCGAATGGGCGCGAAAATCATTCAGAATGTTCTCAGCGGCCTGCGTTGTTTCGGTGGTATCGATCAGGACGATGCCAGCCTTTCCCACCAGAAAATGCACATTGGATGCAGCATATCCGACAGCCGAGTAGACGCTGTCTGATAGCTGATGGATTTTCTTTGCGAATTGAGCGTTCTGAGCGATGAGGTCTGGATGTGCTGGCATGTTTGCTCTTGGTTATGTTTGCAGTTGCTGATCGGTATCGGCTGCGGGGGCAATCGCGCGCGTAATGCTCAGACCCGAGTAGCCAATCAGGTCTTTGATCGTCAGTTCTTCGTTCCGTTTCTCGAAAATCTTGATGTATTCAACCATGGTGTTTGAATGCTCACGCATTATGCCCTCTGCGCGCACCGCATCGCCGCTTTGGATCGCTTCAAAGATCACTTTGTGCTGAGAGTTGCCGAGCTGCAGTCGGAAGAGGCTTCGGTCGATGCCTTCCTTTGAGGCCAGAACTTCGCGATCAAAGACCATTGAGCCCACTTCAAGCATTGGCAAATGGCTGATGCGGCTGCAGGTAAAGCCAACAAAGTTGTTGCCGCAACCGTCCAGGATCGTCCTGTGAAAGATCGCGTTCTGCATTTGCATGGAACTCAGCGATGCTTCATCCATTTTGCCCGCGTTGATGAAGCCTTCGATCTTTTCGATCGCAATCTCCAGAGTTGGTAGAACGCTATGACGGTTCGGCGATTGCGCCATCAACCGTGCAGCGAGGCTTTCCAAATGTCCGCGAACCTGCACCGCTTGAAGGATGTCTTCGACCTTTGGGGCCATGACAAAGTATCCACGCCCCTCGCTCCGTCGGATTAGGCCTTCCTGTTCCAACATACGCAGCGCAAGGCGAACGGGCGTTCTCGAAACGCTATGGGTTTCGCACAGCTGCGACTCTGACAGGCGTTCTTCTTTCCCGTAATTGCCGAGAACGATGTCATGCCTGATTTTGGCAGCAAGTTGAGTATCGATAGATTCCATGGATGTATTGACCATTCTTGGGATCCCAAAGTCAAGGTTCGTGCAGGCCAATACTGCCGGATATCGTGATTTTTGCTTGCTTTGGGATCCTTAAACCTCAATAAAGGCATGTAACAGAGCTGGAATCGGGTCGCATTGGCTTAAAGATCCTTTTTTGGGATCCCAATCGCAGACCTCGGATTTGACGCTTGCGACATGATAGAGGGAGCCCTTCCATGGATGGTAGAACGGACATTCGATCCTTGCGTCACTATATCGGCGGTCAGTGGGTTGATGCGTCTGGCGGGGCGACATTTGATGTGCTTAATCCGTTGGACGACAGTCACTATGCACATGCTGCGAAAGGCACTGCTGATGACGTCCGCAAAGCTGTTTCTGCAGCAAAGGAAGCGTTCACGTCCTACAAAGAGACGACGCCGACTGAGCGTGAGCGTTGGCTTTTGCGCGTTGCCGAGATCATGGAGACGCGCCAGAAAGACCTGGTCGACTGCCTGATCGACGAGATCGGATCGCCGGTTCAAAAGGCGATGTTCGAGTTTACCAAAGGCCTGACCATGATCCGTGCGGCCGCAGGCATGTGCCGCAATGTGCGCGGTGAGACGATCCCGTCGGACCGTCCGGGCACATTCTCAATGTCGATCCGCGAACCGCTTGGTGTGGTTGCCGTTATCACGCCGTTCAACGTGCCACTGATCAAGACAACGCGACTGGTTGCCAATGCTTTGGCCGTCGGCAATACGGTTGTGCACCTGCCATCGGAAATGGCACCGCATTTGACGGTTCTGTTTGCCGAGATCGTCGCCGAGGCCGGGGTTCCGGAGGGGGCCTACAACGTCGTCACCGGTATGGGCGCAGAGATCGGCGATGATCTAACAGGCCACAAAGACGTGGATTTTGTGACGTTCACAGGATCGACGGTCGTGGGTCAGCACATCAATGAAATATGTGCGAAAAACAAAACCCCAAATACATTGGAATTGGGGGGCAAAAGCCCGACGATTATCCTTGCCGATGCCGATCTGGACAAGGTCATGCCGCTGGCTGCGCGGTCAATGTTCATGTTCGCGGGGCAAGCCTGTATCGCCTCCAGCCGGTTCTATGTTGAACGCCCGCTCTATGATGAGTTCGTCAAGCGCTTTGCGATGATTGTCGGGAAGCTGGGCATGGGTGATCTGCGCGATCCGAACACAGTGATTGCGCCTGCAATCTCTCCACGTCAGCGCGATCGGATCAAAACCCACATCGAAGACGCAAGGGCGAAGGGCGCAACCATCGTTGCGGGGGGTGAATGGGTGGGCAACCGCTGCCAGCCGACCCTTTTGACGGATGTGTCTGACGACATGACCGTTTGTCGTGCGGAGACCTTTGGGCCAGTGACGTCCATCTATCCGGTCGACAGTTATGAAGAAGGTTTGGCGAAGGCCAATGACACGGAATACGGCCTGTCGTCTGCCATCTTCACCAAAGACATCGACAAGGCGTTCCATTTCGCCCGCAACTCTAACGCTGGCATGTGCCACATCAACGGACCCACAATCCATGACGAGGCGCATGTGCCCTTTGGCGGCAACGGCGAAAGTGGCGTCGGGCGGGAGGGAACCGATGCCGACATGGAAGCGATGACAGAACTCAAATGGGTCACGGTGCAGCTATGACGTTTACACTTTATCACCATGGATCTTCTGTCTGCGCCGCCAAGGTTCGCTTTGCCATGGCCGAAAAGGGCATGGAGTGGGACGGGGTTTATATCGACATCCTCGCGGGAGAGCAGTTCGATCCCGAATACATGAAGCTGAACCCCAAAGCGGTTGTTCCAACGCTTAAGCATGATGAACAGGTCATCACGGACAGCACCGTGATCTGTGAATACCTCGATCATATCGCGCCGGAAACCAGCCTGCACCCAACCAATCCGTTTGAGCGAGCGCAGGTCCGCTACTGGACCAAGGCCGTTGATGAAGATCTGCATCCTGCTTGTGGCGCGATGACATTCCTGTGCTCGCACCGGCACACGGTTTTGCGCAATCTTGGTCCAGAAGGTGCTGCAAAGTTCCTTGCCTCCACGCCAGAATTCTCAGTGACCTCTGATTGGAAGAGCTTCAAAGACGCCATTGTGAGGCAGGGTTTTGACGCTCCCGGTGCGCTGGACAAGGTCAAGCTTTACGATAGCTATCTGCACAAGATGGATAAGGCTCTGGATGGTCAGGACTGGCTTGTTGGCAATAAGTTCTCCATTGCCGATGTCGCACTGACGCCCTACGTCAACCGGCTCGCGATGATGTCGATGCGGGGCATGTGGGAAAATGGCCGTTTGCCCAATCTCGAAGCCTGGTTTGCCCGGATCGAAGCGCTGCCCAACTTCAAGACCTGCTTTATTGATTGGGTGCCAGAGCAATTGACCGATGACTTGCGCGAGAATGGCAAGAAAAGCTGGCCCGAAGTGGCCGCAATCCTCGACATCAAGATCGAAGAATAAGGCGCGAAGACTGCGCCAGATAAGGGAGTGAAATATGGGACGACTAGACGGAAAAACCGCCGCCATCACAGGAGCCGCTCGCGGCATCGGGGCAGAATATGCGAAGAAACTGGCCGCTGAAGGTGCCAACGTCGTCGTCACTGACATTCTGGATCCTGCCGAAGTTGTGTCCGAGATCACCGCAGCCGGCGGCAAGGCCACAGGAATGGTCGTGGACGTGACATCAGACGATGATCTGAACGCAATGGTGGCCAAGGCGGAAAGTGAATACGGCGCGCTGAACATTCTGGTGAATAACGCGGGTCTGTTCGCAAATCTTGAGCTCAAGCCATTCTTTCAGATCAGCAACGATGAGTTCGACAAGGTCATGACGATCAATGCGCGCTCGATCCATCAGGCGACAAAGGCCGCTCTTCCGGCAATGATGCGGGCAGAAGGCGGCAAAATCGTTAATATCGCCTCGGGCACATTCTATTATGGCCCTCCGGGTCTGTCGCATTACACCGCCTCCAAGGCCGCTGTGATTGGCCTGACACGCGGACATGCGCGCGAGTTGGGCGACAAGAACATTCAGATCAACGCAATTGCGGTTGGCCTGACCGAAAGCAGCTCGATTGCCGGTGACGATAAGTGGGATCGCGCACGCGCACCCACTGTAGATTCACGCTCGATCAAGCGGGAAATGGTGCCAGAGGATCTGATGGGCACCCTGATGTTCCTCGTGACCTCTGACAGTGATTTCATCACTGGCCAGACCATCAACGTCGATGGCGGCAAGGTGAATCTCTGATTGATGGCTAAGCGGTACGCATATCTTCCTCCCGGTGGAGGCCCGAACTACGAATGGTCCGCAGACCATACCTACGTAAAGGTCTCTGCCGCGGATACGGGCGGTCAGTACACGTTGATGGAAGACAACCTGAAGGCCAACTTTGCACTTGGCCTTCATCTGCATCGGTATCACGCCGAGACTTTTTATATCCTCGAAGGGCGTGTCGATTTCTTCATCGATGGTGATTGGATGACCGCAGAGCCGGGGACCTGCATTCATATCCCGCCCGGCGTCGAACACGCCTGCTGTCTGGCAAAGGGCTGTGAGGGTGGGCGCATGCTGATGATTTATCAACCATCGGGGTTTGATGGCTACCTCAATGAGCTCAGCGCGATGTCGGAAGCCGATTTTGAAGACACGGCAAAGATGGAAGCCCTGAACGCCAAATATGACATCGTGAACATCGGGCCATTGCCCGAGCGTGATCGGGAAGAAAGCTGAGCCATGTCAAAACGCAAGAACATCCTTTTTATTATGTGCGATCAGCTGCGCCATGATTACCTGTCTTGCGCAGGCCATAAGACGTTGCATACGCCCAATATTGATGCGCTTGCCGCGCGGGGTGTTCGGTTTTCCAACACATACGTTCAATCACCCATCTGCGGCCCCAGCCGGATGAGCACCTATACAGGGCGCTACATGTCTGTGCATGGGTCTTCGCAGAACTTTGTGCCGTTGCGCGTGGGTCAGAAAAACATCGGCGATCACCTCAAACCTCTGGGGATGCGCCCGGTTTTGGTGGGCAAAACCCATATGGTTGCCGATCAGGAGGGCATGAAACGGTTGGGCATTGATCCTGCCAGCGAGATTGGTGTGCACCACTCGCAAACAGGCTTTGAGCCCTATGAGCGTGATGACGGAATTCACCCCGATCTGGTTCTGAAGCCGGGGGTTGCGTACAACGAATACCTCAAGGAACGCGGCTACGATGATCACGAAAACCCGTGGCATTGGGCGGCAAACTCTGTCGCCGGGGAAACAGAGCCGCGATCCGGTTTTTTCAACGATGTCGCAAGCCAGCCCGCACGCGTAACGGACGAAGAGTCTGAGACGCCTTACATGACCCGCCGCGCGATGCAGTTCCTGGAGGAAGATGACGGCGAAACACCGTGGTTGCTGCACCTGAGCTATATCAAGCCACATTGGCCATTCATCGCACCTGCGCCCTACAACGATATGTATGGCCCGGAAGATGTGCAGCCTGTGCATCGTTCAGAGGCTGAGCTGAAGGATACCAACCCGCTGGCAAAGCTCTATCAGGACAGGATTTCCGGGCAGACGTTTTCCGATGACGACAAACGTGCCGCGACGGTGCCTGCCTATATGGGCCTGATCAAACAGATCGATGACCAATTGGGGATCCTGTTCGATTTTATGCACAAGCGTGGCCTGATGGAGGACACGATGATCGTGTTCACATCGGATCACGGCGAATATTTCGGCGACCATTGGATGGGCGACAAAGACTTCTTCCATGATCCGGCCGTCAAAATCCCGCTGATTATCGCTGATCCGGATCCCGCATGTGATGCCACCCGCGGGACCGTGAATGATATGTTTGTCGAATCCATCGACCTGTTGCCGACCTTTGTCGAATACGCCGGGGGCGAGGTGCAGCGGCATATTCTGGATGGCCGATCGCTCATGCCGCTGCTTGAAGGCAAGCAAATCGCTTGGCGTGACTATGTCATAAGCGAATATGACTACTTCATTCAGCCGTTCAGCCCACAAACTGGACGCGCACCGCTGGACTGCCGCAGCTATATGATCGCCAACGCAGATTGGAAGTACATCCACATACCCGGCTACCCGCCGATGTTGTTCGATCTGACCAACGATCCCGACGAATTCCACGATCTGGGCCGGGCGCCCGACTATGACGACGCGCGCAAAACCATGCAGCTCGCCCTTGCTGACTGGGCGCTGCAATACCGTCAGCGCGAGACGATCTCAGAAGAGCGTGCGGGCGAGATGGTCGGGCTGGAGGACAAGTTTGGTGTGCTGATCGGATATTGGAACGAGGACGACGTGAAACCGCCTGCTTCTGCGCCTGATTACGCGCGAGGAGCGACAAAAAAATAACGTCTCGAAAAGAGACCTTTGATCAACTGGGAGGAAATCATGATCAAGAGAATTATCGCCGCCGGACTTGCGTTTGGCCTGCTTTCAGGGGCTGCCTCTGCGCAGGTCATCCTGAGTGCCGAAACCGGACCTCCGGGAACTGTCCCTTTCACGGCCACGACAACTTTGGCCGAGATCGCAGCCGGGGCCGGTGTCGCAGATATGCAGGTTGCTGACAGCCAGACGCTTACCAACTCTTTGCAAAACGTTGCAGAGGGCAAAACGGACGTGTCGGCCGCTCCACTGATCCTCACCTTCCTGATGTCTCGGGGCGCTGGTCCCTACGCAAAACTCGGAAAGGAAAAGGGCGCTGAGCTGGCAAGCAAAGTACAGGCGCTTCACACCTTTAACTATGGCGGTTTTGGCCTTTACGCTTACGACAGCGCCAGCGTCAAAGGATGGGAAGACGTAGCCGGCAAAACCATCCTGAACGGTCCGCCACGCGGCGGGGCGCTGACCCACGGTCGCGGCATTCTCAAGCTGGTGAGCGGTGTCGAAGACGGCAAGGATTACAAGGGCGTCCAGCTCAACTGGGGCCAGATGCCCAAGACCATCACAGATGGCTCGGTCGATGCAATGATGCTTCCGGTGACGTTCCCGGATGCCCGCATCACGCGGTCTTTGTCGGCGGGCAACATCACGCTTTGGTCGGTCCCGAAGGAGATCTGGGAAGGCGAAGCCATGCAGAAATATACCAAAGCCCCCGGTACGGGTTCTATGACTTTCCCACTGTCTGACCTGGCGCCCATCGAAGGTCTGACGATCGTCAGCGAGGATGGCATGTGGCGCAGCCCGACGACCCTGGGTGCGGAAGTTGTGAACGCCAGCATGGACTTTGAGACTGCCAAGGCACTGACAAAGGCGATGCTGGAAAACGTCGACACCTTCCTGACCAAGGCGCCCTATATGGGAACCACTCAGGTCGGTTCAGTGGGCGTTGGTCTGTGCGGTCCTATCCCGCTCAAGTACCATCCCGGCGCGATCGCGGCCTACGAAGAAGCTGGCATTA
The DNA here is from genome assembly GCA_020630695.1 of Paracoccaceae bacterium. GTDB lineage: Bacteria > Pseudomonadota > Alphaproteobacteria > Rhodobacterales > Rhodobacteraceae > Thalassococcus_A > Thalassococcus_A lentus. The sequence goes on along the minus strand of JAHDIS010000037.1, from coordinate 11,331 downwards.
CAGTGCCAGACTGCGCCAAGCCCTAATCGCCTATTGCGAGCAGTGAAGGCAGGCGGGGGCGCGGCAAATGTCGCGACCCCGAACAGATTATGAGCACGGGGACAAAAATGTCAGGGCCTGAGACCGTTGAAAAACCAAAAAAAGGCCGGGCGCAATTTCTGGTTTTTTGGCTATCTGTCGCGTTCGTCATTGTCGGAATGATCAATGCGATGCCGGGTATTCCGGGGCTCGATGCATGGGCCATTCGGATTACCGGCAATGACGGTTTCGTCATTCGCAAGTTTCCCTTCGAATACTACTATCCTTTGGCATTTGCCGTGATGATGCTCATTGTCGCGCTGCATCATTCGATGTGGCGCGCGTGGGTCGATAAATCCAAACTCCGCCGCGGCTTTGGTCTGGCAATGGATCTTGCGTTGGTGCTCATGGCGCTGACCATATCACTTACCTATCTGATCGAGATCGAGTCCGTCTGTATGATCGATCAGATAACCGGTGATCGCGCCCGTTTGATTGCCGAGAGTCTTCTGATCGAGAAAGAAAATGCCGTGTTGTTTGGTTTGCCAGAGCCAACCACGGTTGATGATCCACAGTGTCTGAGCACCACAGGCCCTTGGTTGGTGCTGATCATCGGTTTGGCGATTGTCGTTTTCCTTGCCTACAACGTCAAAGTCTGGGGTCTGCCGCTGGTGCTGGTCGCGATCCTGGTTGCGGCCTACACGATTGGCACTGTTCTGGTTTGGTATTTTTATGGTGTCGAAGACATCAACAAATACCTGGTGACCAAGATCGGCGGTGAGCCACGGATGCTTTCGGATGGCAGGCCGCGCGTGCACGATATTCTGGTGAACAATGCCTCGGGTCTGTTGGGGCGGTTCATGGACATCATCCTGAACGAAATCTTCCCCTATCTTATTCTTGGTGCGCTGTTTGGTGCCTCTGCCGGCGGGCGCTCTTTGATCAAGGTGGCCTTCCGCTGGACCCGTAACTTGGCCGGTGGTCCGGCGCATGCAGCGATTGTCTCATCCGCGATGTTCGGGACGATTTCGGGCGGGCCCGTTGTCAATGTGCTTTCGACGGGTGTGCTGACCATCCCGATGATGATCAAACGCGGGTTCTCTAAGAACTTCGCTGGCGGGATGGAGGCGGCGGCCTCTTCGGGCGGATCGATCATGCCGCCGGTCATGGGGGTTGCTGCGTTCATTTTGGCCGCTCTCACGGGAGTGCCTTACAATCAGGTGATCATTGCCGCAGCAATTCCGGCAGTGGCCTATTTCGTTTGTTTGTTCCTGTCGGTGGTCTTTCAGGCGCGCAAACAGAAAATCCGCGCGATTGGCGAGTTAACCGATGACATGCAGATGGACCGTCAGGATATCCTGAATCTGGTCATGATTTTTGCGCCGATCCTGATCATTCTGGTTCTGCTTTTGACCAGCAAGGGGGGCGTCGGCTGCGGTCTTCTTGGTGGCATCCTTGGGGCAGAGCGCAGCTTTGTTGACGGGGTATGTCAGGTCGAGAGCCTGTCTTGGTTCCTGCAACTCGTCCAGAATGCCGCTGGTGACGCCGGCAGCGCTGGATGGTGGGCGGTGATCGTGCTGTGCTTCTTGCTGTTTCTGGACCCGGACATGCGGGCGAAACCGTTCAAACTGCTGGAGTCTTTTGCAAGTGCAGGCACTTTGATCGCAACGCTGTATCTGATGTTTCTTGCGGTTTCGATCATCGACTTCTGCCTGAAATTCACTGGCATGCCGTTCTTTATCTCGCTCGATGTTCTTCAATGGCTGCAAAGTCTGGATCTGGGTGCGGACGGATCCGCCATGTTCCAGCTTGTAGCGCTGTTTGTGACCATGCTGCTGGCGGTACTTCTTGGTATGGGGATGCCTGCGGTGCCGGCCTACATCAACGTGGCTTTGTTGATGGGGCCGGTGCTGGCCGGCCTTGGGATATCCGTGTTCTCGGCCAATATGTTCATCTTCTACTTTGCTGTTGCCTCAGCCATCACACCGCCTGTCGCGCTGGCTGCCTTTGCCGCCTCGACGATCACCAAAGGTGAGCCCATGGCGACCGGCTTCGCGGCTGTGCGGGTCGGTATCGTAATGTTTGTGATCCCATTCGTGTTCGCGCTCTATCCAGAGATCTTGTTGATCGAAGCGGCCGTGATTGATCCAAGCACAAGCGATGGGGCAGAGATCCAGTATCTGCCTGGCTACACTGATCAGCTGGATTGGGGTGCCCTGACACTGGTGCTGTTGCGTCTTTTCCTTGCGCTCTTCCTGCTCGCCAGTGCGCTGGCCCGCTTTGACCGCGCTGCATTGGCGTCCTGGGATGTTATCCTGCGCTTGGTGTTGGCGGTTTCGCTCATGACAAAAGACCCTGTGATCTACTCATCTGCTGCTGTCGCGGCTTGTCTCTGGCTTGGACTGCATTTCATCAAGAATCGCCAGATCCACGCGGACGAGCCTGTCCGGACATAGGGCATCACCCAAAAAACACTCAACAACGGAGCACCTCACGTGGCTAAAATTGGCGAAGACCTCATTGGCAAAAGTGCACTGCCCGCATTTTTCAAAGTGGAAAATGCAGATGAGGTGGGCATATCCGCGCCCGAGAACCGTAAAGGCGATGCCCTGCGCACATGGGTGCGCTCTTTCAGCGGTTTTCAGAAAGAGGCGCTGGTGCGATCGGCCAAAACCGGTGACACTTGGCGCTTTGTCAGTGACGAGGGGCCGTATTTGAATGGCCATGATGCCGCGTGCTGCCCATTGGCGTTCCTGTCCTGCGGCATGGTTGCCAGCTTCATGAATGAGATAATGGCTCTTGCAGAGCAAAAGGGCATTGAGATCCGCAAGCTGAAGCTGACGCAGGACAACTTCTATACCATGAAAGGCTCGATGCCGAGGCGGACCATGGTTGGTGGGGCCGAAAACATCGAATTGCAGGTCGAAATCGACTGCGATCTGGATGATGGGGCTCTCAATGAATTTCTGATCAATGCGACCTTTGCATCGCCGTTGAACGGATTGATGCGCGGACAGATCGAAAGCCTGTTCAAACTGGCGAAGAATGGCAACGAGCTTCCGACGGCCAAAGCCTTGGAACTAAATGGTTCGATCTTGCCGGACCCCGGTGATCATTTCGCCAAAGCCGCGCCGGGAGAGAGCGTTTCAGATCTGATGAGCAAGGTCGGTCCGACGCCCAAGAAAGAGGTCGCCAAGGGGACCGCATCCGGCAGTTCGTCATTGTCGGACGAACAGGACAGGCGGCTGAACATTGGGGCCGTCGCTGAATTGCGCGCAGATGGGATCAAACAGATCCAACAAATGCAGTATTCGCCCTACGGTACCTCGTTCATGTTGCTGAGTTCAGAGGATGGTCGTGCGCCCGACGCAAACACCTTGATCAGCGCCGGGATCGGCTTCTGTTTCATGACGCAGTTTGGTCGTTTCGTGTCGATGCTCAAGCTCGACCTGCCAGACTACCGCATCGTGCAGGACACTCATTTCAGTCTCGGTGGTGCCAGTGGCGGCACCGGCAAAGCGGGCGAGGCCGACCCGATCGAAACGCATGTTTATTTGCAGACATCCGAAAGCGACGAGACGGCGCAAGAGATGCTCGATATCTCGGAGAAAACCTGCTTTTTGCATGCCTTCTGTAAAACTGACCTGAAAACAAAGCTGAAAGTGAAAAGGGTCTGAGGTGAACGGGAGACTTCGGACCAAAAGAAAAGCAGTGATTGGGCTTCCCGGTATCTTGGCAGCAACAGGGTACCGGGCCGTCCGGCAGGGCTTATCGGATCAGAAACAGATCAATGACAACGCGCTCTTTTTCGCGTTTGCCCGTTCCGAGAAATAGCGATTTGTTGACCCATGCATACCGGCTGTCACCGGTTTCCAATCGTGCATGGGTGCGCATATAGTAGCTGTCGGCCGGCACGTCTTCGCCGCGTGCAAGCGCCGCTATGACCTCTTCGGGGCCATGGCGGTAGCCAAAGTTGATGATCTCGATCAGTGCGCCATCGTCGGTTTCAAAGGCATAGCGCGTATCGAGTTGCACGAGGCCATCGTCGAAGACCGTCTGCCAATCCGCACCGAGATTGAGGATTTTGCCCGAGAGGCGGGGGCCGGAAACTGTGCCGCCGATGATCGGGATGATCCGCCGTTGTCCCGCCCGTCCCGGCCCCATCTCACGGGCTGGGGCAAGTTGCACTTTCAGTTGGCAGATGAATTCAAGCTCGGGCGGGATCATGATCAGTCCTTTTCGAGAGAAAATAGTGAGAGCATACGAGCGCCGCGGCGAGGCCGATGCCGACCCACATAACCGGCGTGGTTTTCCATAGGACAAGCAAGGCTGCCAGCAGGCGTAGCGCCATTTCCAATCGGCTGATCGGCCCACGGTCGAACCGCGCGAGCGCCGAGGCCAGAAGGTACAGCACGAGAACCAGTCGCAGCAAAAGTGCGGCCAGCGATGGCCAATCAACACCGGAACCATAGCCTTCGATCAGGACCCGCTGGCCGTTGTCGTCCAGCACCGTGACAGCCTCTTCGATAAGCAAGAGTTCGGGATACCAAGCAAAGATGAAGGGGATCGTGAACATGACGATGCCCACCCGGACCGCTTCAAAACCAGTGCGCATCGGTTCGGTCTTGGCGATCGAGGCAGCAGCAAAGGCGGCAATGGCCACCGGTGGGGTGATGGCGCTGGCGACGGCGAAATAGAAGACGAACATATGGGCCGTGAAGAAGCTGACCCCGAGATTGGCGAGCAACGGCCCAAGGAGAAGCGCTACATTCACATAGGCTGGAACCGTAGGCATGCCCATGCCGAGAATGATTGCGCAGAACATCGCTGAGATCAGGGCCACCATGAGATAGACACCGCCTGTGATGTGGACATCGATGCCGAAGATGCGAATGACTTCGGCGCTTTCGAGCCATGACGTGACGGCACGGGTCAGTTCGCCGGTCAAACCACTTTCATTTAGAAAGGCTGAAATGATCGACACAGCGAAAAGCAGCAGGAACAGGTTTGAAAGCAGGATCCCGCCCTCGGCAAGCGACTTCAGGATCTTGGAGGGCTTCGCGCGGGTTTCGGGGTCGAGAAACAACAGTGGCAGCAACACCGCCACCGCCCACCAACCGGCGGAAACCGCGTCACCGGTGGCGTTGGTGATGATCTGCTCCACCCAGCCCGGCAGAACCCATGACAAAACACCGGTCGAAACTGCATCCTTGCTGCCAAGCAGAAGGAACAGGATCACGAGGATCGGAACGAAAATCATCACGACATTGAGCCAGTCCTGACGTTCCATCTGTAAATCGTCTGGTACCTCACCCATGGCGGCGACCTTTTCACGCCGGGCCTGGAACATGACCGTCAGAAAGATCGAAAAGAAGAACGCCATCGCGGGCAGGAAGGCTGCGACAACCACCTTGGTGTATGGCACTGCCGTGAGCGCCACGAGGACAAAGGCGGCCACGCCCATCACCGGCGGCATGATCTGACCACCGGATGATGCGGCTGCCTCGACCCCTCCGGCAAAGCGCGCGGAAAACCCGTTGCGCATCATCATCGGAATGGTGAGCCGTCCGGTGGAGAGCACGTTGGTCACAGGCCCGCCGGTGATCGTGCCAAAGAGTGCCGATGATACGATAGCAGCATGGGCCGGGCCGCCCCGCAAGCGCCGTGTGAGCCGCACGGCAAGCTTGATCAACGATGTGCCACCGGCCGAGGTGCCAAAGAGCGAACCGAGGATCACATAGGGAAAAACCTGATTGACGACGATGTTCATGAACCGGCCCATGAAACCGTCGGGGGTGATGAAGACATTGGTGGCCTTCTGCACGGCTGCGGCCATCACGTCGCCGTTGTCGGCCCCGAGCTTGGTCAGCAGGAAATTGTTGTCCGACAGGCTGAACATCCAGATCAGCGCTGTCGCGACTGTATAGGCCACGACGATTGTCGCAACGATCACCAAAGGCGCCCCCCAAAGGCGGACATTGTAAAGGAAGAACAGCCCGATGATGGTAAACAGCAGTGGTATAATCCAGATGCCGAACCGCGCCTGACAGGCCGGCACTTCGGCATCGAAGGACATGCCGGGGATCACACCTTCGGCACGTTCGGCGGCCTCTTGGATCAGGCGGGCCCGTTCACCGCTGATTTGGTCGAACAGGCAAACGGCATCATTTTCAACAAGGTACCCCAGCGCACCCAACATGGCCGCTGTGATCAGACCAATATCGAGCAACAGCCCAAGCCATGCCGGGCGATATTTGCGGGGGGTGGTCTTCCAGTCTTGATAGGCGCTGCCGTGAAAGGCGACGATCACCATCATCAAAAGGAACATCGGCGGAAAGAAAAATTCCGGCGCAAAGTTGGATACCCGGAAAAAGGGCCGTCCGGTGACAGAGCGTGCGAGTTCTTGAAGGCCCGGAATTTCGGGCATTGTGTTGATCATTCCAAAAAAGACCAGCACCAGCGCCAATGCCAAGGCAATCGTTTGATTTATCGGTCGGCGAAAGGACGTTTGATCAGTCATGAACAACTCGCGCTCAAAAGGAGCGGGCCCGGCCCCGTTTTTTGGGGGGCGGGCCCGTGTTGAGGATTCAAAGTGCGGTTACGGACGCAGGCAATCTGCGACTGTGTGACCAGCCTCTTCAAAGGCACGGATTGCGCCAGGGTGCATCTTGACCTTGACCGCACCACAGGCGCCCTGGCTCACACCATCGAGGTCGCCAAAGCTCAGCCGGGTGTAGGGACCACGCGGCGAGCCGGTCAAGAAACGCTCTTCGCCGGCAAGATAGGCTTTGGTGATCTGATAGGCGAGCTCTTCGTCAAGTGAGGCCGGTACGATCTGACCAAAGGCGGTGGCAAAGCTGTCAAAGCTGTCATCGTCGGTCACCACAGTGATGCCATTGCCCGCATAGGCGGCGCGGAATTCCTCAATTGGCACCGAATAAGGCGCGTGGCCCGGCGCTTTGAGGATTTGCTGACCCAGCTTGCTGGCGAGCAGATCGGACGGGACGTCAAAGATCGTGATGTCACCGGCTGCCGCAATGGCGATTTCGCGGCCCGAAGGCAGGCCTTCAGGAATGGTCCAGGCGTCGACGCCGCCCCCGGTGATGGTTCCAACCGTGTCGGGCCATGCGGTCTGGATGCCTTCATAGCCTTCCCCGTCTTTCAAACCGGACAAAAGCTGGATCATCGCGCGACCCGAAGTCAGCGCCGCCCCGCGCGGCGGACCGTTCCAGATGCGCAGGCCTTTGAGGTCGCGGATGTCTTCGACAGGGTTCGAATTGTAATACCCGAACATTTGTGCCGACCCGGCGTTGAAGAAAAGCACCCGGATATTGGCAGCCATTTCCGCGCCTTTTTCCGGCCCGATGCCGCTATAGGGGCCGATGCCCTTGGACATCAAAAACGGCAGGATGAGCGGTGCAGGGGCCATATCGAGTCGGCCCTCGGCAACAGCCTGAACCGAGTTTGTGAGCGTTGCGCCTTCGGTGATTTGCATTGTCGCGACGCCGGCGCTGTCGAGCACGGCCGCCAGCGTCGTGTCGATATAATGCGGCGTGGAGCCGGGTGTGGTGGTCTCGGCGGTGAGCGTCGCCTGAGCGGCGGCAGCAATCGGCGCAAGCGCACAAACTGCCCCCAGAATGGTCGATCTAAACATAGTTTCCTCCCTGTTTTTCACGCCGCCCTTTACGGCATGCGCGCCCCTGTTCCGGGGTCCTGTCTAAAGCGTGACAAAAATTATGTGACTTGTCACGTAGTTTCTATTCGGTGATAATCAGCAATACAGGAGGCTCCCAATGGCGAAGTATGATGGCGACAAGGTTGAAAAGGTTCGCCAGCGGCGTCTGCATGAGGAGCAGAACCTGTTCTCTCGCCTGCCTGCGACCTATGCGGCCTCGCGCAAGCAGGGCCAGCAGATCCTGCAACGCGCCGCAGGACTTTCAGTCGTTGAATGGCGTACACTGTGGGACCTTTCCGAAGCCGGAACGCTGACAATACGTGAGCTTGCCGAAATCCAGCGCGCCGATCATTCTCTTCTGTCACGGGCGCTTCCGGCTATGCAGAAAAAGGGCCTCGTGAGCATGCAGCGTGACGCTGGCGACGGTCGCCAGACCATTGTTGCACTCACCGACGCGGGCCGCGCAGCATACAAGCGTGCCGCGCCGTCGATGAAGCGCCGCCGCGACGCGCTTCGCGAGCAGTTCACACCCGAGGAGCTTACCACTTTCGTTGACTACCTTGACCGGTTGGAGGCCTTTCTGCGTCAACCCATCGACGACATTCTGTACGAAAAGGAGAGGGTGAATTGACCCAGCGCCCCAACGTATTGTGGATCATGGCCGACCAGCTTCGGTATGACTATCTCAGCTGCTACGGCCACCCACATCTGCACACGCCCCATATTGACGCATTGGCCGCGCGCGGCGTGCGGTTTGACAATGCCTATGTTCAGTCGCCGGTCTGTGGACCTTCGCGCATGTCAGCCTATACCGGCCGCTACGTGCGCAGTCATGGCTCGACCTGGAACTCCATGCCATTGCGTGTGGGCGAGCCGACCTTGGGCGATCACTTACGCGAGGTCGGGGCGCGTGCCGTGCTGGTCGGCAAAACTCATATGGCTGCCGACCTTGAGGGTATGGCCTGGCTCGGCATCGACCCTGAAAGCTTTATCGGTGTGCGGGTTTCCGAATGCGGTTTTGAACCGTTCGAACGTGATGATGGCCTGCATCCCGACAGCCACCGGCAAAAGTGGTCGGCCTATGACGACTATCTTGAGGCCCATGGCTATAGCTCTGACAACCCTTGGGAAGACTTTGCCAATTCCGGTCTTGGTGACGACGGTGAACTGATGTCGGCCTGGCTTCTCAAGAACTCGCGCCTTCCTGCCAATGTGCCAGAAGAGCATTCCGAGACCGCCTATATGACCAACCGCGCGATGGACTTCATGCGAGAGGCTTCGTCTGATCCCAATGGCGGGCCGTGGGTCTGTCATCTGTCGTACATCAAGCCACACTGGCCCTATATCGTGCCTGCGCCCTATCACGACATGTATGACGCGCGCCACGTCATCGCCCCGGTGCGCAGCGAAGACGAGCAGCAGACCGATCACCCCCTGATCCGGGCCTATCTGGACTCGCGCGTTTGCAAGAGTTTCGCCCGCGACCATGTCCGTGAACATGTGATCCCGGCCTATATGGGCCTCATCAAGCAACTCGACGACAATCTGGGACGGCTGTTTGCCTGGATGGAGGAAACGGGGCTGGCTAATAATACGATCATCGCTTTCACGTCAGATCACGGAGATTACATGGGCGACCACTGGATGGGTGACAAGGACTTCTACCATCAGCAGGCGGTGAAAGTTCCGCTGATCATCTACGATCCCCGTCCCGAGGCCGACAGCACCCGTGGCACCGTGTCGGATGCTTTGGTTGAGCAGATCGACCTCGTGCCCACCTTCATGCAGGCGATCGGGTGTCCCCCGAAACCCTGGGTAATCGAGGGGCGCGATTTGACCCCGATCCTTCATGGAAAAGACGGGTTTTCTCGCAATTACGTAATCAGCGAACACGACTACCATTGGTCGGAAATGGCACGCGCGTTAAACCAGCCACAAGAAGATGCGCATACTGTGATGATCTTTGACGGGCGTTGGAAATACATCCGTTGCGAGGGGTTCCGTCCGGTGTTGTTTGATCTCGAAAGCGACCCCGGAGAACTGATCGATCTCGGTGCCTCGGATACGCCTGAACATGAAGCGGTGCGCACACGCATGTCTGACGCACTCCTAAGTTGGTCGCGCCGACATCACACCCGCATCACGGCAACCCCCGAGATGCTTGCCCGCCAGACCAAGTCCGCGGAGACGGGCGTCCTCATCGGTTTCTGGGATGAAGCGGAATATGAGGCCGCGACCGGCAAGCGATTTGATAGCCTCACGCCAATGGGGCGCCCGGATCGGTAGGCGCTCAAAGTGGTTTTTCGACATCTTTGCGTATCCGCCCGGTTCCGCTTCTAACAGAGGCTGGAACCTCGCAATACGCGTGACGGCGACCAGCCCGTCATCGCTGCCATTGTGAGCCGATTGGGCGCGATGCCTCGGCGATACATGCCCATCAAGGCAACTGACGCGATGGATTGGATGTCGAAACCAGTGATGCCAAGTGGTGATCCGCAGTCCTTATGCGTTACGCCATCCGACTTGATCGCGGGCTTTCGTCCATTTGCCCGATCAGGTGATCGGACAGCGTTTCGAAAAGCTGGGCTTTGGTTTCGCGATACGCTTCGTCCGCCCAAAGGTTCCGGATCTGGCGCGGATCTTTCTTAAGGTCGTACAGCTCGCCCCAATCCTGATCCTTGTAGACACTGAATTGCCAATCCTGCGTCACGACCGAGCGCACGCGGGCGGGTTTGTCAAAGCCCATGCGGGTCAGCCCATCATTGTATTCGATCAGCAGGCTGTCGCGGTGGTGGTTGGCGCCATGGACACAAGCGAGAAAACTTTGCCCCTGCATGCCAAAATACGGGTCCAGTTCGGCGCGTTCCAAAATGGTTGCGGAGATGTCGATGGTCGAGGCGAGGGCGGGCGTCGCGTGTTCCGTGCGATCCATGGGATCTGACCAGATCATTGGCACTCGGTTGATAGACCGCGTGGCCCAGGCCCCTTTGAGCAACATGTTAAAGTCGCCCATGTAGTCGCCATGATCCGCGTTGAAGATGATCACCGTATTCTCGAATTGCCCCGCGTCCTTCAGCGATTGAATGATGTCGCCCACGGCATCGTCGATCATCGTGATCATGCCAGCGGTCAGCGCCATCGCCTCGCGTACTTCACGATCCGGCGCCATGAAAGCCGTCTGAGGGGTCTTTTGGCCACCACCGCTTTCAAAGACTTGACGGGCCTCCTGCAGAGGCGGCGGCGGGTTTTCGTGGTCCTCAAACCGGGAGGGCAATTCAAAGTCATCGGGATCATACATGTCCCAATATTTCCCGGGTGGGTTGAAGGGGTGATGGGGGTCGCTGAATGACACAAAGGCAAAAAACGGCTGATCCTTGTCCGCTGTATTTGCCAGATATTTTCGGGCACTTTCCTTGATGTAGGCGGTTGGATAGCTGTCCTCAGGGATCGGTGTGCGATAGGCCTGCGGGCAGGTGTAGCTATGCGGCAATTGATTGGCGGGATCGCACAGATCTTTCCAATCCGGGTGCTTGTTCCTGAACCATTGGCGGTAGTGACCACCGGCCCGGTCGCCGTGACCTGTCACCATGTCGACGTGATCAAACCCGTAGTACGGAGTTGGGAATTCATAGCGATCC
>JAHDIS010000036.1 GCA_020630695.1 Paracoccaceae bacterium | reverse complement strand
TCAGACTTGTAAGACATCGCTTCTTTCCTAAGGGCTGGCGTGTATTTGCCCAAGGCATACCCCCGCATACCAGCGCCAGTCGCAGCAAATCCGACATTTTGAGCACGGGTTGCGTCGGGTTTGAATACAAGTGGGAGCGCATCGGAAACCCTCGTTGCCGATGGCGTCCGCCTCCCTGCCCGTCAGACCTTCCAGAGCTGCCCCATGCCTGCGGGCGAATCCTGTAGTCCGGCCAATCGCATCATATGCCAGGCAAGCACTTGATTGGACGACAGAACCGGTTTGCCCAGCGCCTGTTCCAGCGGAGCGATGACATCGAGGGTTCGAAGATTTGTACAGGACAAGAACACTGCATCCACATCGGCCTGTTCGCCCAGTTGCTGCGCGGTTTGGTGAACCGATGGCCCGTCGATACGGGCAACACGGGTTTCCACTTCTTCGTCGAAAGAGCCAAAGACAGGCGTTTCGATCCCGTGTTCGGCAACAGCGGCGCGCAACCCATGTGAAACCGACTCCACATAGGGTGACAGCAATGCAAGACGTTGGACGCCCAGCGCCTGACAGGCCGCAACCAAGGCGCTGAGAGGGTTAGTCACCGCTCGCGTGCTGCACCCGTTTTTCACAAGCGTCTCGACCCGCCCGGCGCCGATGACGGACGTTCCGGATGTGCATCCATAGCCAACCACGTCGAAGTTCACCGGCGGTGGCAACAGTCCTGCGGCGCGTGGCAGATCGGCTTCCATCTCGGCCAGCGTTTCGCGGCTGACCTCGGGTGCGGACTGAACCCGGCTGACATATTGGGCCACGCCATCCAGCGGGAACAACCTGCGACAGTCGTGTTCAAGAGTTTCATCACTTTGCAGAACAATCAGGCCAAGATTGGCACGTTCGCCCAGCGCAGGGCCCAGATCATATGGAAACGGTTCGGTCATGCCGGAAGCTCCGGAAGGTTACTTGGCGCTGTCGGGCTGAGTTGCCTCGCGCCGTTCTCTTCAATAACGAAATCATCTTCGTGAACGAGGATGCCACCACCGGGGATATCAACACCGGGTTCAAGCGTGATAACCATACCCGGCTCTAGCACCGTGTGATCCTCAGCAATCAACGACAGCCCCTCGGTCAGTTGCATCCCAAGCCCGTGGCCCAAACGCCCGGGGCCCGCCTGACAGATATTCTGCATCGCCTGATACACCTCTGCCGCCGTTGCCCCCGGACGGGCGGCCTCTTGGCCAGCTTGCGTTGCCTCACGCAGGCGTTGATAGCCTGCAGCAACCGCCGGGTCAGGCCGGCCAACCACAAAGTTGCGGTCGTAGTCACAAAAGTATCCCTGATGCACCAAGCCGGTATCCAGCATCAGGACATCTCCGCTCTGCAAAGGCCTGGGCGTCGCCGGGGAAATCACATCATCATAGCCCAGCGATCCTGCACCCCCGGCCAGATATGGCACCCAGTCGGCCCCCTCTTCGAGACAGAGCCGTTGGAAGTTGCGGAACACATCGGACAATGGTGTGCCACGCCCCGCGATTTCGCCCACCCGGTCAAAGGCGCGGCCTGCAATCCCACAGGCCGTTTCGATCAAGGCAACTTCAGCTTGAGACTTGATCGCGCGCAAACGTGCAACCACCCCCCCATCGGCATCGATCCGCATCGGAGCAATCAGGTCTTGGATACGGTGGAAGTCCTGCAACGGCATGCGAAGCTGTGTCTCATAACCCATGGGCATTGCGATGCGCTCTGTGCCGATTTCCCGCAAACACGCGGCAAGCAGCGTAACGCCATCGTCGCCCGGTGTCGGCGCAGGCCAGGTCCGAATGTCGTCGATCCAGGTCTTGGCCATCAATGCCTCGCCGATCGCCGGGATTACGGCCACTGGTTTGCCAGAGGCGGGAATGACGAGGAACCAAGGCCGCGACGGGCTCTCCCAAAACCGGGTAAGGTACCCGGTGAAATAACGCACGTCCGCCTCACTCGTCAGCAAGAGCGCGTCAAATCCGGCCTTGCCCATCGCAGCCTGAGCGCGTGCAAGACGGCTTTCAAATTCGGCTTCGGGAAACACCGTCATGGGCTTTCCTTTCTATTCCGGCTCTTCGCTGAGAATGCACAGCACCCGGGACTCTGTATTAATTCCCAGAAGCGCAGGATCACAAAGTGCTGCGGCCAAGCCAGCACCGCCAGACGGCGTGGTGGCCAGACCCGCTTCGGCCAATAGTGGCATTGCCGTTTCTGCCTCCGCCTCGGAAATCAAAGCAAACTGATCGGCATCCCGTGCAAGACCGCGCAACGCAATCAGCGATGGCGCTTTGCAATCCAGTCGCCCCATACACGACACAGGGCCAGTGGTCTCGACCGCCTCGCCCGCCTTTATGGATTCGAAGAGCGCTGGTGCCGCCTGCGGCTCGACAACCACGATCTTGGGACCATCGCCCCAAACAGCCCGGAACAGTGCGGCGCAGGCCCCCGCCAAGCCACCGACACCGGCCTGCAGCATGATATGCGTGGGCGCTTCCATCTGCTCTGTGCATTCAGCGGCCATGGCCAGATAACCTTCCATCAGACGATGGGGCAGCTCTGTATATCCTTCCCACGATGAATCGCTCAGCAATATCCAGCCATTTGCGTCGGCGGCCTGCAATGCAGCCTGCATCGACGCCTCATAGTCCGCACCAGCCCGAACAACTTCGGCCCCTTTGGCACGCAGACGCGCGGCAAAGCCTTCGGGAACGGTTTCGGACAGGTAGACCACAGCCTTTGCGCCAAACAGCGCGGCCCCGGCCGCGACGGAAAGCCCATGGTTCCCGGCGCTTGCAGTGGCATAGGTCCGACCCGCCAGTGCGGTTTGGATGTCGCCGCCCGCCTCGGCAGCGTGATGTGCGATAACATAGGCCGCGCCAAGAGCCTTGAAGCTGCCCAAACCCATGCGGGTTCGTTCATCTTTGACGAAGACCTCTGCAGCCCCAATGTGCGCGGCAAGCTGCGCGGATTGGGCCAATGGGGTTTCCGCATGCGCAGGGCACCGGGCCAGCAGCGCGCGTGGCCCATCCGCGTTGTCGCTGGGCACAGGAATATCCGGAATAAGCAGTCCAGTTCCGCGAAGCGGGTTTTTGATGGTTTGCATGGGCACCTCCTCGGCGCACCAAACGCCGGAACTTGGGTGCCGTCAAACGAAAACGCCGCGCCCTGGGGGTTAGGGCGCGGCGAAATGTCAGCCTACGATAGCCAGAACCGCGAGCAGGAAAGCGGTCAGGCCCAAAAGGCCGAACTGGAGCGCGAACAGCGCGAGCAACACGGTAAAGGTCAACACCCCGCCCAAAACCAGATTGTGCTGGCCCGGCTCTAGCGTCGCGATCTGGGCGTCGATCTCTTCGGCGGACCGACCGGGCCAGAACCCGGCAATCAACAGGGCCACCAAAGCGCGACAGAGCTTGGAAAGTGGTGTGTCTGAGTTTGTTTGCGTTTGCATGGTGTTCCCCGGATGTGAGCAGCGTTTTTATCTGCTCAAGTCTTACCACCGGCCCCAATTTCATCGCAAAGGCGCTTACGCTTAGCTGCAAGCCCGAATAGATTACAAACATATCCAAAAGGAGATTGCCCATGACTGATCTCGACTTTTCCTGCAAATGCGGGGCCATGGAATGGCGAATCCTTGATGGCAAAGCAGGCAAACACATCGCATGCTATTGCGCGGACTGTCAGACATCAGCGCGCCATCTCGGGGCTGCGGACTATCTCGACGCCAGCGGTGGAACCGAAATCTTTCAAACCACACCGTCAAACATAAAAATAACCCAAGGCCCTGAACATCTGGCGCTGATGCAGCTTGGCCCGAATGGGCTGTTCCGCTGGCATGCAGGATGCTGCGGCACACCATTTGCCAATACCGTCAAAACACCAAAATTCTCTTTTGCCGGGATGGTTCTGCCTGCCGGATACGGCTCACTTGGGCCCGTGACAGCGCATGTGCAAACCAAAGCCGCGAACCCACCCATGAAGGAACATGGCTTTGCGGCAACCGGTTTGGCCATTTTGCGCAGAGTGCTAGGCGCCCGACTCACTGGCAATTGGCGCGACACGCCATTCTTTGACGAGTCGGGCGCACCTGTTGTTGCCCCTGTCGTCATTTCCAAATCAGACCGTGACGCTGCGCGCCCTGCCCCCCTGCTCTGAGACAATTCATATGCCACAGGGCAATCCAAGCGCCATTTCGCAGCTCTGGCATCATCCGGGCCGGACATTTCTACGCTCCGCTCTTTCCCCTCCGTGCACGGTGTCGTAAAGAGCGCGCATCGCCACCCCGGGGGACCGCATGCAAGAGCCAGCCATCACCGAAGACCTGATTGCAGCACACGGTATCAATGCCGACGAATACGCTGAAATCCTGCGCATCATGAACCGAGAGCCGACCTTTACCGAACTGGGTATCTTCTCGGCCATGTGGAACGAGCACTGTTCGTACAAATCCTCCAAAATCCACCTCAAGAACCTGCCGACCTCTGGTCCGCAGGTGATCTGTGGCCCCGGCGAAAACGCGGGTGTGGTCGACATTGGTGATGGGCAGGCCGTGGTCTTCAAAATGGAAAGCCACAACCACCCTTCGTATATCGAACCCTATCAGGGCGCGGCCACGGGCGTCGGTGGCATCCTGCGCGATGTCTTTACCATGGGCGCGCGGCCCATCGCTGCGATGAATGCGCTGTCTTTTGGCGAAAAGGACCACCCCAAGACCCGCCAGCTGGTACATGGCGTCGTCGAAGGCGTCGGCGGCTATGGCAATGCATTTGGTGTTCCCACCGTCGGCGGAGAGGTTCGGTTTCACCCCGCGTATAACGGCAACTGCCTCGTCAATGCCTTTGCCGCCGGTCTCGCGGATGCGGACAAGATTTTCTATTCTGCCGCCTCGGGTGTCGGACGCCCCGTCGTCTATCTGGGCGCCAAGACCGGCCGGGATGGCGTCGGCGGTGCGACAATGGCTTCGGCGGAATTCGATGAATCGATCGAAGAAAAGCGCCCGACCGTTCAGGTTGGTGACCCTTTCACCGAAAAGCGTCTGATGGAAGCCACGCTGGAGCTGATGCAGACCGGCGCCGTGATCTCTATTCAGGACATGGGCGCAGCGGGCCTGACCTGTTCCGCCGTTGAGATGGGCGACAAGGGCGGACTGGGCATTCGGCTCGATCTGGAAAAAGTCCCGCAGCGCGAAGAAAACATGACCGCCTATGATGCTGTCGGAATCCCAAGAACGGATGCTGATGGTTCTGGATCCTGCCAAAGAGGCCGAAGCTAAGGCCGTGTTCGACAAATGGGACCTCGATTTTGCCGTCGTTGGCGAAACCATCGACGAAGATCGCTTTCTCATCGTTCACAATGGTGAAGTCAAAGCCGACATGCCGCTTTCGCGCCTGTCCTCTTCTGCCCCTGAATATGACCGCCCGTGGGAGCCGACAGCCCCCGCAGAGCCTCTGGAAGATGTGCCCCAGATCGACGGCATCGATGGTTTGCGGGCGCTGATTGGCAGCCCCAACTACTGTGGTCGTTCATGGGTCTACGAGCAATACGACAGTCAGGTTATGGCCGACACGGTGCGCATTCCCGGCTTTGGCTCGGGTGTGATCCGCGTACACGGCACAGACAAAAAGCTGGCCTTCACCTCGGATGTAACCCCCCGCTACGTGCGGGCCAACCCGATTGAGGGTGGCAAACAGGCTGTGGCCGAGGCGTTCCGCAATCTCTGCGCCGTCGGTGCCCAGCCGCTGGCCACCACCGATAACCTGAACTTCGGCAACCCCGAAAAGCCGGAAATCATGGGCCAGTTCGTTGGTGCACTCGACGGTATCGGACAGGCTTGTACAGCGCTCGACATGCCGATCGTCTCGGGCAACGTGTCGCTCTACAATGAAACCGACGGTCAGGGCATTCTGCCCACACCAACCATCGGCGCAGTTGGCCTGATCAACGCGGAAGAAGAGCCCATCCTTGGTTATGCACGCGATGGACATGTGGCCCTGCTGATCGGTGATGGCGAAGGCCATCTGGGACAATCGGCACTTCTGGCCGAGGTCTTCAACCGTGAAGAAGGCGACGCACCAACCGTTGATCTGGAAGCCGAACGCCGCAATGGCGATTTCATCCGCGCGCAGCGGGATCTGATCAAGTGTTGCACAGACCTAAGCGATGGTGGTCTGGCCCTTGCCGCCTTTGAAATGGCCGCCGCCTCAGGTGTTGGCGTTCAGCTGGATGATGATGCGACCCCCGCTCTCTTTGGTGAAGATCAGGGCCGCTATCTTGTGGCTTGCAACTTCGATCAGGCCGAAGCGCTGATGATTGCAGCAGGCCAGGCTGGCGTTCCGGTCACAAGCGTTGGTCGCTTTGCTGGGGACACTGTGAAGTTCGGCAGCAGCGAAGCCCCTCTGAGCGATCTGGTTGACCTGCACCAATCCGCTTTCGGCGAACATTTCGCCTGAGTTCTGCAACAAAAAACGGGGCCGATCATACGGCCCCGTTTTTCTTTGATCCGATTTCGGCAGGGAAATCGTGCCGCGGATGTAAGGCTGAGCGCTTTAGAAAATGTAGTCGCTTTGATCAATCTGCGTGTAACTGAAGTCTTCCAGAACGACTTCCGCAAGCATGTCACCAGACATCGTATCGAAAAACTGCAAGATTGTGTCACCGTCAGCGTCGGCCAAATAGCCCACATACTGCCCACCAAACGGGTTTGCCGGATTTATCCCGAATGCAGAAACATCGATCTGATCGATACCGTCTTCAAAGTCGGTAATAACAAGCCGATCCGTATCCGGGCCAACGACAAACACATCGGCGCCTGATCCACCAGTGACTGTGTCGCTGCCTGCACCCGCGTCAATCGTGTCATCACCGCGACGGCCAAAGATCAGCTCATCTGCGCTGCTCCCAAACAAGAAATCATCACGATTGCTTCCGCGAATGGTGCCGCCGTTGCTTCCGCCTCCGCCATTGCCACCGTTGCCGTTTCCACCTCTGGGCATGAAATACTCCTTTACATCAATTATCTACAATGATGCCCAATGGCTACTTTTGAACGACGTTCAGGAAAAGTACAGAAATCCATACTTCGATTTACCCCCTTTTCGCGCAGCCCTGCCCGCCCCATATAAGGGCCATGCTCAAGTTCTCTCCGATCATCCTTGCGGTTCTCTACGCACTGGTCATGTACCGTTTTTCCGCTTGGCGAACTGCTAAGGAACTGGATGCGCGGTCTACCGAGCTAGCCGACCCTCAGCTCAAGAAGCTGACGGATCGAATGGCAGCCTCGCTCGATCTGCCGCGCGTGCGGGTGCATATCTATGAAATCGATCCGGTCAACGGGCTGGCCGCGCCAGACGGGCGTATCTTCATCACCCGGGGCTTCTTTCGCAAATATCAAAACGGCGAAGTCACGGCCGAAGAATTGGCCTCGGTCATTGCGCACGAACTGGGCCATGTCGCACTGGGTCATTCCAAGCGGCGCATGATCGACTTTTCCGGTCAAAATGCCCTGCGCACCGCGCTGGCCATGGTGCTGTCACGCTTCCTGCCCGGCGTTGGTGTCTGGATAGCCAACGGACTGACGACCTTGCTGGCGGCCAAGCTCTCCCGCTCTGATGAGTATGAAGCGGACGAATACGCCGCAGCGTTGCTGACCAAGGCCGGAATTGGCGTTGAGCCGCAAAAGTCTCTCTTTCACAAGCTCGAAGCACTGACGCAGGCGCGATCCGGTGCTGCGCCTGCATGGCTAATGTCTCATCCGAAAACCGAAGAACGGATCGCGGCACTGGAAAAGCTGGAAACCCGCTGGCAATCCTGACGGGTCAGGCGTCGAGCAGATCGAATTCCGTACTCGCCACATCCATTCCGTTGATCTGAATGGTTAAACCGTGAGTACCGGGATAGAGCCGAAAGGTTGTCGCATTGCCCTTGAACTTGTGTTGTTTGCTCAGAACCAGCGGTTTACCCGCCTCCAGACCAGTGGATTTCAGCTTAAAGACCTTTTCAGCCTCTCCCTTGGGTCTGGCAAAGCGCAAACGATAATCCACCATGACCGGCAGAGCCTCCGGGCTTTGCACGCTCACATCAAACTCAAGCGCTGATCCGATTTTCACGGATGTAGTGCGCAATGTGATCTTCGCTTCCACGGCTCCAGCCCGATAACCCAGCAGATCCAGCGCGCCGCGCTCTCCCCGTTTGACGGCTGTGCGCAGCGCATGCCGGGTGATCCAGTCCATTTCCTTGGCGGATTGCCGCCCTTCCTCAGCCCACCCCTTCAGGCGCGTGACAACGTCGTCAGGGATGATGCGGGACAGGTCGTTCATGTGATTGGCCACCGACCGCGTGACAAATCGTGCCCGGTCCGCATGCAACCGATCCAGAATGCGTAACGGCACGTCCGGGGCCAAGGTGATATTGGCCGCCCAAGGCAGACGCGGCCGCGTGCCTTCACTGACCAGACGGCGCACATGGTAGTTGTCATCAACAGACCATTCATCCAGCCGCGTCAGCGTTTCCTCCGGCCACCGGTTCAGGAATGGCCGAATGTAGAATTCCATGGAAAACCGCTTGGTCGCCTCATAGAGCAAGTCCAAGGCGCGTTCCCTGTGCTCTTCCATTCCATGCCGCACCGCCAGAATGCCCGGAACTGCGTGGATAAAGCGCCCAAAGTCGTCATCGCTGCGTTCCGGATCAAGCATGGACGGCATCGCTGCTTCCATTGCCTCTGCCATGGCCGGAAAATCCTGTGGCAACTGGGTTTCGAGGCAGGTTGCGATCCAGTCCAGCCGCTCCAACAGCCCGCGCCCGTCAAACCCTGCCAGAACCTCGGCAGAAAACCGCTCTGAGTCAAAACCGGGCAACACCGAATGCTCACGCGCCAGATCCCCGACACTTTCGGCATTAAACAATTGGTCTGAAAGCGAAAAACCCGCGCCGCCCCCCTGCCCGTCTGGTCCTCTTGCCATGCTAGCCCTTCTTTGATTTTCAAACGTCACCACTGCCGGCCCAAGGCGGGCGGGGGCATAGCCCCCTCACCAATCCACGCAATGGGGATCAAATGGTTGCGTTGATCCCCCCGCCATCAAGCAGGATGTTCTGCCCGACGATATAGCCCGCATGCTGCGAGCACAGGAACGCACACATGGCCCCAAATTCTTCAGAGGTGCCGTATCGGCGGGCCGGAATAGTCTCAAACCGAGCCGCCCGCGCCTCTTCGGCCGTGGTATTCTGGCTGCGCGCCGTGTTGGCATCCAAGGTGCGAATACGGTCGGTATCATGGGCCCCCGGCAAAAGGTTGTTCACGATCACGCCAAAGGGCGCCACCTGCCGCGCCGTGCCCGCCACATAACCGGTGAGCCCGGTGCGCGCCGCATTGGACAGACCCAATTGCGGGATTGGCGCCTTGACCGACTGGCTGGTGATGTTGACCACACGGCCCCAGCCCTTGTCGGCCATCTTCGGCATCAACTCTGTCATTAGCGCGATAGGCGTCAACATATTGGAATCCAGTGCGGCGATGAAATCCTCCCGCCCCCAGTCGCTCCAAAGCCCCGGGGGCGGTCCCCCTGCGTTGTTCACCAGAATGTCCAGCTCCCCGGCCGCCGCGAGCACCTCTGCGCGCCCGTCCTCTGTGGTGATATCCGCCGCAACCGTTTGAACACCCACGCCAAACCGGCTGCGGATGTCATCGGCCGTTGCCTCAAGCGCTTCTGCGCCACGGGCGTTCAGAACCAGATCGACGCCGGCCTCGGCCAAGGCTTCCGCACAGCCGCGACCCAGTCCCTTGCTCGAGGCACAAACCAGCGCCCGTTTTCCCTTGATGCCCAGATCCATTTCCAAATCTCCCCAATGGTGTTGAATTGTATCCCGATGGCCGACAAAAGCCCCGTCTGCTCCCATTTGATGACACATTCACAAACCATACAATCCTCGTTACAGTTTTCCTTTGTGAATGCGTCCCAAACCAGAGTCTGAGCCACATGTCTCTTTCCGCAAGTCAGCGCCCGATCCAAAGCCTTTCAGTTTATCGCGCTGAAATGCTGCGCGTTATCAATGGCGCGAACCTTGGCGATGCTCTGAGTTTTGCCGACGAAGTCATCGAAGACGACGTCTACCGCCTGTCCCCTCTTGCAGCCACCTCCCAGCTGACGGTCATCGCCTCGGCACAATCGCCCTTTGAGGTTGCAGCCGACAGCGAACTGGGCGCGCCCGGCGCACAGGTGCATCTGGACAGTTGCCTGACCCTGATGTCCGGCGACGGCCAGACCACGGAAATTCTGGTTCTGGTCGAAGTTGACGATCAAGGCGATGTCACACAGGTCTACGCCCTTCCGCTTGCGCCGATGCTGCCGCAGTCCGACCACGTTCTGGTTGGTGTAAACCGCGAAACCGCCATGCAGCGCTTTGCGCAGGTGGCCTGTGTTTCCTTCACAGCAGGCACTCTGATCACCATGGCCTCCGGCGCTCAGGAGCCCGTGGAAAACCTCAAGGTTGGCGACCGCGTTCTGACCCGGGACGATGGCCCGCAGGAAATCCGCTGGATCGGCCACCAAACCGTACGAGCCGTTGGCGCGTTTGCCCCGATTGCCATTCGCGAAGGCACATTGAACAACACCCGGGATCTGGTCGTCAGCCCGGACTTCCGGCTGTTCATCTATCAGCGTCGGGACCGGCTTGGCGCAGGTCGTGCGGAATTGCTGGTCCGCGCGCGCCATCTGGTCAACGGAGACACGATCAAACGCCTGTCGGGCGGCTTTGTCGACTATTACCAGATGCTCTTTGACAACCATCAGATCATCTATGCCGAGGGCATCGCTGCGGAATCGCTGCTGGTCGACACCCGAACCAGCGGTGTGTTGCCCGAAGAGCTGAACGATCGGCTGACACAGCTGATCCCCGGCCACCGCAAAACCAGCCACCGCGAACTTGAGGTCCAGGAGGCGCTGTTGGCACGGCCAGACGCTGCCGAGATTTTGCGCAAATCATCAACCAACTGACGCGGCCCGTTATCCGTAGAAGAACTCTTCGCGCACGATCTTGCCTTCTGCGACGTGGTAAACCGCGACTTCCTTCATGTCGAAGCTTTCACCGCTGGCCTTCTCGCGCCCTTGCACTTCGAAAATCACGGCAAAACGGTCATCTCCGTGGATCATCGGATCACTGACCTGACCGCCTGTGACTTCAAAGGTCTCAGCCCACCAGCTGTGCTTGGCGCGAATGCCGTCCAAACCTTTGGTCTCACGACCGTTGCCTTGGTCCATGGCCTCGACGGACACGGCGTCGGGGGCATAAAGACGCTCCAGATTGACGCTTTCCTGATTTGTGCGGCAGCCTTCCACCAATTCATTTGCAATCGCTTTGATATCCATCATTCCCTCCAAATGTTCTATTTATGTTCTCATGAATAACGCAACCCTTAACAGTTTAGCAAGTCTTTCAGTTAAAACCCTCAGCGCCGGCAGAAATTAGCCAATGAACCCGTCTGCCGTTGTACCAGCGGCTGCGAAAAGCCCCACGCGCTGCTTGAGCGACACGCCCAATGGCTTCTCTTTTTCAAAAATACGCAAAACCCGCCATCTGCCAGCCGCACCCGCAACCGCCAGCTTTGTGCATGGATTGTGCATCTTGCGATTCCGCGTTACGCAGCCGCCATGTCCGACACGCAGACCGCCACCAACCGCCCCGCCCTGCCCGCCGAGATTGCCCGGCGGCGTACCTTTGCCATTATCTCGCATCCGGATGCGGGCAAGACGACGCTGACCGAAAAGTTCCTGCTTTATGGTGGTGCGATCCAGATGGCGGGACAGGTGCGTGCCAAGGGCGAAGCGCGGCGCACGCGCTCAGACTTCATGCAGATGGAAAAGGATCGCGGCATCTCCGTTTCGGCATCTGCGATGTCGTTTGATTTCAAACACTTCCGCTTTAATCTGGTGGACACCCCCGGTCACTCGGACTTTTCCGAAGACACCTATCGCACCCTGACTGCGGTGGATGCTGCCGTTATGGTGATCGACGGGGCCAAGGGCGTGGAAAGCCAGACGCAAAAGCTCTTTGAGGTTTGCCGTCTGCGCGACCTGCCGATCCTGACCTTCTGCAACAAGATGGACCGCGAGGCGCGCGACACCTTCGAGATCATTGACGAGATTCAAGAAAACCTCGCCATCGACGTGACACCGGCCAGTTGGCCCATTGGCATGGGTCGCGATTTTCTGGGCTGCTACGACCTGCTGAACGACCGGCTTGAACTGATGGACCGCGCCGACCGCAACAAGATCGCGGAAACCATTACGCTGAATGGCCTGGACGATCCGGCCATGGAAGACCACATCCCCGCAGCCCTGTTGGAACAGTTGCGCGAAGAAGTGGAAATGGCGCGCGAATTACTGCCAACGCTTGATCCGCAATCGGTGCTCGAAGGGCACATGACCCCGATCTGGTTTGGCTCGGCCATCAACAGCTTTGGTGTTCAGGAACTGATGGAAGGGATTGCAACCTACGGGCCCGAACCACAGCCGCAGCGCGCGAGCCCGCGCGAGATCGCTCCTGAGGAAAAAAAGGTTACTGGCTTTGTCTTCAAGGTGCAGGCCAACATGGATCCAAAACACCGTGACCGGGTGGCCTTTGTCCGGCTGGCTTCAGGTCATTTCCATCGCGGTATGAAGCTGACCCATGTGCGCAGCAAAAAACCCATGGCGATTTCGAACCCTGTACTCTTTCTGGCCTCGGATCGGGAATTGGCCGAAGAGGCCTGGGCCGGGGACATCATCGGCATTCCGAACCACGGCCAGTTGCGCATCGGCGACACACTGACCGAGGGCGAAATGCTAAAGGCGACCGGTATTCCCAGCTTCGCACCTGAATTGCTGCAAAGCTGTCGGGCGGGCGATCCGATGAAAGCAAAGCACTTGGAAAAGGCCTTGATGCAATTTGCCGAAGAAGGTGCGGCCAAGGTCTTCAAACCTGCCTTTGGTTCGGGCTTTATCGTCGGCGTTGTCGGCGCGTTGCAATTCGAAGTGTTGGGCAGCCGGATCGAGTTGGAATACGGCCTGCCCGTCCGCTTCGAAGGCAGCCAGTTCACATCTGCCCGCTGGGTGCATGGCCAAAAGGATGCGGTGGATAAATTCACCAACGCCAACAAGCAGCACATCGCCCATGACCATGACGGCGACGTCGTTTACCTGACACGCCTACAATGGGACATCGACCGTGTTGAACGGGACTACCCGGATGTGACGCTTTCCGCGACCAAGGAAATGCTGAACTGATCGCAACCGTTTTGCCCGCGATCTCCTTTTGCGGGCAAAAAAAATGAAATTTCCATTAAACCGGGCAATTTAATTTGACCCTAGGTAAGTAAGATCAGACGCTCGCCTCACCCAAAAGGAGAGTGTCATGGTTAACTCAACAACCAATAGTTCAAATACATGTAAGAGTATCATTGGTTTAGGCCTTGTTTGCGCCGCAGGTCTCGGCGCGGGTCCCCTGTCAGCTCAGGTCGTGCTTCCGACAGACGCGCAGGTCACCTGCGGGGTGGATCAGACGGCGTTCAACAGCTGGTTCAGCGGTGGGACAGCCACTGCTGGTGGCGCGGTCGAACCGGCCAACGGCTTTGACTTTCCGCCCCCTGCGACCAACACCAAGTGCGATTTCTACAAATGGGGCGCACAGATGTTCCTGTGGCTGACATCCCCGGATTCAGCAGGCGGCGTGGTTGTTGACGGTGCGCAGTTTTACGACGTTGTGCCAGATGGCAGCGGCAACCGGAAATTCATCCAGAACGGCTCATCAGACAATCTGATGCAGCTACGCAGCGTGAAATCCATCACCTCCGAAGGCACGGGTCAGGCTGGTGGCGGCGATGTCCTGATCAACGCAAACAATTCTCTGGTCTACTACGGCGTGCATGCAAACGATATCTACGCATGGTTCCGAACTGGCACCGTGAATGGCGCGCTGAGCGAACTGGGCGATGACTTTCCCACCACCGAGGATCAGGTCAATCTGATCGTCGAATACGCGATCGACAATGGGGCAGAGATCACAGATACTCGCGCCAGCACAATGGAGCTCAAGACCTCTTGGGTGGATGCCTCAACCGTGACCAAGGCAGACTTTGTGACCGCACAGGCCGTGGTTCCCACATATGATGAAACCGGGGACACCTGGGTTGTGACCGGAACCGAAACCATCGAGCTGGCCCTTGTGGGCATGCACATCGCGGCGCCGGTGTTGGGGCATCCCGAACTGGTCTGGATCAGCTATGAGCACATCAACAACGCGCCCATGGCGGACTATGTCTATACCACAACCGGCGGCGATCAGTCGTTGGTGGCCTACAATGCCAGTGGCACATGGACCTTCGATGTTGACGCAACATACACGCCAGATGTGATCGTTCCCAATGCAGCACAGCAATCTGATGGCAGCATCAAGGCCAAGAACGGCGGCCCGATCGGACCGGTCAAAGTGGCGCAAAAGAACCCTTGGGGTGTCGCGCCCGGACCGAACAACGATGCAGGAAACAACACAGATCTGGTGTCGTTGAACGTCTCGGTGATGGGTATGTTGTCAGCACTGTCTGATGTCCGCGCGAACTACTATCAGATTGGCGGCATCTGGACGTCTGAAGGACAGCTTCCGCTGAGCGGAACAGACGGAACGATCCGCGGCGGTTTACGTTTGGCCAACTCGACGATGGAGACGTTCCACCAGTATCCCGATCACAACGGGTTCACATCGGAAAACTGCTTCACGTGCCATTCGGTGTCTGATCGCACCAGCCCCGGGGTCAATGTCAGCCATATCTTCGGCTCGCTTAACCCGCTTGGCAGCAACTAAGCCCTGCAAAACAGCAAACAGGCGCGCGAATATTTCGCGCGCCTGTTCTATGAAGTCGTCGTGGATTACCGCTTTGCGTCCAAGACCCGGATCAGAACAGATCAAGGGCCTCTTGGATTTCGACGTTGAGATCAGCCAAGACACCTTCTGTGACATCCGCAGATGCGTCGCCCGCCGGGGCCGCCCCTGCATCCGCAGGCGAAACGGCTGCTGGCACTATGATGGCCGCCTCGGAATCAACCTGCGCGTCACGGGCCGCAGAAAAGGCGATACTGTCCGCCGCGCCGCCGGACGCTGCAACAAGGCCCAAAAGGTCCAACGATGGTGCTGGCTGTACATCAGCGCCGCCACTGCCATTGTCGCCGGAGTAAAGCTCGCCAAGGTCCGATCCAAAGGTGCCACTGGTCGGCGCCGTCACCGTTGGCGTCGAGCCCGGCCCGGTTGCGTAGCCTTTGATCGGGAACCCACCCGGAACAGCATTCATGATTTCAACAAAGGTGCTGTTAGACAAAAGCGGATGATAGGACGGTGTGTAGCTACTGGAAGCGCTGCATACGAGACACATGGATTAAGACCCCAATGAAAAAACTGCTATGTAATGACTTAGCATAACCAGCATCATCCAAGAACATCAATATGCGGCACTGGGTGGAATCTTGCCACCGCACGGACGGAAATCAAACACCGCTTCTGTCTTCTGGCGGTCTGGAGACGCAACACAGGAATGCACAAGCTAGAGCAGCGCCATCAAGCGGGCTTTTTCGCCCAGATCATCCGGGCGCGAGATCGCCTCGGCCAGATCTTCCAGTGATTGGATCGAATGGCCTGCGCGAAAACTGTGGACATGGGGCAGCATGGCCCGAATGCCCGTCGCTTTTGGCGCAAACCCATCCCATCGCAACAGGGGATTGAGCCAGATCAGCCGACGCGAAGACAGGTGCAGGCGTTCCATTTCCTTTTCCAAGGCCCCCGCGTCGTCCCGGTCGAGCCCATCAGTGATCAACAACACAACTGCGCCCTGCCCCATAACCCGCCGCGACCAATCGCGATTAAAGTCATGCAGGCAAGATCCGATCCGGGTGCCGCCTTCCCAGTCCTGAGCCTCGGCCCCGGCCGATTTGAGCGCAGCATCCACGTCACGGGTGGCCAGATGCCGGGTGATGTTGGTCAGCCGGGTTCCAAAGGTAAAGGCATGCACCTTTGCCCAGCCAGCCCCCTTCTCATTGGCCACCGCATGCAGAAAATGCAAAACCATGCGGCTGTATTGGCTCATGGAGCCCGAAATATCGCAAAGCACAACGAGATTGGGCCAGCGTTCGCGTTGCTTGGCCCGTGCGATGGTGTGTATTTCTCCGCCATGACGCAACGCAGAGCGAATGGTCCGCCGCGCATCCATCCGCGCCCCATGCACCGAAGCCTGACGTCGGCGGGACGCAATCGGTTTCACGGGCAAGGTCAGCCTTGCGATCATGCGCTTGGCCTGTGCGATCTCTTCTGTGGACATCTGTTCAAAGTCGAGACTGCGCAGTTTTTCCTCGGACGACATGGTCATCGAGGCGTCAATCTCGATCTGCGTGCCTTCCTCTTCGTTTTCCTGTTCCGGCATCTCGGGCATCTCGTCGCCCAGCAAGGCCTGCGCTGCCCGTTTTTCGGCGGCCTGCGCGCTGCGTTCCTCTTGCACGCCGCGGATTGCAGGCAGCATGAAGGACATCATGTGTTCGAGATACCGTGGGTCGCGCCAATAGAGGCGAAAGACCTGCGCAAAGACCCGGCGATGTTCTGGCCGGTTCACAAAACAGGCGTGCAAGGTCCAGTAAAAATCCATGCGTTCGGTAAAGCCCGCCGCTTCGACAGCGCGGATCGCATCCACGACGCGCCCCGGACCAACCGGCAGCCCTGCCCGCCGCAGCGCCCTCGCAAAATGAATAATGTTCTGCGCAAGACGCGGGTGTTCCGGGATTTCTATCGGGGCATATTCAGGCATGGCTGCTCATTTGGGGGCTCTGCCCCCAAACCCCCGGGATATTTACGGCACAAAGAAACACTAGGCGACATCGAGCGACTGAGACACATTGTCGAGAATGCGCTTGGCCTCGGATCCTTGCAGTTTCTGGATGTCATCTTGGTATTTCAGAATGGCGCCCAGTGTGTCCGAGATCACTTCGGGTGACAGGTCGACCACGTCCAGCGCCAGAAGGCATTTCGCCCAATCAATGGTTTCGGCAACGCCCGGTTTCTTGAAGATGTCTTCGGTCCGCAATGCCTGCACAAAAGCAACGATCTGATGGGAGAGGGTTTCGGCCACTTCCGGCGCACGCGCGTTGAGAATGTCGACCTCGCGTTCGAAGCCCGGATAGTCGACCCAATGGTACAGGCACCGGCGTTTGAGCGCGTCATGAACTTCGCGTGTTCGGTTGGACGTCAGGATCACGATGGGCGGCTCGGGAGCTTTGATCGTGCCGATTTCAGGAATGGTGACCTGAAAATCCGACAGCGCTTCCAGCAAAAAGGCCTCGAACGGTTCATCCGTTCGGTCCAGTTCGTCGATCAGCAGGATGGGCGCGCCGTTTTCATCCGGGCGCATCGCTTCGAGCAACGGACGTTCAATCAGGAACTCAGGGCCGAACAACTCAGCGTTGAGCGCAGCACGATCTGCGCCGCCGCCCGCTTCGGCTGTGCGAATGGCAATCATCTGAGCCGGAAAGTTCCATTCATAGACAGCCGAGGACGCATCCAACCCTTCATAGCACTGCAGGCGGATCAGTTTACGGCCGAGACAGGCCGCCAGTGCTTTGGCAATCTCGGTCTTGCCGACGCCTGCTTCGCCTTCGAGAAACAGCGGACGGCCAAGCTTGAGCGACAGGAAGACGACCGTCGCAAGCGCGCGGCCACACACGTACCCGGTGTCATTCAGGCGCGCCTGGACCTCGTCGATGCTCTGCGGGATTTGGATCATGCTGTCCTCCGTGTTCTCTTTCAACTGCCTGCACAGCCCGCTGCGGTCAATAGCGCCAAGGTCGCACAGAAAACTGCAAAATTCGGGATACGTTGACGGAACTGCGCCAAAATGCGATGATTCGCTCAACAAAAAAGCCGGGAACAATGACCCGGGATAAACATGGCGGGACGAGCAGTGATGTCCGGTTTGGTAAAGTCAACGCAGGCGCGGCCTGTGTTTTTGGGTATCGTATGGGGGCAACCATGCGCATAACGGCCGTGACCTGCGTCAAGAACGAAGGCCCATTTCTGCTGGAGTGGATTGCCTTCAACCGGCTGATCGGTGTGACCGATCATCTTTTCTATTCCAACGATTGCAGCGATGGCACAGATGCTCTGCTGGATGCGCTTGGCGATTGGGGCGTGCAGCATCTGCCGAACCCAGCCAAGGGCCGCAACTATCAGATGGAAGCGCTGAAAGACGCCGCCAAGCAAAAGGTTGTCAAGAAAGCCGATTGGGTCTGGGTGGCTGATGTGGACGAGTTTCTGAACATCCACGTCGGGGATCACACAATCCCCGCCCTGATTGACGCCTGCGGTAATCCTCAGGCCATTTCCGTGACCTTTCAGTTCTTTGCGAACTGCGGCATCGACCGGTTTGAAGACCGTCCGGTGATCGAGCAATTCACGCGCTCACACAATCCGGATATCTGGTGCTCGGAAACCGCGATCGAGGTCAAATCACTGATCCGCAAAGATTTTCCACTGCACTACTACGGCGCGCATCGTCCATTTTTCAAGGAAAAGTTAGACAAGGACAAACGGCCAAGCTGGACTGACGGATCGGGCCGAAAGGTGCAGCACAAGTTTCATGTGGCCGCCAATCCAAGGCGCATCCGCAAGTTTCCTGCGGCCAATGCCCGCGAATTTGCAACGCTGAACCACTACGCCTTGCGATCGCTGGACAGCTATCTGGTCAAGAATGACCGTGGCGATGTGAACCGGGAAAACCGGGCTTTCGATGACACCTATTGGCGCGAGCGCAATGATCCGGCCTGGGAAGACACATCGATCCAACGCTACCTGCCAGGCCTGCAAAAAATGCTGTCCGACATGAAGAGCGACAAGAAAATTGGGGCATTGCATGACGAAGCTTGCCGGCTTCATGCCGAAAAGCGTGATGCCTTGATGGCGCAGGACTCATACGCAGAGATGTATGCGCACCTCAAATCCTTGCCGACCTACCCACCGGGTGAATTGGAATTAATCACTGAGCTGGGACTGGCGTCATGAGGTTGAAACTGGTCAATCTTGGCCTGCCCAAGTCAGGCACGACAACGCTGGCGTTTGCGCTTGAACAGGCGGGCTGGCATGTCGCCGATCACAAGGTGCGTCGCAGTCACACGAAGGATCCGGCCATTGCAGGCACCTTTATCGCTCGTCAGCTCTATGAGGCGTATTTTGACAATGGCGATCCATTTGCAACGCTGGGCCACTATGATGCCCTGACAGAAATCAGCGCTCTCAAGGCGGAAACCAGCCTTTGGCCGCAATGCGACTATGCGGTGATCAAGGCCATGCGGATAAACCATCCAAACGTGAAGTTCGTAGCCACATGGCGCCCGGCGGCCGATATTTCGGACAGCATGCGGCGCTGGCAAAACATGGGCAAGGAACGTTTGCCCAAGGGGGCTGTGCCCGGCCTGCCCCGCGGATTTGGCAAGGTTGAACCGGAACGCGTCCGCTGGATTGAAGAACATTATGCGATGCTGCGGGATCTCTTTGGCGATGACCCCCGATATCTGGAGCTTCCCATGGGTGCGCAGGACGCCCGCGACCGGCTGGCGGCGCACATTCAGTGCGACCTGCCATGGTGGGGCAAGCGCAATGTGAATTCCGACACGAACCCAGCCAGAGGAGCTGCCTGATGCGCATCTATCTGCACATTGGCCCCGATGGCGCCACGTCTGATCGACTGCAACGCGTGCTGGATGCCAAGCGCGACCAGATGCTTCAGAAAGGCGTGCTCTATGCCCGCTCACCGGGCGCGCGAAACCACACGCGGCTGTTCATGGCGGTCACCGATCCCGAAAATGTCGACAGCCTGCGCTTTAACCGTGGGTTCATTTCTGCAGAAAAACAGCAGGTTCTGCGTGAAGATGTTCTTCGCAGCCTGACAAGCGAGGTTGAACGGCATTCGCCCGATGTTCTGATCCTGTCATCCCACCAACTGGGGTGTACGTTGGTTTCGCGGTCTGAACTGGAACGGCTGCGGGCACTGTTGCTGCCCCTGTCTGACGATATTCGGATCGTGGCCCATCTGGATGATCCGGCGCGGATGCTGGTCCGGCGCTACAGCGCGCAACTGATCGAAGGCCGGTCCCGTGATCTGAGCCTTGAACTGGGGTTGAGTGCGGGCAGCTTTTGGGATGCAGCACTGAACACACGCCCGCACAGTGACCCGCAGGGCGGTCAATTCGGCGAGGTGCAGGGCGCTTGTTTCTGGCTTGATTTCAAACGCTTGCAGGACGAATGGGAAGCCGTATTCGGGGATGGCAGCGTATCATTCCGCAGCTTTGACATTGACCGTCTGTATGGCGTCTTTGCTACCGAGGAAATCTGCGAAAGCTTTGGACTGGATTTCACCATCGGCAAAGCCGAAGCCGAAGACGCCCCCGCAGAGCCGGCCGCCGCTTGGCTGACGCGGTCACGATTGTTCAATGACGCGGTCCTGCGCCTGCTGGCCAAAGGTGACGTGATCCTGCCCCGGCAGCTTTGGCGCAAATTTCTGGGTGAGATCAAGATCAAGGGCGATCCAATCGCTCCGGGATCTTTGTCAGCACTTTCGATGCGGTTCGAAGCGGATATCAAGGCGCTTTGCAAGGCGCACGGCGGCTTGTCCGCTCAGGCCATGAAACGCGATCGCAAACTGCCGGACTGGACTGAGGCAGACCCGGAAAAAGGGTTCCGGGCCACGCAGTACCTGATGGCCTTTCGCTGGCGTATCAATCAAGCGACCAAAGAAGAACTGGCCAACAAGGCCGCTGATCTTGCGCAGTTGCGCGGAACCGTTCAGCCCGACCCCAGCGATACCGACGACGTCGAATCCGATCTGTCGCCAACCGCACAAAAACTCATGCCGCCGCTGGCCAAACAGAACTTCGCCAAACTGCGCACGTCGATTTTTGCACCGCACAATCGTCTGGGCCGCGTAAACGAAGAAGAACTGGCGGCCGCCTACAGCCCTATGGCCCCCCGAAAACTGCCAAAGGGCAGCAGCGGCAATGTCATCGTCGGCTGCATGAAGAACGAAGCCCCCTACATCGTCGAGTGGATCGCCTATCACCGTGCGATCGGCGTCGACAATTTCCTGATCTACACAAACGATTGCAGCGACGGCACCTCGGAAATCCTGGACCGCTTGCAGGCCATGGGTGTGATCCAGCACCGCAACAACGACAACTGGAAGGGAAACTCACCCCAGCAGCACGCGCTCAATGCCGCGCTCAAGGAACCGGTCATCAAAAACGCCGAATGGATCATCCATATCGACGTGGATGAGTTCATGAACGTGCGCTGCGGCAATGGCACCTTGGACGATTTTCTGGCCCGCGTGCCCGATGCCACCAATGTCGCCATGACCTGGCGCCTGTTCGGGCACAATGGTGTCACCGATCTGCGCGATGAATTCGTCATTGATCAATTCGATACCTGCGCCCCCAAATATTGCCCCAAACCGCACACGGTCTGGGGCTTTAAGACCATGTTCCGCAATATCGGCGCTTATGAAAAAATCAGCTGCCACCGCCCGAATAAATTGACCCAAGGCGCTGAAAAGAAAGTGAAATGGGTCAACGGATCTGGCGCAGACATGACGTCAGAGGCGATCAAGAATGGCTGGCGCAGCTCCAAGAAGTCCATTGGCTATGACTTGCTACAACTCAACCACTACGCGCTGCGAAGCGCTGAATCCTTTCTTATCAAACGTCAGCGCGGCCGCGCGCTGCACGTCGATCGATCCATTGGCATCAACTATTGGATCCGCATGGATTGGTCGGTTCACAAAGACATCACCATCAAGCGGAACATTCCGCGCGTGCGTGCGGAATACGAACGCTTGATGCAAGACGACGACTTGCGCAGCTGGCATGAAAAAGGGTTGAGCTGGCATCGCAAAAAGGCCGACGAACTACACGGCATGCCCGAGTTCGAAGACCTGTACCAGCAGGCTTTGTCCCTGCACCTGACTGAAACGGAGCGGGTCGCCTATGCGCTCGCCCTTGATATGGAGACCTGACATGGACGGAAGTGCAGCAGGGCCACGAAACCCCTTTATCAAATCGCGCGGGCTCAAGATCCCCAAGCATCCCGAACTGACCACCGGGCGGGTGCGCGGCGCCCTGCGAGAGGGCAATTACGAACGCAAGGAATGCGACGCAGTGATGCGTGTTGTG
The DNA here is from genome assembly GCA_020630695.1 of Paracoccaceae bacterium. GTDB lineage: Bacteria > Pseudomonadota > Alphaproteobacteria > Rhodobacterales > Rhodobacteraceae > Thalassococcus_A > Thalassococcus_A lentus. Next base: position 20,791 of record JAHDIS010000036.1, on the reverse strand, counting down.
CGGGAAGGCGACACGGTTTTGGAGTTGGGCGCAGGGCTGGGCTATATGTCCACGCTTTTGTCGGTCAAGAAAAAGGTCGAAAAAGTCGTCAGTTACGAGGCAAACCCGCAGCTGATCCCCTATATTCATTCGGTGCACGAAGCCAATGATGTCAGCAACGTCGAAGTCCGCAACGCTCTGCTCTGCCCTCGGGCTGGCAAACCAGTTCCGTTCTACATCAGGCAGAACTTTCTTGGCTCTTCGATGGATTATGAGGCCGACCCCGATAGCGTGGTTGAAACCGTCGAGATCGAGAAACACGGGATCAGCCCGACACTCAAGGCCCTGAAACCCAATGTGCTGGTTTGCGATATCGAAGGGGCCGAGGCCGAGGTGCTTCCCGCCGGTGACTGGAGCGATCTGCGCGTGGCGATCATCGAACTGCACCCACAGTGGATCGGGCAAACCGGTGTTCAGGCGGTTTTCGATGCCATGCAAAAAGCTGGCCTGAGCTATTTCCCGAAAGCCTCGGAAGCCAAGGTCGTTACGTTCATGAAGGGCTGGTAACAGTCATCTCCGGTCCGGACTGGGGGCTCTGCCCCCAGACCCCCGGGATATTTCAGGCACAAAGAAACCCGGGAGCGACACGCTGAAGATCACAGCTGTACTTTGTTTGCGCAACGAAGGCGCGTTTTTGCTGGATTGGCTGGCGCACCATTTGGCCTGTGGTGTCACCCATGTTGTGGCGCTGACCAATGATTGTGATGACGGGACCGACACGATGCTGGACCGGCTGAGCAAGCTGGCTCCGGTCACGCATCTGCGCAACGACGGCCCTTATGACAAGGGCGGGATACAGTTCACCGGGTTGAAGCTGGCCGACAAGTGCAAAGCGGTCAAGCAGGCGGACTGGTTGCTGCCGCTGGACATTGATGAATTTGTAAATGTGCATGTGGGCGCGCGCAGATTGCCCGATCTGATCGCAGCGTTGCCTGAGGCAACGGCCATCCCCCTGACATGGCGATTGTTCGGAAATGACGGTGTCGTTCGCTACACCGATACGCCCGTGCCGCAGCAGTTTACCAAAGCTGCGCCGGTGGTCATGTACTGGCCATGGCGCGCGGCCATGTTCAAGACGCTCTATCGCAACAATGGCACCTATCGCAAACTCGGGGTGCATCGCCCCCGAAATCCCGATGAAGCGCGTGTGGCCGAGGCCCGCTGGTTCGATGGCGAAGGTCGTGAATTGGATGATCAGTTCCGCACCCGGCGAATCTTTTCCAACTATGGCCAAAGCAACTACAGGCTGGCGCAACTGAACCATTATCCGCTGGGAGCTATGGAAAGCTATGTGCTGAAGGCCGACAGAGGCCGCGCCGTGCATTCCGAGCACACTCTGGGCATGGACTATTGGGTTGAGCGCAATTGGTCGGAAGAGCTGGACACCAGCATTTTGCAATTGGCAGAGCAAACTGCAAACCATCGGGCGCAACTGGCAGAAGATCCAAAACTGGCCAGCCTGCATCAAAGTGCCGTTGCATGGCGGCATGCCAGATTTGAAGCCCTTATGGCGCAAGAGCCCTACCGCGCCTTGTTCGCACGGCTGTTGATGACGCCACCGGCCCGCCCGGTCAGCAAATCCGCCGCGCAGTTTCTGGCAACCCATGCCACGCGGGCCAGACTGAGCAAGGATGTTCAGGTCTAGGGCAGCAGCGCCAGGGCCCACCCCAGAACCGCGATCCCGGCGAAGGGCAAAGACAGCAGAAACCCAACCAGCAAAGCGGCCGCTGGTGTCGGCCTTACGCGGCAAGCTGTGACGGGACGGTTTTGTTCAAGGTGATTTAACATAGGGCCATTAACGCAGTTGAAACTTGCCATGGCGTTAATGCACCCATGACCTGTGATCTGCCCCTGCCCTTGCCGCAATCTGTTCCGTTCGCGAAAACCTGTACGGCGCTTGGCCTTCCTGTCAGACATCACAAACAGCAATGCGCCGGGCGGGTCACCCTGTCGTGGCAGGTTCAATCCCGCACGCTTCCTGTTCTGGGTCGGATTGATTTAATCTCGCGCGGGCCCGTGTCCCAAGATCCCCAACACAGCATTGATTGGCTGTGGCGCTGGCAGCGCTGGCACGATGGGCGGCCGCTGGTGCTGAATGCGGAAAACCTCAGCGCCACGGCGCTGCGCGGGGCTGGTTTCTGGCCAGTGATGACGCCTGCGAGTCTCGCCATCTTGCCATTGCGCGATGAACAGGCCATGCGCGCGGCTCTGGCGCAGAAATGGCGCAACCGGTTGAACCGCGCGCTCGCGCAGGGCGTTTCGATCTCACGGCATGATCTGAAGAGCGGTCACTGGATCCTGCAGGCTGAGCGGCAGCAGGCCCGCGCCAAGCGGTACAGGGGGTTGCCACCAGAATTCTGCGCGGCCTATGCGCGGGTCAACCCCGGCCATGCTGCCGTTTTCGAAGCGCGCAGGAACGGTGCGCCGGTCGCCGCAGCTGCATTTTTGCGACACGGCGCGATGGCCACATGGCAAATGGGGTATTCAAGCCCCGCCGGAAGGCGATGCAACGCGATGAATGCCCTGCTATGGCGCGCGGCCCTTTGGCTAAAAGAGCAAGGACACAGCCTGCTGGATTTGGGAACACTCAATGCTCAGGACGCCCCCGGCCTCACGCACTTCAAGCGCGGCACAGGGGCGCAAATTCGAAAACTTTCAGGCACTTGGCTGCATATGGGGTCGCTCGCACCACTGGCGCGCAGGTTGCCGATCCGCTTTGCGGCCTAGAACCGACTGCAGATCAGTTGCCAAGCATCCATTGACCTTCGGGCCAGAACGCATGGAAGGCAAAGGCGAACATCAGGTCATGCGGCAGGTCCCGCCCCTCAGCATCGCGCACCCGCACTGATCCCACGTCGCGCCCTTTGGCAATGGATGATGCGTCCAGCGCCGAAGACTGACCGGAACGCCATGTCAACGTAATACCAGCCTCGGTGATGGCTTCTTCACGGGCCAGCCGGTCCATTGGCCATGCGCGATCTCCCACACGGACCACCCGCATCAGCGACGGGATGTCATGCGGCGGTGGATCACCGGAATACAAAAACGGCTTGGTCGAGCTGTCATAGCGCCGGTAGGGATTTTGGCCATATGGGCGCGGCCATGCCGGCTCCGCCATGACCAAGCCTTCGGGATTGCGCGCCTTGAACTCATCCCAGCTTTCCATCCAGCTGGCGACCTGTTTCAACTCCTGCCCCAGCAAATCGCCGACGATCGCCTCTCCCATGGCTTGTTGCCACCAGCTTTGGGTTTCACGATCATACATGATCATATCGGAATTGCGCAGTTTGCCTGAGACACCGAAGGTCAGCACCTTGCCAGCAACCCGGCGATCAAATGTCAGCGCTGAGTTGCACAACGGACAAAAGGTAACGGCAACCGGTACGCCGCCCACCGTATCATTGACGATTTCATGCCATGTCAAATAGCGGATGGGATAGGCGCGTGGCGTGTGGCCGCCCAGCTCGACGGTAATGACAGGCTCGGTGCCACCAATGCGCATTTCCTGCCCTGCTTTCATGAACGACGGATCGCTCAGCGCAGGGATGCCATCCTTTGGCGGACCGCCCGAGATCACCTCAACCCAGTTTCCCACTGAGGTCTTTTCGAAATTGGTGTCAGGCCATTCGTGTTGCCAGAACTCCGGGCTCGCGGTGGCCGAGGTGGCAAAGAACAGGGCAAAAGCAGCAGCGAAAAAGCGCATGGACAGGTCCTCCTTGTGGCAATCATGCCCCAAGCACAGGGTTCTGCACAGCCCGCTGCACGCGCTTGTGATCTGCCGGGATCAAGAAGCGGTCACATCGTGACCGTAGAGCCAGTCGAATTGTCTGAGCATCCGAACCGGTGCGGCGCGGCCCAAGACCGACAGGCCGGCATGCGCAATGGATCGCACCAGTGGATTGCGCAGATGATACTTGCGGGCATTGCCATTGGCCGTTTTGATGACACGTACGACACGATCCCTGCGTAGGGCCTGATACCGTTTGAGTGCCGCAAAGGGGTCGTCGTCCTGATCCAGACAGGCCGTCAGCACCCAGGCATCTTCCAGCGCCATATTGGCCCCTTGCGCCAGAAACGGCAAAGTCGGATGCGCTGCGTCCCCCAGAAGAGCCACGCCCTGTGCGTGCCAGACCGGCGCCACGGGATGCCTGAACAATCCCCAGACGCCGGGGTGCTCTACAGCCTTCAACAAGGCGGCACAGTCACCGCCAAAATCACCAAAGGTTGCTCGCAGCTCATCGGCATCGCCAGTTTGGCTCCAGCCTTCGGCGGTCCAGACGTCGCGTTCTTCGACGGCAACCAGATTGACGCAGCTTTCATCCCGAAGCGGATAACTCACGAGATGTCGGCCCGGCGCCATATGAACGCGGGCTTCTGCCGGATGCCCGACGACGTTCGGCACAATCGCCCGCCATGCGACCTGCCCGGTAAAGAACGGCTCAGCTTTGCCGTTCAAGGCCGGGCGCACAACCGAGTGCAACCCGTCGGCGCCCACCACCAGTTCGGTCTCGATGCAACACCCTGTGGCCAGCGTGACCTGCGGGCGTGTGCCAGGGCGCACTTCGGTTGCCTGCTGCAAGAGCCTGATCTGCACACCGGACGCACGCGCAGCATCGGCCAACAGATCGATCAGATCAGCCCGGTGCACAAAACGGTAGTCCTGCCCCTTGGGCAGCAGTCCCAGATCCAAAGATGTGATGTCGCGCCCCTGCGCATAGTCGCGCAGGGAAACCGCCTGTGCCCTGACCGAAGCCAAGGCAAAGCGATCGGCCAATCCCAAGGCCTCGATCACACGAAGCCCATTGGGGCTGACCTGAATACCCGCGCCGACTTCGCGGATCGCATCGGCCTGTTCGAGAATGGACACGTCAGCGCCACGGGCGCGCATCGCCAAAGCTGCAGCCAGACCGCCAATGCCGCCGCCCAAAATGGTGATATGCCGCCCCAAAAGTGCCATAGGCCCTATAGGCATGAAAAAACGCCGGGGCAAAAGCCCCGGCGTTGTTCAATTCATCAAAGACCCTGCGGTCAGTCGTCGCGATGGACCTTCTCACGGCGCTCGTGACGCTCTTGCGCCTCAAGGCTCATGGTTGCGATCGGACGTGCGTCCAGTCGTTTGAGGCTGATCGGCTCACCGGTCACTTCGCAGTAACCGTATTCACCCTCATCGATCCGGCGCAGGGCAGAATCGATTTTGTTGACCAGTTTGCGCTGGCGGTCGCGTGTACGCAGCTCCAACGCGCGGTCGGTTTCTTCGGACGCACGGTCAGTGACATCGGGGATATTGCGGGTGCTGTCCTGCAATCCTTCGATGGTGTCACGGCTTCCGGCCAGCAATTCTTCTTTCCACGCAATCAACTTGCGCCGAAAATACTCCAGCTGGCGGTCATTCATGAATGGCTCGTCTTCGGCTGGACGATAATCGTCAGGAAGAAAGGACTCTGCTTTCATATCGGCTCCCTTGCTCTTGCCAATATCCATGATGGTAATTCCCTTAGATATCTGGCACCCCTCGGGCGCAGCACTTACCGCAAGCCCCGGGGGATGTCACTACACAATCACGTCTGAGACAGACGTTTTCGCCGGGGCAACGGCTTGGAATATAAGGGATCGCGCAAATGAAATTCGAAGGCACGGAAAGCTATGTGGCCACGGACGACCTGACCATGGCGGTCAACGCGGCCGTGACATTGGAGCGACCACTTCTTGTTAAGGGTGAACCCGGCACCGGCAAGACCGAACTTGCCCGCCAAGTGGCAAGCGCCCTGAACGTGCCGATGATCGAATGGAACATCAAATCCACCACCAAGGCACAACAGGGCCTTTACGAATATGATGCGGTCAGCCGTCTGCGAGACAGTCAGCTGGGCGATGAGCGGGTCAACGACGTGCGCAACTATATCCGCAAAGGCAAGCTCTGGCAGGCCTTTGAAGCGGGCGAAAAGGTCGTCCTGCTGATCGACGAAGTGGACAAGGCCGACATCGAATTTCCCAACGATCTGCTGCAGGAATTGGATCGTATGGAATTCCACGTCTACGAGACCGGCGAAACCGTAAAGGCCGTTCACCGCCCGATTGTCATCATCACCTCGAACAATGAAAAGGAACTGCCCGACGCCTTCTTGCGCCGCTGTTTCTTTCACTACATCCGCTTTCCCGAACCTGAGGTGCTGCGCAAAATCGTCGAGGTGCACCATCCCGGCATCAAGGAGTCGCTGCTGACAGCCGCGCTGACCCAGTTCTACGAATTGCGCGAACAAACCGGTCTCAAGAAAAAGCCGTCGACGTCCGAAGTGCTGGATTGGCTCAAATTGCTACTGGCCGAAGACCTGACAGCCGAAGACCTGAAACGCGACGGTGCGAGCGCCCTGCCCCGGTTGCATGGCGCATTGCTGAAAAATGAACAGGACGTACACCTGTTTGAACGGCTCGCGTTCATGGCACGGCGCGGCGAGCGCTAGTCCCTCCCTCATCGGGAAATTACTGCGAAAGACCGCGAAATGCTGACGATCCTGACCCACAACATTCTGCCGGTCTTTTCCTTGCTGGCGCTTGGCTTCGTTCTGGGCCGGACGAAGCACATCAGCCGTGACGAGGCAGCGGCGGTCAATCGTATTTCGTTTCTCATACTCCAGCCCGGTCTGATCCTGCCGCTGATTGCCAGCGTGGATTTTGCCGCCTTTGTGCCAGAGGCGCTGTTCGGCTATGTCGCCTGTCAGGCTGTGATGTTCCTTCTGGGGTTCAGCATTGCCCGGTTCGTGCTACGCCGCGAGTTTCTGGAAGCATGGCTGCTGGGCATGGCGATGGTTTTCGTCAATTCGCTGCTCTACATCCTGCCCATCTCGATCTTGATCTACGGCGAAGCCACCCTGCCGATCACAGCTGTCGTGGCCTGGGATGCCTCGGTCAGCTTTGCATTTTTCAATATCACCACTGACCTGATGGCAAATCGGAACGCCAGCCGTGCGGCATCGCTCAGGCGCATTGCGCTGAATCCGGTTCTTTTGGCAATTGCCTTGGGGGCCGTGCTGAACCTTGCGGCTATCCCCATTCCTGTTCCCGCATTAACAGCCATGGAGTTTGCGGGCGCGGCCGCAGCACCTCTGACACTCTTTGCACTGGGCGTGATCCTGTCCGGGCACAGTCTGGTCCCAAACGCGACCGTTGCAACCATGAGCGCACTGAAGCTCTTGGTGCTGCCCGCGATGGTGTTTGGCGTGATGGCGCTTCAAAGCAGCCCCGCTCAATGGGAACAACTGCTGATCCTGAATGCCGCGGGCCCATCGGGCGCAATGGCCTTTGCACTGGCGATGCTCTACGGCGTACGCACCGACACCATCGCCCCTGTCATCATCTGGACGAGCACCCTGTCCCTGATTTCGCTGGCTTGGCTCGCTTAAAACGCGTTTGCGCCTGAAATCCGCACCAATCCCAAGTTGAACCCAAAGTTGACGTTGGGAAAACCCGGCAAGATGCCGTAGTCTCGCCATGGTTGAGCTGGAAACAAAGCCGGAACAACCGCCTGATTGTTGCAACACTGCACAGTGCAAACACCTGTTTTTATTTGATTTCCACGCACACTAACCACCTGTGGAAAAAATTTCCGCGACGTGGAATCGGGCTCTGTGCAGAAACCCTTCTTTTGCCCTATAGTGTCCAAACAGAGGACAGAAAAACAACGGATGTCTTGAACATCTGAGTAAACAACGAGCAGGCAGGCTTAACACTATGTCCCAGAAAACGGCTCTGACCGTGCGTGCTTTGCGCGCCGAGGATGAACCTGTGTGGCGCGAAATGTGGAAGGACTATTTGGCCTTCTACGAAAGCAGCGTGCCAGACAGCGTCTATACCTCGACCTTTGCACGCCTTCTGGGCGACGATCCGCGTGACTTCAACGCGCTGATCGCCGAAGCGGACGGCCGCGCCGTTGGTCTGACCCACTACTTGTTCCATCGCCACGCCTGGAAGGTTGAAGAGGTCTGCTACCTGCAGGATCTCTATGCCAAACCGGATGCGCGTGGGATGGGCGTGGGCCGCGCCCTGATCGAAGAAGTCTACAAGGCCGCCGACACATACGGCGCGCCCACTGTCTACTGGCTTACTCAGACGTTCAACGACACCGCTCGTCAGCTCTATGACCGGATCGGCGCTGTCACACCGTTCATCAAGTACCAGAGACCGTGATGCGCAGATATCGTCGTTACCTTCTTCCGTTTTACCTGATGCTGGGCGCCTGTATGCCGGTATCCCCGACGGACACCGCCACCCGCGCCGCCGCCGCGACCTCCAGTGTCGATTCAGGCCTGCCCCCGATGAAGAGCTTTTCGGTACCGCGCCCCGCGGCGCCGGTGGCCTCGAACAGCGACATCGCGCGCGATTTCCTGGATTTGGCGTTCTCGCTGGAATCCGGTCGCCCGCTCAAGACGCTTACCCGCTTTGAGGGTCCGATCACAGTCCGTGTAACCGGCGCACCGCCGGCCTCGCTCGGCCCGGATCTCAAACGGCTGCTGCACCGGTTGCGCGCCGAAGCGGGCATCAATATTGCGCTGAGCAACTCGGCTAACGCCAATATAACCGTTCAGGCCGTCAGCCGCGCGGACATTCGCAAAGCGCTGCCACAGGCCGCCTGTTTTGTAGTGCCGAACGTGACATCGCTTGCTGAATACAAAGCGTCGCGCCGCACTGCCAAGGTCAACTGGTCGCGCCTGACCGACCGGAAAAGACTGTCGATCTTCCTGCCCAATGACGCCAGCCCGCAAGAAGTGCGCGATTGCCTGCACGAAGAGTTAGCCCAAGCGCTTGGCCCATTGAACGACCTTTATCGCCTGCCCGACAGCGTCTTTAACGACGACAATGTGCATACCGTTCTGACCGGCTATGACATGCTGATCCTGCGGGCCTACTATGATCCGGCCCTTCGCAACGGCATGAGCCGCTCCGAGGCCGCAGACCGCCTGCCCGGAATTCTCGCTCGGATCAATCCGCGTGGACAAAACGTGGCCCCGCGCCGCCTGCAACGCACACCGCGTGTCTGGATCGAAGCGGTACAAACCGCGCTTGGCCCCGGTGCCAATCCCGCGCAACGCAAACAGGCCGCGGTCGAGGCTCTCAAAGTCGCCACAGCCATGGGCTGGACCGATCATCGCCGCGCCTTTTCGCACTATGCCATGGGCCGTTTGCTGCAAGGGTCTGATCTGGAAGCCGCACAGGATCACTTTGTTCTGTCACAGCGCTTCTTTGGAAACGGACGGGATACAGCCTTGCATCGCGCCTATGTGGCCTCCCAGTTGGCAGCCTATGCCATCAGCGCCGGTCGCGCCGATGACGCTTTGTTCCTTTTGACCCCACATCTGGACACCGCAGCCCGACACGAAAACGCAGCCCTTCTGGCAACTCTGATGATGCTGCGCGCCGAAGCGCTGGATCTGGCGGGACGGATTACCGAAGCACGCGAAGTGCGTCTGGACAGTCTCGGCTGGGCACGATACGGCTTTGGCTCGGATTGGGCCGTGCGGGCCAAACTGCGTGAAATCTCTTCGCTCAGCCCCGCCAAAAGGAGACGAGGCGCACTATGATCGTAATTGCCGGAGCGGTTATCGGAGCCATCCTCGGCGGTCTTACCGCCGCGCGTCGCAAAGGCAACAAACTCGACATAGCGCAATATGCCACCGTCTATGCCATCGCCCTGGCCCTGCTGGGTTTGTTGGTCACGATCCTGATCGAAAAGGCGCTGACCTGAGCGCAGCGCCTTTGCGAATTTTCAAACGCCGCCCAAAGCGCGGCTCAGCAGATCGCCCTTTCAAAACCTCGGGATCATGACGCACCGTTTGCGCAATTAGCGATACAATCCGGCTGACAAACAGGCTAGCGTGCCGCCATGTTCGTACCCTTTTTCGAAAACCTGCGCCGCGCTGGCGTGCCAGTCTCGCTTCGCGAATACCTGACCTTCCTCGAAGGTATGGGCCGCGGGCTTGCGCTTTATGATGTCGAAGGGTTCTACTTTCTGGCGCGCAGCGCCATGGTCAAGGACGAACGCCATATTGACCGCTTTGATCGCGCCTTTGCGGCCAGTTTCAAGGGTCTCGAAGACATCACCTTTGATCAGGTCATGGAAGCCGTCGATCTGCCAGCCGATTGGCTGGAAAAAATGGCCGAAAAACATCTGAGTGCCGAAGAAAAGGCCGAAATCGAAGCACTTGGCGGCTTTGACAAGCTGATGGAGACGCTCAAGGAACGGCTCAAGGAACAACAGGGTCGCCATCAGGGCGGCAACAAATGGATTGGAACGGCGGGCACGTCGCCCTTTGGTGCCTATGGCTACAACCCCGAAGGCATCCGCATCGGCCAGAGTGAAAGCCGCCATCAACGGGCGGTCAAAGTTTGGGACAAACGCGATTTCAAGAACCTTGCAGGCGATGTCGAACTGGGCACGCGCAATATCAAGGTTGCACTGAAACGCCTGCGGCAATGGGCGCGGGATGGCGCAGCCGATGAGCTGGATCTGGACGGAACCATCCGCGCCACGGCCGAACATGGCTTTCTCGACGTCAAAACCCGCCCTGAAAAGCGCAACGCGGTCAAAGTCCTACTGTTTCTGGACGCAGGCGGCTCAATGGATCCCTTTGTGAAAGTGGTCGAAGAGCTGTTCTCGGCCGCCAAAGCCGAATTCAAACATCTTGAACATTTCTACTTTCACAACTGCCTTTATGAAGCCGTCTGGCGCGACAACCGCCGCCGCTGGGATCAGACTACCCCCACCTGGGAGGTGCTGAACACCTACGGGCCTGATTACAAATGCATATTTGTCGGAGACGCATCGATGTCTCCCTATGAGGTCGCCTACCCCGGCGGCGCCAACGAACACTGGAACGAAGAAGCCGGACAGGTTTGGCTGGAACGCGCGCGTCAGCAATGGGCTGACAATCTTTGGATCAACCCTGTTCCCGAACGGCATTGGCAATACACCCAATCCGTTCAGATGATCCGCGAAATATTCGAAGAGCGCATGGTCCCTATGACACTCGACGGGATCGACCGCGGCATGAAGGTGTTGACCCGGTAGCCACGGGGCAAATCCGGCTTCAGAGGCGTCTTGCACCTGGCCCGGCTTCGCCAAGGCTGTCGTTGGGATTGTAAAGCGGACAGTTCTCCAGAGAGAGGCACCCGCAGCCAATGCAGTGGTCCAGTTGATCCCGCAGGGCCTGCAGTTTGGCGATGCGAGCCTCCAACGCGCCGCGCCAGGCCTCCGAGGCGTCGCTCCAATGGCCTTTGCGAACTGCGCCCTCCATCGGCACTTTTTCCAACATCTTGCCAACCTCAGCCAATGGGATTCCAAGCCCCTGTGCCACGCGAATGACCGCGACACGGCGCAACATACGCCGGTCATACCGACGGTGATTGGCCGACGTTCGCCAACTTTGGATCAAGCCTTCGGCTTCGTAAAAATGCAGGGTCGAGACGGCGACACCAGCCCTTTGGGCCATTTCTCCGACGCTTAGATCATTGGGCTGCGCCCGCCCTTTTGGATTTCGCATCAAATCGCTTGACCTCAAGTGAACTTGAGGACGCACGATGCCAGCATCAAGTCAACCATTCAAGGAGAATCACCATGGCAAGAACACCCCCAACACGGCACCCTTTGCCCCCGAGATCCCCACGCGCGAGCGGCTTCTTGAGACGTATATTCGACGACGCAAATCGCCGCCGCCGGATCGAAGCCTTGCGAGCAAACAGCCATCTTTCCTGTGACATTGGCCTGAATTGCGGACATGCGCCGCAACGCTCGGCGATGGCGCCGAACAAGCCAAGGAACCGGCGATGAAACGGGTTTGGGACGGATTGAGGAGCGCGTGGCGGATGCCGCCCGGCTGCGGGCTGCTGTGCCGAGAAGTACAAGAGGAAATCGCAACCTTGAAAACAGCCAAGGCATTGGAAATCTTAGTAAAAAAGAAGGACGAAAAAAAGAAAAGCGCGTCGTGAAAGACGCGCTTTTCAGGAATTCTGGTGGGTGATGAGAGACTCGAACTCCCGACATCTTCGGTGTAAACGAAGCGCTCTACCAACTGAGCTAATCACCCGTGCCGCACGCTTTACAGAATGCTGAAACGGCGTGCAAGCAAAAGAGCGGCCGAAGACACCTGCTTTTGTCAGTTTTTGTTCTGACATTTCCTTGATTGGACCTCGGCCTTCGTTTGCCGCATAAGAATATTACGAGACTATTGAGTAATTTTTAATCAGTCTGTGGTTGCCCCACCCTTCTTTGCGCCTAAGTGGCCTAAGAGCAATTTGTAGTCAGGACCATTTTATGTTGGACTGGAGCGCATTACGCGTTGTCTTACATATCCACCGCGAAGGAAGCATGGCCGGCGCAGCGAAGGTGCTCAAGGTCAGCCAACCAACTCTGTCTCGGCAGTTGGCCCGTGCCGAGCACGAGCTGGGCTGCAAACTCTTTGATCGCATACCCGGAAAGTTGATCGCGAGCGAAGCCGGACTTCTGGTCGCGCGGCAGGCTGAGTCCATCGAACGTCAACTACGGGGTATGGAAGACACCCTTCGTACAATTGATGACGAAATGTCAGGTGTGATCCGCATCAACGCACCTCAACAGATGTTTCCGTTCTATCTGGACGACGTCATCCGCGACTTCCAACAGGGGTTCCCGGACATCGTTTTGGAAATCAAGATTTCAGATGCCATTCAGGATTTTGCGTCCGGTCATGTGGATGTGGTGTTTCGCGCAGAAGAAAACCCAAAACCCAGCCTTTGGGGGCACCGGGTCGCACGTCTGGATTTCCGGTTTTATGCCCACAAGAACCTTTTGGAAACTTACGGCGGAAACTCCAAAGACCTGAGCGAAATCGACGGTATTCCGTTGATCGTGCACACCGGGGTCGTTGCGACGTCTGAACATGAAACCCAAAAGCTCTTTCCAAAAGGGAACATTGTCTTGAAGGCAGACAGCCTAGAGACAACCGCAACCTTTGTCCGAGCCGGGCTCGGGGTTGCGCGACTGCCGACAATGGTGGGCGATGTTCTTGAGGATGTTGAGGCGATCGACGGTCTTTTCTCGCCAACGTCTCGCAGTGTCTGGATTTTGACGCACAAAGACCTGCGTGAAGTCGGACGTATCCGGCGCTTCATCGATTTTGTCGCCGAACGCACCAAAAGCAGTCCCCTGCTCACAGGCTGAGGTCTCCGGCTTTTCGTATTGGCAGATTCTACGTGTGAATCAGCACAACTCGTTAAAACTAGGGGAGAAAATGCGACACCCGGCTACATCTTACCTACACCAACAAACGCTAACCAGATACACACCCGGCAGGATGTCGCATATAAACCTATACCTTTTTGTAGCTCACTCAGACATAGAAGAATCTGAAAGTAGGCTATTCAAATATGAAAGGGTGTAGCGTTCCTATTTGAAAATTCTTGTATGACGTGTACGTAAAGCTTGGCTGCCCAAGCCCGGTGCTATCGCCCCGAAGCCAATTCAGCTGGCAACTCGTTCTCGGCGTGCATTCTGCTGTCTTCGCTTGCATGGAACGGACCAGCCCCACCCTGCGAGCCCGTTGCTGTTTGCCGCCCCGCGTGCGCCATTTGACGGGCAAGGTGCTCTAACGCGCAAAGTCCCAGCCCCTGAAGATGTGGGTTTGCTTCGTGAAATGCAGCCTCGTCGAAACCGGGGCTTGGTTGGCGCCCCTCTCCGACTCCCCACTCCAGATAGTGCTGAAGAGGGTCTAGGCCGGCCTCAGCCACTTCGGGATATGACCGCAGGTACCATTGCGCATCAAACAATCCGCTGGCCTGAATGACGTCGTAGGCTGACGCGCCCTCTGGATCGGCGGCGACACGTCCCCCCTGAACCAACAGCAAGGTCTCCAGCAGGTGCCGGACGCGGGCCTCTGCTGCCTTGGCGGTATCACGGGCCAGGCTCAGATCCTGGCGCAGTTGCCGTGTCTCGGCCTCAGCCTGCGCCCTCGCCCACACCAGCGCATCCGCTTCTTTTGCCAGCCACGCCATATAGGGCCCAAAGCTTTCGGTCGGGAGCGCTGAACCAACCTTCGACACCGCCCGCTCGTACAGCGCTTCATAGTGCCGACCCGCGTTTTCCAAAGACCAATCCTTGCGTATGCGTGCAGTGGTCTGCGCGTTCTTCTCGGCCGAATAGCCGGCAATCTGTTCTTGCAACCAACCGGGGGACACATGTTGCGCCGTTCTGAAATAACGTGGGCTGAAGTTCAGATCGGACCAATGATCCAGCGTCTCGGGAACAATCAAAGTGCCAGCAAGGCCAGGAACGACCGGGATCACCGCACACCCGCAGGCCATCGCCTCAAGCGCGCTACGCCCCACTGCAAAAACCAGATCATAGTCGGGCAGAACCAGTTCCGGGTTCTCAACGCCGTTGCCGTAACCATGTCCGATAACATCGAAACTCAGCCCCGCGTGGACGCATGCCTCTTGCAATTGGCCCAAATCGTCCTGGCTGAACCCGTCCTGGCCATAGAGCAGCGCTTTCTTCAATCCCGAACCAGTGCGCTGACGATCAAACCGCGCCGTATCGACAAAGTTGGAGATCTGGACAACCTTTTCGGCGTCAATGTCGGCTCTGGTCCGCAGAGTTTGCCGCATCGGATCACTGCACACCGCGTGAAACTGAATACGTTCGCTGACAGGCACCTGTTCGACCCAAGGTCGCGCCCCATGCCAAACGTGAATAGCAGGCACTTCAGGCAAGTTGGCCAGCGCGGCCATGGTTGGCAAATGCTGATGCCCGTGGATAACGTCTGGCTGAAACGGAAGCTGTGCCAAATCTTCACAGACCGCGATGCCATTTGGCGCAAACAGCTGCGCCACAGCGCCCCTTTTCGGGGTCCAGACGCAAACATCATGTCCGCGCCAAACGAGCGCCCGAGCCAAATCGAATGTGAACAATTCCGAGCCGCGGTAATCTTCCAGCGCGCGCTGAGCAAACAAAATCTTCATATGAACCTGACGTGCAACAATCCCCTACGTCAACTTAACGGGATCTTTCTGCAGGTCAAAGGCAACAGATTTTGCAACTGAAGTCGGTACCCACCGCGACCTTCACGCCAC
Organism: Paracoccaceae bacterium; assembly: GCA_020630695.1. Classification (GTDB taxonomy): domain Bacteria; phylum Pseudomonadota; class Alphaproteobacteria; order Rhodobacterales; family Rhodobacteraceae; genus Thalassococcus_A; species Thalassococcus_A lentus. The sequence goes on along the minus strand of JAHDIS010000036.1, from coordinate 5,656 downwards.
AGAAATCATTGATTTCGCTTAAAAAATCTACCAAAGCGTGAGTCAGTATATCGCGCAGCAACTCATGGGAGAATGGTGGGTGATGAGAGATTTGAACTCCCGACATCTTCGATGTGAACGAAGCGCTCTACCACTGAGCTAATCACCCGATGCGGGGCGTATTAGCCCTCTGACGATCAAATCGCAAGAGGCCGAACACATGCCGAAACGGGGCGCGCTGCGTCACGCCCCGTCAATTAACAAAAGGTGGAGAACTGGCTTGAGTTTATTCTGCCGGAGAGACGCTGGGCATTGGAACCGCGGGTTCCGATACTTGCGGCTGACGCAATCTGGCGTGCACAACTGTGCCGTTCTGGGCATCAACTGTGCGCTTGACCTTAAATTTGCCAAACCCCTTCAGGTTCAGTTCGCGGCCCTCGGAAACCATTTCGCCCATGATCGCAAGCGCCGCTTCGATCGCAGGCTTTGCATCGCGTTTTTTGACACCGCTGCGCGCAACAGCAAGTTCGATCAGTTCGTTTTTGCGGGCTGCTTCAACGCCACCATCGCCGGTATCCTGAACATCCGCGAGAACGGGCGCCATGTCGTCATCCGCAGCCTTGATAGACGTGGGCTCAAGCGCTGCAGCCGACGTATCGCTGGCCGTCTTCTTTTTGGTAGAGGTTGTCGTTTTACGGGTGGTTTTTCGACCGGTGGTCGATGTTTTTGTAGTCGCCATAACTTCTGCTCTGCCTCTTGTTTTCACCTGCCCGAGCGGTTGCGCCATAAAGGCTCCGCTTCTTGGGTATGACACAAGGTATAGTACATCCTGAGGGAGATTACCACCCATACCTTGACTCTTCGGAAAAAACCGCATCAGCTTTGATTCGAATTCAATCTGCCAAATGGGTTCTCAAATGAAAAAGCTCGTAATCATTGCCTCTCTTTCTTTCGCCGCTGTTTCTGCGCAGGCGGATGGTCCTTCTGATCCGGTCGTTGAACCGATTGTCATTCAACAAGATGCGGCCGACAGCAGTGCAAATGCTGGTGGTTTGGTGCTGGGATTGATCACTTTGATCGTCTTCGGCGCAGCAGCCGGAAACTAGCACTCAGACCAATCAATATTGTATCTCGGGGCCGCTGGCCCTGAACGCGAATTGACGGCGCAAAAAAAACGCCGCCCGAAGGGCGGCGCTCCTTAAGCTTTGGCTTGGGTTCAGTGGGCCGTCGCCCCTGCTCCTTCTCCGCCCGCTTGCAACTTGGCAGCGGCAGCGGCTTCTTCTGCCTCTTCGTCCCATTCGATCGGTTCCGGCGACTGCACAAGCGCCAGTTTCAGAACCTCTGAGACATGCTTGACCGGGATGATCTCGAGACCGCTGGTCACGTTGTCAGGCAGATCGGCCAAATCCTTTTCGTTTTCTTCAGGGATCAGAACCGTCTTGATGCCACCGCGCAGTGCGGCCAGCAGCTTTTCCTTGAGCCCGCCGATTGGCATCGCGTTGCCGCGCAGCGAAACCTCACCGGTCATGGCGATATCCTTGCGCACCGGTATGCCAGTCAGAACCGATACAATAGATGTCACCATGGCCAAACCTGCAGATGGGCCATCTTTGGGCGTCGCGCCATCAGGCACGTGCACGTGGATGTCCATCTTGTCGAACTTCGGCGGTTTGACCCCGATCTGCGGCGCGATTGAACGGACGTAGCTGGCAGCAGCGTCAATGCTTTCCTTCATGACATCGCCCAGCTTACCAGTTGTCTTCATCCGGCCCTTACCCGGAAGTTTCAACGCTTCGATGTGCAGCAGATCGCCACCCACAGAGGTATAGGCCAAGCCGGTAACGACACCGACCTGGTTCTCGTCTTCAGCCAAACCGTAGCGGTATTTGCGAACACCGAGAAAATCATCGAGGTTTTTCGAGGTAACCGTAACGGTCGTGTCCTCTTTCTTGACGATCTTGGTCACGGCCTTCCGTGCCAGCTTCGCGATTTCGCGCTCCAGATTACGAACACCGGCCTCGCGTGTGTAGTACCGCACGATATCCGTAAGCGCCGCATCTTCGACCGCAAACTCACCTTTCTTCAGGCCATGGTTCTTGACCTGTTTGTCCAGCAAGTGCCGCTTGGCGATTTCCAGTTTCTCGTCCTCGGTGTAGCCCGACAGAGGGATGATCTCCATCCGGTCAAGCAATGGACCCGGCATGTTGTAGCTGTTGGACGTGGTCACGAACATCACGTTGGACAGATCGTATTCCACCTCAAGATAATGGTCTACAAAGGTCGAATTCTGCTCAGGATCAAGGACTTCCAGCATGGCAGACGCCGGATCACCCCGGAAATCCTGACCCATCTTGTCGATCTCATCCAGCAAGATCAGCGGGTTGGACGTCTTGGCCTTTTTCAGCGCCTGAATAATCTTGCCCGGCATCGACCCGATATAGGTTCTCCGGTGACCGCGAATTTCGCTTTCGTCGCGCACACCGCCCAGCGAAATACGAATGAACTCGCGCCCCGTGGCCTTGGCAACGCTCTTGCCAAGCGATGTCTTACCCACACCCGGAGGGCCAACAAGGCACAGGATCGGGCCTTTGAGCTTTTTCGAACGGGCCTGAACGGCCAGATATTCGACAATACGCTCTTTGACCTTCTCAAGCGAATAGTGATCGGCATCGAGGATTTGCTGCGCGCGGCCCAAATCCTTTTTGACGCGGGACTTGGTGTCCCACGGGATCGACAGCATCCAGTCGAGGTAGTTCCGCACCACGGTCGCCTCTGCGCTCATGGGGGACATGTTCTTGAGCTTCTTGATCTCGGCTTCGGCTTTTTCGCGCGCTTCCTTGGACAGCTTGGTCTCAGAAACCTTGGCTTCGAGCTCGGCCACTTCGTTCTGGCCATCCTCACCGTCGCCCAGTTCTTTCTGAATGGCCTTCATCTGCTCATTCAAATAGTACTCGCGCTGGGTCTTCTCCATTTGCGTTTTCACGCGCGTCTTGATCTTTTTCTCGACCTGCAGGACGCTCATTTCACCCTGCATCAGGCCATAGACCTTCTCAAGCCGTTCGGACACGGCCAGCGTCTCCAGAAGCTCTTGCTTTTGAGGAACCTCAACGCCCAGATGCCCGGCAACCAAATCCGCCAGCTTGGCCGATTCCTGTGCTTCACCGACGGCGGACAGCGCCTCTTCGGGAATATTCTTTTTGACCTTTGCGTAGCGTTCAAACTCTTCTGCAACGGTGCCAGTCAGCGCTTCGACCGTGTCTTCGTCGCCCGGCATCTCAGTCAGGTATTCGGCCGTGGCCTCAAAGAATGAATCGTTTTCGATGTACCCGCTGATGCGAACCCGGCTTTGCCCTTCGACAAGCACCTTCACGGTCCCGTCCGGCAGCTTCAGCAACTGCAGTACATTGGCTAGAACGCCAGCCTTGTAGATACCATCCGTCTCGGGATCATCGACAGAAGGATCGATCTGAGCGGCAAGCAGGATCTGCTTGTCGTCGTTCATGACCTCTTCCAATGCGCGCACCGATTTTTCACGCCCGACGAAAAGCGGCACGATCATATGTGGGAACACAACGATGTCCCTGAGGGGCAGCACCGGGTAAGAGGCATTAAGGGGATTTTGCATGCTCGTATCCTGTTTTTTGGCAAGATCACCCTGCCCCGCTCGGCGGCAGCCTGGGCAATCTCCAGTCATGGAAAATTAAGGTGGGGTTAAAATGCGCCATTTCAACCGGGCACCGCTTTCCTTGCATGGCAGAATGACGTTTGCGCCCCCCGGGTGCAAGCAGATGTTGCCCACAAATCAACAAGGTTTCTAACGGTTCTCGGCTTTCGCTGAGCAAGTTTGAAAATTTCAGGCATTTTTCGTCGCCATCCAGCCGTTTCATTCGTCACAGCAAGGAGGCGAATGGTGGCGCGCAACAGGAACGGTTCCCCCAATGGCGGCCTGTTCCTCACAGCGTCAATCAGATCGATCAGATCGGCTCAATATCGCCTTGCTGCCGCTGTGCATGAAAATCTGCTTCGAACTGCGCAAAGCTCTGCTGCGCGATTGCATCGCGCATACCCTGCATAAGTTCTTGATAGTAATGCAGGTTATGCCAAGTCAGCAGCATACCACTGATCATCTCTCCTGACCGAAACACATGATGCAGATAGGCCCGGCTATAGCTGCGGCAGGCCGGACATGTGCAGTGTTCGTCCAGCGGGCGCGGGTCGTCAGCATGGCGTGCATTCTTGATGTTCACCTGTCCGCGACGCGTCCAGGCTTGTCCTGTCCGCCCGGACCGGGATGGCAAAACGCAATCCATCATGTCGATGCCGCGTTTCACGGCCCCCACGATGTCGTCGGGCTTGCCAACACCCATCAAGTAACGCGGCTTGTCATGCGGTAGCTGCTCCGGCGCGAAATCCAGACAGCCGAACATGGCTTCCTGTCCTTCGCCCACCGCCAAGCCGCCGACCGCATAGCCATCAAAACCAATCGATTGCAGGGCTTCGGCGCTCTCAGCGCGCAAATCCTCTTCCAACCCGCCTTGCTGAATACCAAAGAGCATGTGCCCCGGACGATCCCCAAAGGCGTCACGTGACCGCTGCGCCCACCGCATCGACAAACGCATGCTGTCTGCAATCCGGGCCTTGTCGGCTGGCAAGGCAGGACATTCGTCGAAACACATAACAATGTCGCTGCCCAGCAATCTCTGGATCTCCATGGACCGCTCCGGGCTGAGCATGTGCTTGGAGCCATCGATGTGGCTGCGAAAGGTCACGCCCTCCTCGGTCAGTTTGCGCAACTCCGCAAGGCTCATCACCTGAAACCCGCCCGAGTCTGTGAGGATCGGGCGGTCCCAATTCATGAACCGATGCAGCCCACCCAAACGGGCGATGCGCTCCGCCGACGGCCGCAACATCAGATGATAGGTGTTGCCCAGCAGAATATCCGCGCCGGTGTCTCGCACCGAGCCTGGCAACATGCCCTTTACAGTCGCCGCCGTGCCCACGGGCATAAATGCCGGCGTCCGGATTTCACCACGCGGCGTGTTGATCACACCGGTTCTCGCGCGCCCGTCGCGGGCTTTCAGTTCAAAAGACGTCTCAACCATGGCGCTCCAATGCCGCAAGCCGCCGGACTTGTGAAGCCCCCGCTTCCCAGCTTTCCAAAATACCGCCGCGTGGGCTTTCCGCAAAAAACCGCCACAGGCGCCAACGGCCTGTTCCTGCATGGCGGGATCAGGCAATACCGGCGCGCCGCAGGCGCACAATTTCATAACCTTGCCTCAGGCTTGCCTTGCCCATGCCGCAGCAAACCGCCACTCTTTGAACCATGAGCAGCGATCAGACCTACCCCGGAGGCATCAAGGCCGTGCTGTCCCAATACGAGGGACGGCGCGATGCCTTTGACTATGCGCCCGGCGAAGCCTTGCCAGATGCAGACATTGACCTGACGCCGCTCAGCCGGGAAATCGTTGCAGATCCGGATCTCGATCCGGCTGAGGCCGCGCCCTTCCGCTCCTCCTACCACCGCAAACGGCATGCGTTGCGCAAGGAACTCACCGGCCTTTCGGAACTCTGCTACCTCAATGCGATGCTGATCTCTCATCTGCGAAAACGCAGCTTCCCGGCACAGGCGCCTGCCCTGTTCAACAGGCTTTGGGCGGAACACGGGGATCATCTGCGC